>NZ_CP062163.1:1200000-1550833 GCF_014844095.1 Brevibacillus sp. JNUCC-41 | reverse complement strand
CTATTAGGTTTTACTGGATACCTCCCAACAGTCTATATCTTGCAGCTGCCGTATTATATTGTTGCGACGGTCTTGCTGTTATTTTCGTTTGGGTTAATCTCTTCAACATTATCAACCATCATTCGTGACGTTCATAATATAATCGTGTCCTTAATGAAAGTCTTGTTTTATTTAACACCAATCCTTTGGGTAATGGATGCTAAGGACCATCCTGTCATAGTCAACATCATGAAGCTGAATCCCCTATATTATATTGTGGAGGGGTATCGAGCATCATTGTTGGGGGAATCATGGTATCTAATAGAGCATTGGGAATATACGCTTTATTTCTGGGCAGTCGTTATCATCTTGTTTTTGATAGGTTCCTCGCTGCATGTCAGGTTTAGAGATCGCTTTGTTGACTTTAAGTAAACTGGAAGTGAGAAAAGTTGGAAAAATCGGTAATAGTCAAAGATATAACGAAAAAATATAAATTATATAATAAAAACTCGGAAAAATTATTGGATCTCCTTTTGCCCAAAAGCTATGGGGAAGAGTATTTTGCTCTGAGGAATGTAAGTTTTGAAGCTGAAAAGGGCGATGTAATAGGATTTGTCGGGGTCAACGGATCAGGGAAATCCACATTGTCCAATATTATTGCAGGCATTATCCCGCCAACGGACGGAAATGTCCAAACTAACGGGAAAACAGCTTTGATTGCCGTTGCATCGGGACTGAATAACCAGTTGACGGGCAGAGAAAATATCGAACTGAAAATGCTGATGCTCGGATTCGACAAAAATCAGATCAAAGAACTTGAGCCCGAGATCATCGAGTTTTCAGAGCTTGGCAAGTTCATTGACCAACCGGTGAAATCCTACTCAAGCGGCATGAAATCCAGGCTTGGTTTTTCCATTTCCGTGCATATCGATCCAGATATCCTGATTATTGATGAAGCCTTATCAGTCGGGGATAAAAACTTTGCTGAAAAGTGTTTGGAGAAAATGAACGAATTTAAGGAAAAAGGCAAAACGATGTTCTTTGTCAGCCATTCAATCGGTCAGATGAAGAAATTTTGCCAAAAGGCTTTATGGCTTGAGTATGGAGAGTTAAAGGCATACGGTGCCATGAACGAAGTAATGCCGCAATATGAAGCATTCTTAAAAGAATATAACGCCATGTCTAAACAAGAACAGAAAAAATACCGTGAAGAACAAATGAAAAGGCGTAGTTCCGCAATGGTATGAAAGTGAAAAGCAGACCCGGGGTTCGGGTCTGCTTTTTTTAGTTCAGCACTTCATCATAAGCTTTCTCAAACCGCTCGGCAGCTGAAAGGTGGGAGTATTCGCTTTCCATTTTATATCTTGCTTTCGCAGCTAACTTTGTTGCATATTCAGCGTCTTTAAGCAGAATGGAGATGGCTTGTGCCAGTGCTTCCTTATTTTTTTCCTCCACTAACAGACCATCTTCACCATCAATGAGAATTTCCTTTAAACCTCCGATTGCGCTTGCAATCACGGGTGAGCGGCAACTCATCGCTTCCAATGCAGAAATGGAAGTCGCTTCTTCCACCCCGTGGGAATGAACGCTAGGGATGAGTACGATGTCTGATGTTTCATAGAGATTATGCATTTTCTCGAATGGCACTGAGCCCAGGAAAAGTACGGAATCTGAAATTTTGAGCTTGGCTGCCGTTTCCTCAAGCCGGCTTCGCTGTTCCCCTGTACCTGCATAGACCAATACCGTTTCATGATGATTTTCCAGCACCTCCGGCAGAGCAAGGAGCGGGTAGATGACACCGTTCTTTTCCGTCATTCTTCTCGGAACGAAAATCATCTTTTTATGTAGGGGTATTTGAAAGTCCCGACGGGTTTGCTCCCGCTTTGCCATTTCCGGTTTGAAAGCAGATACGTCAATGAAGTTCTTGATCGTATCCGCCTCTATATGTGCCAAATGATTTATATAGTCTTTGATCCTTCGATCGACCGTCACCACTTTTGCAGCTGACTGATAAGCTTTCCTTTCCAGCTCCCGAATGATCAAATCTTCTTCACTATCCGGAAGAAGGGCGCCCCTGCTGACTGCCTCGAATGAATAATACCCATGGACGGTTTGCACCGTTGGTATCCCGGATTCGATGGAGGCGAGCGTTGCGAAAATGTCTTGTGCATTAATGACATCATAGTTCTTTTTCAAGGCTTTAATAGATGAAGCCAATAATTTTTGGCGTTGCCGGTCATTGAAAAGCTGGCCGCTCCCCTGTTTTACTTTATTTAGTAAAAATCCTGGAGCTTGGGCGAGCATCTTCCTCTTGAAAGGTGGCAATTGAGAGAAAGATAATATGTCCACGTCATGGCCCCGTGACATTAAACCCTTTTTTAACGTAGTGATATGGCTCGATAGCCCTCCTTCATGAGGGTAGTTGAAAATGGTCGTGATTAAAATGTTCATAATGGCACTCCTTCTTCTAATGAATTACTTGGATGACCTGATCCTTTTCACCGCTTGCAGGCTGCTTACTTTAAAAAGAATGGATAATGCAAGATATAATCCGAATACGAGCAGCGAGATGATCACTAATTCCATGATGATGGGTAACGTCATGGTTAACGGATGGATCCAGAGAGCGAGTCCGTAAATGATGATTCCGATGATGGCAAGCTTGCTGCTTTCCTGAAAAACATCCGTGAAAGCGGCCTTGTCCGTTCTTTCTGTCTTTAGCCATAGGTAGCCGAAAAGGTAGAGAGATTGCAGGAGCATGGAAATGCCAGATGCTAAAGCGATTCCGCCGACGCCGAGATATCGTGATAGGACCCAGCTGAGCAGGACGTTAAGTAATACGGCAACCAGGCAGGAATACATAGCCACTTTCGTTTTCTTCAAGGCGTAGAAAGCGTTCATCAGATAATCCCGCAGTGCAAAGAACGGGAGGTAAGCTGAATAAAAGATGAATGCCCTATAAGTCACCTCGGTTGCTGAAGCATCGAAGGCCCCGCGCTGGAAAGCCAGAGTGATTAAGCTGTTTCCACTGATTAACATGACGACCATGAAAGGAATAGCCAAAAATAATAGCGACTTCACTCCCTTTAAGGTCAAATTAAGGAAAGATCGATAGCTTATAAGTGCACGCTCGACGATTGAAGGATACAATACGGTAATCAGAGGCGTGAGGACAATGCTTAATGGCAGCCACAGCAGGCGATTCGCATAGTTCAGTGCCGATACGCTCCCTGTTTCGAGCGAAGTCGCAATAATCCGATCGACGACACTATTCAACTGGATCGCCAAAGCGGCGATGATGATTGGATAAAAGGTGTACAGTGTTTGAACGATCTGCCTTTTATGGGGCAGGAAAGCGACGATGGGCCGGATTCCGTATTTCTTCAATGATGGGTATTGAATAAGGAACTGGCTTGCTGCACCGAATAAAAAGCCCCAAGCCAATCCTTCAATCCCAAACGGAGCAGCGAACAATACAGTGGCTGCTATAATGACCGTGTTTTGTGCAGTTGAAGTGAGTGCCGGCAGAATAAAACGCTTATTCGCATTCAGGACCCCCGTCGCCATGTATGAAAGCGTGAAAAATAGTAAACTTGGCAGCATGATCCGGGTCAGTGACTCCGTCAGGGCAAGCTCAGACTCAGAGAAACCCGGGGCTGTCAACATGACGAGCGGCTTTATGAAAATCATGCAGGCAATGGTCAGGACTCCGGCTACCAGCATAAAGAAAGAGCCTAAAACACTGATGAATTCATCAGCTTTCACCGGATTGTCCGCTTTCTTTTCCAAGTAAATCGGGATAACGCCGGCCTGAAGACCGCTGCCGAGAGCCGTAAAAAGAATGGTTGGTATGAGGCTTGCCACGAAAAAAACATCTGCCAATGATGATGCCCCGAAATAGGCGGCTATGATCGATTCCCGACCGAAACCGAGGACTTTTCCAATGGCTGCAATAATGGTGACGAGCCCGACCGATTTAATGACATGTGAAAGAGTAGGCATATTTTCAATCCTTTAAAATGATGTCCTTCTGTAAACAGATTCCCAAACAACTGTAAAATATCAGCGTAAACGATTTATCTTCGAGAATATTGTAGAAAAGTCCTGCTAATAATGCGGCCAACATCAGGCAGATGGTAAACGCTGCTAAAGTGCCATTTCCCGATTTTAGGATTTTACGGCAGGTGAAAAAGATGAATGCAAAGACTGCAAGAAATCCCAATACGCCAGTTTGGACCAGAATCTGGATATATTGATTATCGGTATACATCCTTTCACCAATTTGATAATCCTGATAGATTGGTGAGGAATAGGAAAGTGTGGCAGAATCTCCGAAGGTTGCTAGCCCGGTACCGATTATCGGGTGATCTGTGAAAATTTCAATTCCTTTGATTAGGACATATAACCGGCCCCATTCCGTACTTTGGTGCAGAGTTTTATCAGAGAACATCTCTGAAAAGCGGTTGGAGAGGGCATGTTCGTGTTCAGGAGAGGGGGTGCTGCCAATTACCACATTTTCCATGGGAATCGATGCGGATACCTCCACTTTACTTGATGCAAATAAAACTGGGTAATAAATAAGAAGCAGGCCGAGACAAAGTGCTCCTACAGCATATTTGAGAAATGGTTTATTTCTAGTCCAGATCATAAAGACAAGCGCCGAGAACCCAAATGCTATCATCGTGCCCCGTGAGTAGGTAAGGAATAATGTTCCGGAAAACAGGATGGCTGCCAGGAAGACGATCCATTTATATTTTTTCAGCGACTGAAATAGAAAGAAACTAAGGAATAACTGGATGCTTAAGTATAAGGCAAATACATTAGGATTGGCAGGTGCTCCATAAATCCTCATCCGGTTTATAGGAGAAAGATTCCACATTTCCCATGCATGGGGAAGCAGGACCGTACGTGAAAAGATTTTCTCCACGATGCCATGCAGGCAAAGTAAGACTGTAAATATTAGGATTACCTTTAAAAAGCGAAAGATATCCTTTCTTTCTAGATTTAATTCACCGATAATGTAAAGAAGCAAGAATGTAATAAGCAATGCACGGAGTTCAAATAGGATGGGGAGGATTCCCACTCCTGTTATGAGTGCAGCCCCTGCACCAATTAAACAAAACAACCAATATGGCGCAGTAAAATGATATTTCGAAAATTGCCATTCGTTCTTTTTGAATCTTTCAATAAGCAAAGAAATGAATAAGGTGAGAATGATCAGGTCACCTGTATAGGTTAAGCCGCTATTCAGTTCCATCAATAAGGGACGGGCAGGGAAATAAATGAATAGAATTAATAACAGGTTTTTTTTATTTATACCGATAAAAAAGAGCATCAGCGCCGTTGCCATGTAACCGGCGATAGGGTGAGGAACTGCCGATGGGACGAGCAGGCACAGTAATAGAATGGATAACGATTGCTTCTCTATAAACTTCAATTGATTAACCACCTTTGAATCAAAAATCACGTTCTATGATGTGTATGAAAAAATTTCTTGAATAATACCCCACCCTTTAGATGTATAGTACATATGAAAGGCTGAAGTGAAATGACAGAAAAGTTTGTTGAGATACTATCCATACCATTCATTGATAGCAATATGGACGAATTCATGAATGGAATGATCTATCCAAGATTGATGAATCAGGAAAAAACGTTTATCGTTACGGCAAATCCAGAAATAGTTGAGTATGCGAATGAACATCAGGATTATAAAGACATCATTATATCGGCTGATTACATCACTCCGGATGGCGTTGGTATTATTATGGCCTCTAAATGGCTAAATCAACCTTTACAAGAACGGATTACTGGATTCGATTTGATGAATGAATTATTTCGGTTCGCTGATGAAAAAGCGCTGAAGGTATACCTGCTTGGAGCAGAGGAAAGCGTGATTGAAGCGGCGGCCCTGAAAGTAAAAGAATCATATCCGGGTCTCGAGTTGGTGGGATACAACCATGGTTACATTGATATAAAGGATGATGCCCTGCCTAAGTCGATAGCGGATCTTGAACCTGACATCATTTTGACTGCATTAGGATTCCCTAGGCAGGAAAAATGGGTTTCCAAGCACTATGGGCTATTCAATAAGGGGTTATTCATGGGAGTTGGGGGAAGCTTTGATGTCCTTGCGGGAAAGGTGAACCGCGCCCCGGTTATCTGGCAAAAGATGCGTCTTGAATGGTTGTACCGACTGATCCAGCAACCCTCGCGCTGGAAACGGATGCTTGCGCTGCCAAGATTCGTTTTGAAGGTTAAGCGGTTAAGGAGAACGGTGCAGCGTTCCTGAATATAAGGAGTGGACTGGATGAGAATCTTGCATTTAAACGCTGGTAATGAAACTGGCGGCGGAATGTTTCATATTATGTCCTTACTGAACCAATTGAATAAAGAGGAATGTTTGCTTGGTGTATTTGAAGAAGGTGAACTTTACCGGCGGGCCATGTCTTCCGGGATACAAACCGAACTTTTCAAGCAACAATCCAAATATGACCTTTCAATTTTGAAACCTTTACGGGACTTTATCCGTCTAAATAATATAGACATCATCCATACACATGGTCCGCGGGCGAATATATATGGTGCCTTTATAAAGCGGCTCATCAAATGTCCTTGGCTTCTTACTGTTCACAGTTCACCTCATCATGACTTTTTAGGGCAGGGCGTAAAAGGGAAATTATTTACAGGCCTTCATGTAAGGTCATTTCAATATGCCGATCATATACTGGCAGTTTCCGACCGCTTTAAGCAAGACTTGATTGATCAAGGAATCCATTCTTCAAAAATAACAAAGATCCTAAACGGAATTGACTTTGAAACGGAATTGCCTTTCCCGCTTCAAAGAGAAGATTTCGGGTTTGGGAAGGATGATTTCATCGTCATCATGCCTGCAAGGCTTGAACCGGTGAAAGGTCATGAATTTGCTTTAGCGGCATTAAGTGAAGTGGTATCGGAATTCCCGAATGTAAAGCTGTTGCTTGCAGGGGACGGGAGCAGGAGATCTGCTCTGGAAGAGATGGTCTCGGAAAAGGGATTATCCGATCATGTGCACTTTTTAGGGTATCGTGAAGATTTAGAACGAATCTACCCGTTAGGGGACATCACATTATTGACTTCATTAAGCGAAAGTTTTCCACTTGTTTTACTTGAAGGAGCAAGATCGGGTCTTCCGGCAATCACGAGTGATGTCGGAGGTGTAAAGGAATTGATTCCCGATCGGAGCAAGGGCTGGATTACGGATATCGGCAATGTTGAACAGCTGAAATTGGCCATCTGCAATGCCATGGAATTAAAAAAATCCGGAGACCTGACAAAGATAGGGTCGGATTTACAAAAATTTGCAAAAAGCAACTTTTCTATAGAGATTTTAGCCAAAAACGTATATAATGTTTATTTGAGGATGAAAAATTAAAATAAGCATTTATATATAGGTTTTCATATAGATCGATACGGGTATTAGATTTTTAGTGGAATTGAGGTGGTTCTTGATGTTAATAGGGGCCTTGTTGGTAGCCTTTTTATTATCCATTTTTTTGACTCCTTTTGTCGGAAAGCTGGCCTTTAAATTAGGAGCTACCGATAAACCGAATGAGCGAAAAGTGCATAGTAAAATTATGCCGCGCATGGGCGGTTTAGCTATATTTTTGAGTTTTTTCATTACCTTCTTACTTTTCATGAATGACTTTCGGGAGCAGTTGCCCCTTCTGGTGGGAGCCCTTGTCATCATTTTGATCGGGATGGCTGATGATATTTTTGAATTAAGAGCTGCGCCCAAATTCCTGGGCCAGGTTTTGGCGGCCCTCATTATTGTATTATGGGGCGGCCTTGAAGTGGAATTCATCAATTTGCCGTTCTTTACCGATACACTTGAATTTGGTGTTTTTAGTATACCGATCACAATTTTGTGGATCGTCAGCATCATTAATGCAATCAACCTGATAGATGGACTGGATGGCCTTGCAGGCGGTGTCTCAACGATCGCATTAGTGACAATTGCAACCATGGCCCTTATTAAAGGGGACCTATTTGTTGCTATGGTCGCATTGATCGTGATTGGAAGCACTCTTGGCTTTTTGAAATATAACTTTCATCCGGCAAAGATTTTCATGGGAGATACAGGTGCATTATTCTTAGGTTACATCATTGCCGTTCTATCCCTGCTAGGGTTTAAAAACGTTACGATGATTTCATTGATCGTACCGATCATCATTTTGGGTGTTCCCATTTCGGATACATTTTTCGCGATTATCCGCAGGGTCGTCAATAAACAGCCGATCTCGGCTGCTGATAAATCCCATTTACATCACTGCTTGATAAACTTGGGATTCACTCATAAGCAGACTGTCTTGCTCATTTACGCTTTAGCTGCTTGCTTTGGCTTAGCGGCCATAATCTTTTCATTTGCAACGATGTGGGGAGCTTTGATCCTTGTGACAGGACTCTTGCTGATCATAGAGATTTTTGTGGAGAAAATTGGCTTGGTCAATTCAAACTACCAGCCGTTGCTCAAGATGCTCAACTTTAAAAACAAGCCATGACCGTTTTGGAAATAGATTACTAGATTAGCTAATATAAATAAAAGCCACCAATCGTTTAAAGAAACGGTTGGTGGCTTTTTTTGCTGTATTGAAGGCTGTCTGCTAAGCATGTCATTTCATATAAGTTAAGATAAAAAGGAAACCCCCACTCATGACGAGTGGGGGTCTCACGTTATTCTTGTATTTGTGATTGAACTGCTTCAGTTTGATTGCCTTCATTCGGTCTCAGGTTCAAGTGGGATTGAAGCAACAGCTTAGTGTTCGCTACTGATGTATCGTTCAGCTGATAATAATAGGTTCCGTTAATGGTAGAATCCTGACCTTCGAGTTTGATGGTTTCAAGATTGAGTCCTTTATCGGTAGTTACATATTTTATGAAACCTCTCATTTGTGAGAATTGAAGGTTCGTTGTCATATTGTCACCGACAGCTTCCATTACATCTGTATATTTCGTCAGTGATCCGGCAGAGGTTGCTTTGGCAATGATGGCCCTTAGGACTTCCTGCTGACGTTCACCGCGTTGGATATCACTATCCTTTTTACGTGTCCGTGCAAACGCTAATGCTTCCTCACCATCAACGGTCTGTAATCCTTCTTCAAGATGGATGGCATTCTTTTTGTCATGTGAATCGATTTCATTTATTTCATAAGGTACATCTACTTCGATACCATCCAATGAGTCTACGACATCGATGAAAGCGTTAAAGTTCATGCGAACATAATAATCGACAGGGATATCGAATAACTCCTCTACGGTGTCCATCGTCGCCTTTGGTCCGCCGGCTGCGTGGGCCGCGTTGATTTTCGTGGTTACGCCTTTGGCTGGCACGTACACATAGGAATCACGTGGAATGCTTAATAGTTTTATAGATTTTTGATCTTTATTGAATGTAGCCAGAATTAAAGCATCCGAGCGGGAATTTCCTTTTAAGTCACGGTCCTTACTATCATCGATCCCTATGAAAAGGATAGAGAAATTATCTTCGAGCGGGTCGATCGCTGCATTTCGCTTTGCTGATGCTTCCACAGGGTCATAAGAATCACTGAATACGTTCTGGGCTTTCATATACAGGGTCGCAGCATACGTAGAAGCTCCCAGACCAAGTACCAGCAGGGGAACAAGCAACAACCAAAGCCTCTTTCGCCTTTTTTTCTTAGTTTTTTTAATTTTATAAACACGCCTAGTAGTAGACATCTTTTTCTTCTCCTTTTAAATAACGAATATCAGACATATATCGCTATTTTTCGAATCCTACAGTTTATATTTCGTCATATATCACACCTAATTTTACAATGATTTAATAATTTCGTAAAATAAATATTTCTTTTCAATTATATTACAGCATAAAAAAGGAAAAATATGCAGTAGTTTATCAGGCGAATTCCTCTTCCAGATAAATCATTTCTTCCTCAGTGATATGGCCTTGACCATTTGTCAGCTCTGTAATCCATGCGGTATATGTCTCTTTTTGTGTTTCCTCGACATATACAAGGATATTGACCTGATCAAGGTACTGAATTTCCTTTATTTGATAAATGGAAGATCGCAATTCGTTTTCCAATTTCCCAAGCCAGGTATATTCGACGGTTGTCGAAATGACCCGCATTAGTTTTCTTACGACCACACCAGTGGTATTTATTCCTTCTGAAGTCGCTTTGCTGTAAGCGCGAATGAGACCGCCAGCACCAAGTTTGATGCCGCCAAAATATCGTGTGACAACAACAGCGGTGTCTTTCAGTTCTTTTTTCTTAAGTACTTCCAGGATAGGGACGCCTGCCGTTCCGCTAGGTTCCCCATCGTCGAGGGCTTTTTGGATTTGATTTTGTTCCCCGATCATATAAGCGGAACAATTATGTGTAGCATCTTTGTGCTTTTTCTTGATTTCCTGGATAAAGGCCTGTGCGGCATCTTCGGTTTCAACTCGGGCGATGTGGGAAATAAAACGGGATTTTTCAATGATGATTTCATGTTCGCCGCGGCCTGCCACCGTTAAATATTGAGTGAGCATTACTATTCCACCTTCGTACTTCCTATTAGTTGATTTATTATAAGGCTTTGCGGAAAAACTGGCAATGACGATTCATTTACATACCGCATGTGTAAAGAAACTTTAATATAAGAAAAAGCTGTACGTGTTATAATTAATTTCATTGCCTGTTATTGTTATTAGCTGGCCATATATTCTTAAAAGAATAACATTTTAGGAAAAACATGAGTTCTTTGCCATTATCCTGGCTTTGCTTTAACGCGTCCTCTCATTTCAGGGATTTTGCCATTTAATAAATGCATCTATTTCATAAGATAATCAATGGAACAGAATATCCCATTTGATTGAAAAGGATATTTTGTATTAGGATAATAGAAACAGCTTTCTGCCTTTAATAGGAAGACTTAATGGCCGGGAATATGAGATGTATAGTAAAAAGGTACATTTTAGGAAATCATAAAAGGGAATTAACGTATTTTTAATCTTTTTTTGGTACAATATGTTCATGAAGGTTACTTCATACAAAAGTTTCCTGAAATTTAGCCATTCATGAAAAAGGGAAAGAACTTTTTTCCATATACATAGTCTTTAAGACAATAAATTGTTTAAGTCTTTTGATTTAAGTGGAGGGATCTTAATGTCCATAAAAAAGGTTGATGCTAAAGCATTGGACAAGATCTTAGAAACAATGGTGAGCACTGTTAGTGAGAGTAAGGATGAGGTCTTTGATATCGGCGAACAATGCCGAAAGGATTTCGAGTCATTATCAAAAGAGCTTGATGATGTGAAAATCAGGGTTGCCATTGTGATAACCGACAGCGATGCATTGGATTCGAAAGCCAGGTTTGCTCGAAAAAGGCTTTCAGAAGTCAGTATGCACTTCAACCATTTTTCTGAAGAACAGGTGCGCGATGCTTATGAAAGGGCACATAAGCTGCAAGTCGATTTACAAATTAACCGGCAATTGGAGAAAGAGCTCCGTAATCGCCGGGATGAGCTTGAGTTAAGGTTAAGGGGTCTTCAGCAGACGATCGATAAAGCGGTGCATCTCGTTTCGCAAATATCGGTAGTGCAGAATTATTTGACACAGGATCTTAAATTTGTGGGGGAAGCCCTTCAAGAAGCGAAACGAAAACAGGACTTCGGCCTGAAAATAATCGAAGCCCAGGAGCAGGAACGTAAAAAGCTCTCACGAGAAATTCATGATGGTCCTGCGCAAATGCTGGCAAACGTCATGATGCGCTCAGACTTGATAGAACGAGTGCAGCGGGAGAGAGGCCCTGATGAAGCGTTAGTGGAAATCCGCAGTTTAAAGGTCATGGTAAGGAATGCTTTATATGAAGTGCGCAGGATCATTTATGACCTTCGCCCTATGGCGCTTGATGATTTAGGCCTTGTACCTACCCTCAGAAAGTACCTGCAAACGACCGAAGACTATAATAATGGCGTGAACCTGAATTTCGTCAACCTTGGACAGGTCAAAAGGCTTCCTTCCGATATGGAGGTCGCATTATTCAGGCTGGTCCAAGAGGCTGTACAAAATTCATTGAAGCATGCGGACCCCAAACAGATTCAAGTTAAACTGTCCATTTCCAAGGAGATGGTAACCGTCGTCGTCAAAGATGATGGAAAGGGGTTTGACTCTTCGATTCAAAAAGAAGGTTCATTTGGCTTGGTAGGAATGAGGGAAAGGGTCGAGCTGCTGGAGGGTGAAATGACGATCGATTCACAACCGGGGGCAGGCACTTTGGTATTTATACAAGTTCCCTACCATGATAAATTATAGAGAATAGACATATTAAATAGAAACTAGGAGGAAGAAGCCGTTGAAGACTAGTATCATCATTATCGATGACCATCAGCTTTTCCGTGAAGGCGTAAAGCGCATATTAGATTTTGAATCATCCTTTGATGTTGTTGCCGAGGGTGATGACGGAAGCGAAGCGATGGACCTCGTTGAAACACATAAACCTGATGTTGTTATCATGGATATCAACATGCCGACCATGAATGGGGTCGAAGCCACAAAAATGCTCGTGAACCGTTACCCTGAAACAAAAGTCATCATCCTTTCCATTCATGATGATGAAAACTACGTGCAGCATGCATTGAAAACAGGAGCACAAGGTTATCTTTTGAAAGAAATGGACGCAGATGCGTTGATTGATGCTGTGCGTGTAGTCGCTGAAGGCGGCTCATACCTTCATCCGAAGGTGACTCATAATTTAGTTAAAGAATATCGCCGCTTAGCAGCTGAAGAGGGTGCTGATCGTGATTCCGTACATACGATAGAAATCAGGAGGCCTCTTCACCTATTGACTCGACGGGAATGTGAAGTGCTTCAACTTTTAGCGGACGGGAAAAGCAACCGGGCTATCGGAGAAACTCTATATATCAGTGAAAAGACAGTCAAGAACCATGTGAGTAACATTCTACAGAAGATGAATGTGAATGACCGTACACAAGCGGTTGTCCTAGCTATTAAAAATGGCTGGGTGGAAGTGAAGTAATTAAAGCGTTCGATAAGTCCGGCTCTTCAGATACCGCAATGCGTGCTGAAGGGCCGGATTTTTTTGGGTGGATAACTGATTCATATTCTTGGTTTCATAATGCAGAAAGCTATTAATGCAAATAAAGGTATTTTCAGATAGAATGGTGAATATGATACAGAGTAAATTTTTATAAGGATGGTACTATTATGAAAACCGCAGTCGTAACAGATAGCACTGCATATATACCTAAGGAAATACGTGATCGTTTACATATACATATGATGCCGCTTAATGTCATTTTTTCCAATGAAGCTTACCGGGAGGAAGTTGATATAACTGCGGATGAGTTTTATGAGGAAGTAAAGATGCAGGAGAAATTGCCGACCACTTCACAGCCGCCAATCGGGAAGTTTGTCGAGAAGTTCGAGGAACTGCAAAAAGAATATGATGATGTTATTTCCATTCATTTATCGAGCGGCATCAGCGGAACGTATCAAGGAGCGGTATCTGCGGGTGAAATGGTGGAAGGGATTAGGGTTCATGCCTTTGATTCGGAAATCAGCTGCATGGTACAGGGGTTTTACGTGATCGAGGCGGCAAAGATGGCACTTGATGGTAAAGGTGCAGAAGAAATCATGGCAAGGCTCGAAGAAATGAAACCATCGGTAAGGGCGTACTTCATGGCAGATGACCTATCCCATCTGCAGCGCGGCGGACGCTTAAGCAGTGCCCAAGCGTTGATTGGCAGCCTGCTTCAAGTGAAGCCTGTCCTGCATTTTGTTGATAAAGTCATCGTCCCGTTCGAAAAAATCCGTACAAGAAAAAAAGCGATGAAACGGATTGCCGATTTACTTGGGGAAGACGCGGCAATCGGCGAGAAGTATAAAGCCGTCATCATTCATGCAAAAAGGGAAAGTGAGGCTAAAGACTGGAAAGCCGAACTTGAAGCCCGGTTCCCAAATGTCGAGTTCGACATCAGCTATTTCGGTCCGGTAATCGGAACGCATCTGGGAGAAGGTTCAATGGGGATGGGCTGGTATAAAATTTAAGCTGTGACGCCTTTACTAAGTGAAAGGCGTTTTTTCATGGAGTAAAAAGGAATCCGGGAGTAAAAAGCGAATGATAAGGGGGAGTGTAATTTATTAAGAAAAGGAGGTTGCAATTTGGTAAACATGAGCATTTCCCCCCCTTATTCCCTGGAACTTCAGAACCATCTCACCGGAAAACACCTTTTGGCCTTCGAAATCCCCTTCTCCCAAGAACTCCTCGCAGAGCACCTCAAGAATGGGTATGTCTCGGAAACTTGCGGCGTGCAATCGGGGAACGGCAGTTATAATTGTGTACGCTGCGGTAACAAAGACCAAACGTTGTTTTATACATTCCCTTGCAAGATTTGCAAGCAAGATTGCACCTACTGCCGCTCATGCGTCATGATGGGACGGGTCAGTGAATGTGCAAAGCTTTATAGGTGGACCGGGCCCTGCATTCAGTTTGCGATTCCTGACAATGTGATGAGGTGGGCAGGCACTTTATCGGCAGGTCAACAGAATGCCTCCGACTGTGTCGTTGAAGCCGTGAACGGAAAAGATGAATTCCTGGTATGGGCCGTATGCGGGGCAGGGAAGACGGAGGTCTTATTTCCAGCGATTGAGGCAGCGTTGCATGCCGGGAAACGGATTTGTTTGGCAACACCGCGGACCGATGTCGTTCTCGAACTCTCCCCAAGGTTAAAAAAAGCCTTTCCTGCCATTGACGTCACGCCCCTTTATGCCGGCAGTGCAGATAGACATGGCTTTTCGCCGCTGACCGTTGCCACGACACATCAGCTTTTCCGTTTTATTGAAGCTTTCGATGTCATCATCGTTGATGAAGTCGACGCGTTTCCCTACTCCATTGACGATTCTCTGCATTATGCGGTTAATAAATCGAAAAAGGATTCTGCGGCAACCATCTATTTGACCGCCACACCCTCGAAACGAATGAAGCGGCTATACCGAAGCGGTAAATTGAAAGCCGTCATAATCCCGGCCCGTTATCATCGTCAGCCAATTCCTGTCCCTGGAATGAAGTGGACCGGCAATTGGCAAAAACTATTCCTTCAACAAAAGATTCCCCCCGCAATCACCGGATGGGTAAGTGAACGCCTTAAGCAGCATATCCCCTTCCTATTGTTTTTTCCAAGCATTCAAGTGATGGAGCAGGCCATTCCGCTGTTCCAAAGACTGTCCCCAAAATTATCGATTGTCCACTCCCGGCACCCTGATCGAAAGGAAAGGGTAATGGCACTAAGGAATGGAATGATTCCAGGATTACTGACAACGACCATCCTAGAACGCGGCGTGACAATTGATCGGTTGGAAGTAGCCGTGATCGGTGCTGAACATGAAGTGTTTTCTGAAAGTGCCCTCGTCCAGATTGCCGGCAGGGTAGGGAGGAGCTTTGCTAACCCTGCCGGGACGATCACCTTTTTTCATTACGGTAAAAGTGAAGCGATGGTCGAGGCGGTTCACCATATACAAATGATGAATAAAGATGCCATGAAAAGGGGGCTGCTCGATGAATAGATGTCTTGTTTGTGATGAGGGAATGAAGCCGGCTTTCACATGGAGGAGCTTGCTTAAGCGGGCCGAGGCAAGGGCAATCTGCGAAGGATGTGAGGGGAAACTTAATAGGATCACCGGGGACACATGTACAATGTGCTCAAGGGAGTTGGACAGGGAATATAGGACCGGTGACCTCTGTCTGGATTGTTCAAGATGGGAAAGGGATGTGGAGTGGGGAGGCTATTTGTCGAAGAACATATCGCTATTTCATTATAATGAATGCTTAAAAGATATTATTGCTAAATATAAGTACCGGGGGGATTATGCATTAGCTGAGGTTTTCGCCCCTTTTTTGAAAGAAAGGTTAAAGGAAATGGAATTTGACCTGGTAACGGCCATCCCGCTTAGTCATGAACGGCTTAAGGAGCGGGGATTCAACCAAGGGCAGGCTTTGGCAGATCTCATTGGACTTCAAACCGTTGAGACCTTGACGAGAATCCATACGGAAAAACAATCAAAGAAATCACGGCAAGAGAGAATCTCATTACCGCAGGTTTTTCAGGTCATGCAATCTGATTTGCTGGAGCGTAAATCTATATTGATCATCGATGACATTTACACGACAGGCACAACGCTTAGGCATGCAGCGAAAGCATTGATAACGGCTGGGGCCAAAGAAGTATCATCCATCACCCTGGCTAGGTGAAACAGCTTATTTTAATGAACATCCCTAAAGTATCGCCGGGATTATTCGATATATACACTAAAGAATAATCGCTGTGATGGTGAAGGAGGGGCCTCGATGGAAGTATTCAACTGTCCAAGCTGTAATTCGTTATTCGTTATGACGAAATTCCGGGATGTATGCGATGCCTGTTATAAAGAAGAAGAAGCCCAATATGATAAAGTATATGCATATATTCGCAAGAAAATAAATAGAACGGCGTCCATGATGCAGGTGGTCAAGGACACCGGCGTTGAAGAAACATTAATAATCAAATTTGTAAGAATTGGAAAGCTGAGGGTTTCGCAGTTTCCCAATCTGGGAATTCCATGTGAAAGGTGCGGCGCTAATATCAAGAGCGGAAGGTTATGCGGCAAATGCGGCGATTCACTGCGATCGGATTTGCAGGCATTTGAAAATGAGGAAAAGCGCCTGACTGAAATTCAAGGAAATGATAAAAAAAACACGTACTACATGAAGGATGATCAAAAAGGATAAATCATGGAAACGTGTTGAGGTATTTGTTAAAATATTCGATATTGAGAACAATATTCGACAATGGGTGTCGAAGGAAAGATACAGGAAACAATTAAAGAAATCCAATCCTTGTCGATAATAAAGATAGGGAGAACAACACAGTCCAGAGCCATTTTCATGTGTTAGGAATCAGCATAATGGGATTTATAAAATCGACCGAAGGAGAGGATCTGGAATATGAAAATCAATAACGTCGGTATGACAGGTGTTAACCCTTATAAACTACAAGCCAATAAAACGGGGAATATCCAAGAATCCAAGGCCAAATCCTCGGATAAAGTTGAAATTTCTTCAGCGGCAAAAGAAATGCAGCAATCATCCCCGATTCTTGCTGCAAGGCAAGCAAAAGTGGAAGAATTGAAAATCCAAGTTGAAAAAGGAAATTATAAATTGAATGCACAGGCAACGGCTAAGGGTCTTATCGACTTTTACCGGAAATGAATTTTCAATGAAAAAGCTTGAATGAAGTGGACGGAGCCATTTTCCGTCCTTCATTTATGAGCGGAGGAGGCAGGAAAATGTCTGCACGGAATATCATCGGATCGCTTGAAAAATTGATCAAGCTTCATAAAAGCTTCAATCAATTGGCGATAAAGAAAACGGCCATTTTGAAAGCAAATGATACCGAGGCGATTACTGCCCTGCTGATTTCGGAACAAAAGCATATTAAAGCCATCAGTCAAACGGATAAGGAAAGGGAAAGGGCAGTCGGGGAATTCATTGCAGCCAATGGAACGGTGGGACAGCCTGCCTCCATCCATACCGTGACGGAGCTGACAGGACCTGAAGAAACGGAAGTCCTTGAAATGCTAAAAGCGGAATTGATTGGTGAAGTGGCAAAGCTGAAGGAGAGGAACGGTTTAAATCAGCAATTGATCTATCAGTCCCTTCAATTCATCAATGTCTCTTTGGATATTCTGAGGCCGCGGAACCAGAATCTGAATTACGGGGATTCGGTTAGGAAAACGGCGAAAATCGGCATGGGAATGTTTGATTCCAAAGCATAAGAAGCAGAAAAAGATGGAGGTGCGAGCAAATGATTTCAACCTTTATGGGTCTTGAGACCGCCAAGCGCGGATTATCCACCTCTCAAGGAGCCTTATATACAACAGGAAATAATGTGGCCAATGCCAATACATTAGGATATTCAAGGCAGCGGGTCAACTTGGTCCAGACGTCGGGCTTTCCTACTGTCGGTTTGAACAGCCCGCGTGTTGCCGGCCAAATCGGGACAGGGGTGGCAGCTGAAACGGTTCAGCGGATCCGCGACAGTTTCCTGGATGCACAATACAGGACACAAAGTAATAAAATCGGTTATTACGGGGCCATGAGTGAATCCCTGACGAAAATGGAAGGGGTCATGAACGAACCGACCGACAGCGGATTAGCCGCCACGATGGAGAAGTTCTGGAATTCGCTGCAGGGGCTGACGGCCAATACGGAAAACTCCGGGGCCCGTGAAGTCGTTGCCTCGACGGGGGTCATGGTCGCGGATACCCTGAACTACTACTACAACTCGCTAACAAGTGTTCAAACGGATATCGGCAATCAGATAAACGTCAAAGCGAACGAAATCAATACGCTCATCAGCAGTATTGATCAGCTTAACCAACAGATCAGTAAAGTGGAGCCGCATGGTTATATCCCCAATGACCTTTATGATAAACGTGATGTACTCGTGGACAATCTCTCGCAGCTTGTCAGCATTAAAGTGAATAACGTCATTCCGACGGATTACGGCAGGGCCAGCGATGTGGCTACAGGGCTATACAACATCGAATTGATGCAAGAAGACGGTTCATCTTTCGTACCGCCCATCAATCTTGTCAGTGTTAACCAAACCGGGATGGTGGGAACTTCGAAAGTTGAAGTTAGCCATGATAAAAAGACAGGTATGGTAGACGGATTGAAGTTTGGTTCGAAAACATTGACGGATTACAAATTCTCGGGAGAACTATCCGGTTTGATCAAAAGCTTCGGCTATAAGAAGGCTGATGGAACGATCGGCGGCGCTTATCCTGATATGTTGAAAAAGCTCGATAATATGACGACGGCTTTTGTGAATGAGTTCAATGCCATCCATAAACAAGGGTATGCCTTAGGTGATGACAGCACTTCAGCATTGAACTTCTTTGAACTTGAACCTGGTAAGAGTGCCGCCCAAAGCATCAAGGTGAATGGTGAAATCATTAAGGATCCCACAAAAATAGCCGCAGGCGGAAAAAGCGGAGGGGCATCCGGTGATAATGAAAATGCAAAACTCCTGGCTGACCTTAAAAAGAAGGCGTTCAGTGAGTACTTGACTAAAGACCAAAACTCTGTCGAATTGACGGGAAGCTTCGATACCTATTATTCCGGTATCATCGGAAAGCTTGGCGTGGATTCCCAAAGCGCCCAAAAGAACCTTTCCAATTCTGTCGTGCTTGCTGCCTCGGTCAATCAAAATAGGGAGTCCGTCAGTTCCGTATCCCTTGATGAAGAAATGACGGACATGATCAAATTCCAGCAGGCATACAACGCATCTGCAAGAATGATGACGATGATGGATGAAATGCTCGATAAAATAATTAACGGAATGGGTACGGTAGGCCGATAAATAGGAGGGGACGAACATGCGGGTAACGCAATCGATGCTAACCAATAATATGTTGAGCAATTTAAGCAACAGTTACGAAAAGATGTCCAAGCTGCAAGAGCAGGTTTCCTCGCAAAAGAAATTCTCCAAACCATCCGATAACCCTGTTGCGGCCATGATGGGAATGGGGTACCGGACAAACCTCAATCAAATAGGGCAGTATCAAAGTAACATTGCCGAGGCGACCAATTGGATCGACAGCACGGATGATGCCATTACGGAAGCGGTTTCCGCCATGCAGCGGATTCGTGAATTAACCGTTCAAGGAAGCAATGGCACGTATGAAGGGGAACAACTTAAAACGATTACTGAAGAAATTAAACAATTAAAAGAACATCTCATAACTCTTGGCGACACACAGATTGGCGGGAAATATATTTTCAACGGTCAGGATACGAATGTGAGGCCATCGTCCGTTAAAGATGCGAATGGAAATACGGTGTATGGCACAGGGGATATAAACCTTGAAGTGTTTTCCGGGATTTCCCTTAAAATCAATACGGACGGTTCCAAGATTTTTGGTGATGCACTCGCTGCCGGCGGAAGCATCGACCAGACGATCGAGGCACTCGAAAACGGCGGGGACGTAAGCGGCACACTGGAAGCACTTGATGCAACGATAAATAATTTCTTAGGCATGCAGGCACAGGTTGGTGCTAGGCAGAATCGGATTGAGCTGATGACGGACCGTCTCAAGCAGCAGGAGGTTTTTGCCACTGAAATCCTTTCGAAAAATGAGGATGTCGATATCGAAAAGGCGATCATGGATTTGACGACCCAGGAAAGTGTCCATAGTGCTGCTTTAAGCATCGGCGCAAAAATCATGCAACCGAGTTTATTGGATTTTCTTCGCTAAGCTATTCTTAAATGGATAGCTTTTTTCTATAAGGAGTGTTGATGATGCAGATTCCACAAATCAGATTGCAATCCACCCCCATGAAGATTGGATTGAATCTAGAGCAGCCTGTACAGCAAATCGAACAGAAGGCGGCGGTCCAATCTATCGAACAGCCGCAAGCCATACTGGAGATTCAAACGACACCAGGCAAGCTGACGATCGATCAGTCACAAGCAAGGGAAGACATGGATTTGAAAAGCCTCTCAAGAAGAGTCGATGAATTTGCAAAGCAGGGATATCAGGATTGGCTGGCGGGTATGGCAAGACGTGCCCAGCAGGGAACGGAACTGAGGCATATTGAAAAAGGCGGCAATCCAATCGCTGAACAGGCCAGGCAAAACAGCAAAGGGCCTGATAAGCAATTCAAACTCGGATGGATTCCCTCTCATTTCAGCGTGAAGCTGGACTACGAGCCGGCCCGAGTGGAGATTGAAGCAACCGTACAAAAACCGATCATTGATGCTCAAATCAATGGGGCGATCCATACTTACACACCAGGAAGTGTGGATGTGGAAATTCTACAAAAAAATGCGCTGGATATAGATTTCATCAATTTATTTCCAGATGAGATAGGGCAGTGAAAACATAGATGATCATACAAACAAAATTTCATGGCGAACTCGAATTAGCAGAGAAAGAGATTTATATATTTGAAAACGGGATACCAGGGTTTTTAGAAGAAAAACAGTTTTGCTTGCTAGCTTTGGATGACACGCCCTTTTTCGTCCTGCAATCGATAGAAACAAAAGGGCTTGCCTTCATTGTAACGGACCCTTTTGAAGTGTTTCACGATTACGAAGTGAAGCTCACGGATGAGGTGTTATCTTCTTTACAAATTGAAACGGAACTGGAAGTCATCACTTTCGTCATCTTAACGATCCAGGACCCTTTCAATGAAACGACGGCCAATCTACAGGCTCCCATCATCATAAACGGCCCCAAAAAAGTCGGTAAGCAATTTATCATGAATGCTAGTGAATACCGTACAAAGCACAGACTGTTTGAACCTCCAACAGAACAGGGGGGGAAATGATGCTCGTTTTGACCAGAAAACCAAATGAAGCGATCATGATCGGCGATGATATCGAGATTACGATCCTGTCCGTTGAGGGGGAACAGATTAAACTGGGGATCAATGCCCCTAAAAACGTCGATATCCATAGGAAGGAAGTCTATCTGTCCATCCAGCAGGAAAATAGAACAGCCTCAAAAACAGAAACCAATTTTCTGGAAAATATAAATGAGCATTTCAAGAAAAAATCTTAAAATCCGCTAAATATGTTTCCAAGCAGGTCGATATTAACTATACAACGATGGGTAGTGAAATAGGCGGCCGACTTATTCACTGCCCATCGTAAACAACCACATGGACGTGGGGACTTAAGACTCAAGGAGGAAACAAAAATGATTATCAATCACAATATCACAGCTCTTAACACGCACCGTCAATTAGGTGCAGCAACGAATGCACAATCTAAATCGATGGAGAAACTTGCATCAGGTATGCGTATCAATCGTGCAGGCGATGACGCAGCTGGTCTTGCAATCTCTGAAAAAATGCGTGGACAAATCCGCGGTCTGGATCAAGCTTCTCGTAATGCTCAAGATGGTATTAGCTTAATCCAAACAGCTGAAGGTGCATTAAACGAAACTCACGACATTCTACAACGTATGCGTGAACTTGCTGTTCAATCTTCAAATGACACAAACACGGATACTGACCGTGCTGAACTTCAAAAAGAAGTGGATCAACTGTCTCAAGAGATCACTCGTGTTGCTGAAAACACTGAGTTCAACACGAAGAAATTGATCAACGGTGATGCTAAAGATGTAACTTTCCACATCGGTGCTAACGAAGGTCAAAACATTAAATTGACTATCAACAATATGGATGCTGATTCTTTAGGCGTACAAGGTCAAATCGGAGATAAGACTGCTCTTGAAGGTAACAGTGAAATCGAAATTAGAAACGACAAGGGTGAAGCGGTTAAAGTCACATTCACAGCTGCTGGAGACAAAGATGCTGCTGCTGTAAATGAAACAACTGCTACATTAAGTGATGATGGTAAAACACTTACTATCACATTAGCTCAAGAAGCTGGGGATACTACTAATCCTGGTGCTATTTCAGCTAAACAGCAAGATGTTTTAGATGCAATTAATAAAGCGAGCAAGGGATCAGTAATAGCTACCGTTGTTGATGGTGGGGATCTTACTCAGGCTGCTACTGTAGGTGCTGATACCACAACTTCAACTACATTAAACAAAGATGCTACAAAAGGTATCAACATTTCTGATCAAAAATCTGCATCTGATTCAATCAAAACGATTGAAAATGCGATTACAACAGTATCAGCAGAACGTTCTAAATTGGGTGCAAACCAAAACCGTTTAGAACATACAATTAACAACTTGAGCACTTCTTCAGAGAACTTAACTGCTGCAGAATCTCGTATCCGAGACACCGACATGGCTAAGACTATGATGGATCAAACTAAGAACTCCATTCTTTCTCAAGCAGCACAAGCCATGCTCGCGCAAGCAAACCAGCAACCCCAGGGCGTTCTTCAATTACTTCGTTAATTGGATAGTTAGCCTAACAATAAAGGGTCTGACACTTTGTGTTAGGCTCTTTTATTTGTACTGATTGAAGGGTGTAAGGAACATTACGATGCAGAAAAAAGGGATTACTGACCTTTAAAAAGTAAGGGACCATTCGTTTATCTATCTGCAAGGAATCTTATGGCTACAATCATAATGACTTCATTGAGTGTGATGGTACTACAAAATCCGTAGATGAAGATGTGATTGTGTATGGTGAAATGACTGGTAAACACGCTATCAATCACAAGCTGGATGGGATATTCCATTCTTCCTAGTATGTTCGCAGGTTCATTTGAATAAAAAGGGAAGTCCTATAAATATAATCGTCAGTCATAATTTTTTTCGAACGTAGAGAAGTGATTATCACCTCAGTTTTAATCTTTTAATTTTTTTAAAAAGAATGTAGGTAAAAGGATTTCCATCTAAATGCTAAAACAAAGTTGATTGGAACGTAAGGTGCGAGACTCCTGCGGGAATACGAACCCCGCAGGCGCAAAACCGCCAAGGAGGCTCCCGGACCGCCCGCGGAAAGCGAGTGCCTGAAGTGGAAATCAACTAGACTCAAGTTATTCTTCTGGAGTTTTTTAGTAGAATCTCTTTTATAGAAAAGGTCAAAAAGCTTTACTAAATATAAAACTGTAAGAACCGATATAAAAAGTAAAGACATTATATGGGGGGCTATTTAGATGCTGGAGAGTTTGTCCACGAATATTCTTTCCTCACAACTTAGAACAGCAATCTCGGAAGGAATCAGTTCATATTATCAGCGGGAAATGAATACGCTTGCCTATTCGGAGCAAAGTGTAGAATCTACTGATGAGCCTTCAAAAGAAAAGATGCAGGAATTGGTGGATAATTTGAACACCTTCCTGAATCCGGCACATACGGCCGTTCGTTTTGAATATCACGAAAAGCTGAATGAGTACTATGTCAAGGTAGTCGATGACGTGACGGATGAGACGATCAGGGAAATTCCTCCGAAGAAGTTATTGGATTTCTATGCGGCAATGACGGAGTTTGTCGGCATAATGGTGGATGAAAAAATATAAGCGGGTGATTTATTATGGTACGAATCAGTGGTTTAGCAAGCGGGATGGACATTGATGAACTAGTTAAGAGCATGATGCAGGCAGAACGGGTGCCATTGGATAAATTAACACAGAAAAAGCAGTATTCCGAATGGCAGCGGGATGATTACCGTTCGATCAATACAGCTTTATCAGAATTGGATACGCTCATTCGTGATGGAATCGGGAAGCAATCCTCCTTTATAAAAAAGAAGGTGTCGGTTTCGAATCCAGATGCTGTATCAGTGAGAAATGTGAATTCGACCAGTGATTTTTCCGGGAATGTACAAGTGAATGGACTTGCCAAAGCAGCAACCATGACAAGTACGGAAAAATCAGCTGTTACCGACTCCAAAAAGAAACTATCGGAATTGGGTTTCACGACACCACAAGATATTACGATACTCGCCATCAATAAAGATGGCGGTTTTGATACGGAAGTAAAAGATGGAGTGACAGTGGAAAAACCGTACACGCTTACCCTTAGTGGGGACGATACGTTAGAGACTGTGATAAATAAAATTAACGCTAACTCAGGAGTGACCCTATTTTTTGATGAAGAGTCCCAGCAGTTTTCCATCACTGCTAAAAATACCGGTGATGTTAAGGATAGAGCTGAAATTGAATTAGGGGGCACCGGAGATTTTTTCGATATGTTAAAAATGGCAAGTAACAATGAAGGAACTGGCGGCACAAAAGGGGAAAATGCATCCATTGTTTATAATGGACTGGAAATTTCCCGGCCTTCTAATACGTTTCAGATTAATGGAGCGGAAATAACGGTAAAGCAAAAAACGACCGATACAGTTACATTCTCATCAACAGCTGATGTGGATGCCATCCTGGATACGATCACACAGTTTGTGAATAAATACAATGAAGTCATTAAAAAGGTTCAAGATAAAACGGGTGAAGCGAAATATCGCTCCTTTACGCCGCTTACCTCTGAGCAAAAGAAGGCAATGACAGAGGATGAAGTGAAGCTGTGGGAAGAAAAAGCGAAGAGCGGAACGTTAAAAAGCGACTCGACATTAAAAAGTCTCCTGACCACAATGAGGTCATCTCTATATACTTCAGTGGATGGAATTACGGGAAAAAACAGTCTTAGCAGTTTGGGTATCACCACCACCAAAAATTATTTGGAGGGCGGTAAATTAACGATTGATGAGGACAAGCTCCGGGCAGCCATTAGTGAGGATCCCAATGCGATTTATGATTTGTTCATGGCCAATGGTTCGGAAAAGAGCGACAAAGGACTCGCGCGCCGGTTAAGGGATGATATAGAATCATCGATGAAGGTGATTACTGAAAAAGCCGGGAAGGCCGGCTATGTTAATAACAATTTTACACTCGGAAAATTGGTTGATGGGCTGGATAAGAAGATTTCCACATTTGAAGCGAAGTTAACGAAACTGGAATCGCGCTATTATAACCAGTTCACGGCGATGGAAAAAGCGATTCAAAAGGCAAACAGCCAAAGTGCATCGTTAGCTTCTTATTTTAGTTAAGGTATGTCAGAAAGGAAGTAGTTAAGTATGGCGATAAATAATCCATATCAATCGTACCAGCAAAATTCAGTCAATACAGCATCCCCGGGAGAGCTTACATTAATGCTTTATAATGGCTGTTTGAAGTTCATCATGCTTGGGAAGAAAGCCGTTGAAGCAGGAAATATCGAAGTGAAGAATACGAACATCATCAAGGCGCAAAATATTATCCGCGAATTGATGGTGACGCTGAATATGGACGCGGATGTATCCAAAGATATGATGAGTCTGTATGATTTCATGAACCGGCGTCTGATCGAAGCGAATATGAAAAATGATGTTGCTGCCTTGGAAGAAGTGGAGGGGCTTGTTACTGAGTTCCGGAATACTTGGAAGGAAGTAATTCAGATCAATCGGAAAAAACAATTTACCCAAAGCGGTCAAGTATAATGGTGATTAGAACCTTTCATGATTTGACTGCTGAATTGCTTGCCGTTCTGGAAGATCGCACGATCACAGAACGTGATGATAAAATAGAAAGGGTCACAAAGCTGATCGATCAGCGGGATGGGCTTCTTTCTCAAATCAACCCGCCGTTTACTGGTGAAGAGCAACAATTGGGCCGTGCGGTACTGTTGCTCAACCAGCAGGTCGATCACTTGCTGAAGCTTCAAAAGCAGGAGATACAGCGGGATATCCAGGAAATAAATAAGAAGAAACGATCATCCAATAAATACACGAACCCGTATGAAAGTCTATCTGTGGATGGCATGTTTTATGATAAAAGAAATTGATTACCCTGCCGTTTGGATGCCAAACGGTTTTTATGTTAAGTTTTTTTAAATTTTCTGTAAATAAAATAGGCTTAATTTTTTCTTTATAGCATAGCATTTGATATAATGAAGCTAGGGCAGACATCAACCCTTTTCAAACCTTCCGACAATTGTTTCATGATTTCGACATATTTCATGATGTGTTTCTAAAGGGAACCGGAGGGGTATTGTAGAATCTAACTGTATAGTCTTAATTTAAGGAGGACTCACTTTATGAATTACAACGTACGCGGTGAAAACATTGAGGTAACTCCAGCAATTCGAGAATACGTCGAAAAGAAAATTGGCAAGTTAGAACGATATTTTAACAATACACCAGATGCAAATGTGTTAGTGAATTTAAAAGTGAACAATAATACATCTAAAGTCGAAGTGACGATTCCCATGCAGAATTTGGTTCTTCGCGCTGAAGAGGAAAATGCGGATATGTATGCTGCCATTGACTTGATCAATGATAAGCTTGAACGCCAAATTCGTAAACATAAAACGAAGGTCAATCGTAAGTTCCGCAACAATCTATCTACGACACCCGATGCATTCGCCTTCAATACGGATGTTGACGAAGTGGTGGATGAATTTGAAGACGATAATGATATTGAAGTGGTCCGCAATAAGCGCTTTGATTTAAAGCCAATGGACAGTGAAGAGGCGATTTTACAAATGAATATGCTTGGTCACAGTTTCTTCGTTTACACGAATGCGGATACTAATACAACAAACGTAGTGTACCGCCGAAAAGATGGACGCTATGGATTGATTGAACCTAGTTAACTATTAATCTTAGATCAAAAGCACAACCCAGCCTCTGGGTTGTGCTTTTTTGATAGAATGCGTTGGCTGTTGGGTTTGCTATAAAAAGCCTTGTTCTCTAAAAAATCCAAAAGTTCATTTAAAAGAACGAATGATGTTCTTTATTAAGATAAATGATTAGTTTTACCTATTTAAATACCCCTAACTTTTGCACTATACTCAAATTGTTAGTTCTTTAAAAAGAACAATTGGTTATTTATAAAAAAACAATTTGAATTAGGTGCAGAGGGGTTGGAAAACTTGTATCGAAAGAATTGCCATACATGCCATAGGGCATCTTTTAGCAGTGCGGAATATGGAAAGTGGCTTTGCCCGACCTGCGGTGAGGATTTAACTGCGCAAAAAGCCCTTGATGCACTTATAATTGAGAGAATCAACACACCTCAATGGAATAGTAAGAAGAGCAATATTCACTATTATTCAAATAAAAGAAATTGAATTAGCCTATGTTAAATTGCCTAAACTGTGAATTTTCTCAATATTGTAATATTTTGTCGGATGAAAGTTTTTGCATTTATATGGATTACCGACATAAAATAGCAATATATGGAGTGCGTTTCCGTTATAATATGATTATAAGCACTGTATTTGGTGATAAATACCACGACAAAGGCAAACTGATTGAAAGATTAGGGCGCAAAGGCACAGGTCTAAGGTCCTTGTGACTATGATGGCTGGTCTGCCTGAAATACAAGAGTATTTTAGGAGGTAGAAGAGGTGGCTAATGTGGCAATGGATCAAGAATGGGTGAAGTTGATTTCAGAAGCAAGGCGTTTGGGTTTCAAAAAAGAGGAAATCAGTGCTTTTTTGAAAAGGGAAAGCGTTGAGGTAACTTTTGAGGAGAACGATGGAAAATAGATTCCGAACAAGATTGAGAACATCCCTATAAACAGTGGTTCGATTCATTAGCTGTTTATAGGGTGAATGTCTCCTTGAGATCCTGGTGAGTCTAGCTTATTCAAACTATATTCTATTGGATTATGTAGGTAAACTAGTGCACTACCACTCTACTTACCACTCTACTCTTCTTTATCTTTTCTCCATTTATTAAACTCGATGAATTCCCTGAATTGTTGTTTTGAAACACCTGAATTCATGGCTTCCTCAACGATTTTCATCCAGTCATTGTCCAAGGTTTCCTTATTTGGAGCATCATATAGCAGGGCATCGACAGGAATGTTAAGTACGGCGGAGATTTTTTCAAGAAATTGAATAGAAGGATTCGTTTGTAAGTTCCGCTCGAGCGAACTTAAATAAGACTTTGCCACACCCGCTTTATCGGCAAGTTCAGTCATTGACATTTTCTTTTCTTCTCGCAGTTTTTTTACACGTTCACCAATCATCAATACCACCTCGAAACATGTTCTATTTATCTTCCGCTATTAAGTTTCAGTAGCCCACCTTATCATTCAAAACATGACGCCTGTAAGGATGGATTACCTTGACATGCTATCGCTAGAGAGGACATAGCATCTAGTGATGGAAGGTTATGGATAATTCTCATTTGCATATGGAATAGTGGGGAGTTTGCAACATATTTTTTATACTTCCTCTTATTTTAACAGTTTTACTCCTCATTTATCCATTGTTTTTCGCAAGAATTGAATTCAGGTCTATACCAGGGAAGTGACATGAAGTTGTACCTCTAGAATAGAAGTGGTAAAATTAAGCGTGCATTAGTAATAATAGAAGATGTGTTTCTTCTTACTTATATGAATTTAGTCATTGAACGATCATTACCATAATAGAGGAGCGTTATTGAATGCTTAATATATTAAATAAAGTTTTTGATCCGAATAAGCGAGAAATCAAACGATTAGAAAAAATCGCCGATCAGGTCGAAGCACTGGCTGATGAGACGGCTGCACTATCGGATGAACAGTTGCGTGCCAAAACGGGCGAGTTTAAAGAGCGTTATCAAAATGGGGAGACCGTTGATGATTTGCTTGTCGAGGCTTTTGCGGTTGCGCGTGAAGGTGCAAAGCGTGCTCTGGGCTTATATCCTTACCGTGTTCAAATCATGGGTGGGGCATCCCTTCATGATGGAAATATCTCCGAGATGAAAACTGGGGAAGGTAAAACCTTAACATCCACCATGCCTGTTTATTTAAACGCGCTTACCGGTAAAGGTGTACATGTGGTTACTGTCAATGAATACCTGGCACACCGTGATGCCACCGAGATGGGTGTATTGTATGATTTCCTTGGTTTGACCGTCGGATTGAATTTGAACAGTCATTCTAAAGAAGAAAAGCAGGCGGCGTACAATGCGGATATTACGTACAGTACAAATAATGAGTTAGGTTTTGATTACCTTCGTGACAACATGGTGTTATATAAAGAACAAATGGTACAGCGCCCGCTGCACTTTGCTGTCATTGATGAGGTCGATTCGATTTTGATCGATGAGGCGAGAACGCCATTGATCATTTCCGGTTCCGCACAAAAGTCGGCTCAGCTTTATATCCAGGCCAATGCGTTTGTAAGAACCTTAAAAAAAGAAACGGACTACACATATGATGAAAAGACAAAAGGTGTTCAGCTGACGGAAGATGGGATGAATCGAGCTGAAAAAGCGTTTAATATCGATAATTTGTTCGATATTAATCACGTTACTTTGAATCATCATATCAATCAGGCGTTAAAGGCGCATGTTTCCATGCATTTGGATGTGGATTATGTAGTCCAGGAAGGCGAGATAGTCATCGTTGACCAATTCACTGGCCGTTTGATGAAAGGCCGCCGTTACAGTGAAGGTCTCCATCAGGCGATCGAAGCGAAAGAAGGACTTGAAATTCAAAATGAAAGCATGACTCTTGCGACGATTACATTCCAGAACTATTTCAGGATGTATGAAAAACTTTCAGGTATGACCGGGACAGCCAAAACGGAAGAAGAGGAATTCCGCAATATTTATAATATGAATGTCATTGCGATCCCGACAAACAGGAATATCATCAGGGATGACAGGGCGGATCTTATATACGCGACAACTGATGGGAAGTTCAAGGCTGTTGTGGAAGACATCGCCGAGCGTTATAGAAAGGGTCAGCCTGTGCTTGTCGGTACGGTTGCCATCGAAACATCTGAAGTCATATCCGCCTATTTATCAAAAAAAGGAATCCCTCACGATGTTTTGAATGCCAAGAACCATGAGCGTGAAGCGGAAATCATTGCGAATGCAGGTAATCAAGGCTCAGTTACGATTGCTACGAACATGGCGGGACGAGGTACGGATATCAAGCTTGGTGAAGGTGTCAAGGAGCTTGGAGGCCTTGCTGTCATCGGCACGGAACGTCATGAAAGCAGGCGTATAGATAACCAGCTTCGTGGTCGGTCAGGCCGTCAGGGAGACCCAGGGGTCACTCAATTCTATTTATCAATGGAAGATGAATTGATGCGCCGCTTCGGTTCGGATAACATGAAAAACATGATGGCACGCCTTGGAATGGATGATTCCCAGCCAATTCAAAGTAAAATGGTGACAAGGGCCGTTGAATCCGCACAGAAACGGGTCGAAGGCAATAACTTCGATTCACGGAAGCAATTACTGCAGTATGATGATGTTCTCCGTCAACAACGGGAAATTATATATAAACAGCGTTTCGATGTCATGGAAAGTGAAAACTTACGTGAAATTGTCGAAACGATGATTACGGGATCCATTGAGCGGAATGTTGTCGCGTTTGCACCAATGGGTGATGAGGAAGGCTGGAATTTACAAGGCCTTGTGGATTACCTGAATGGTAACCTATTTAATGAAGGTTCAATCACTGTAGCTGATTTGGATGGGAAAAATGAATCGGAATTGGTTGAGTTCATTTTAGCAAAAGTGAAAGAAGGCTATGACCAAAAAGAAGAAGAGCTATCTGAAGAACAAATGCGTGAGTTCGAAAAAGTAATCGTTCTTCGTGCAGTCGATAGTAAGTGGATGGACCATATTGATGCAATGGAGCAATTGCGCCAAGGGATCCACCTTCGTGCTTATGGCCAGATCGATCCGTTACGTGAATATCAATCTGAAGGTTTCGCAATGTTTGAAGCCATGATTGCTTCAATGGAGGATGAAGTCGCCAAATACATCATGAAGGCTGAAATCCGCAACAATTTGGAGCGTAAGGAAGTCATAAAAGGACAAGCGGTCAATCCGAAGGAAGAAGATGGGGGCAAAGTGAAAAAAGCCCCTGCCCGTAAAAAGGAAGACGTTGGCCGAAACGCGTTATGCCCATGCGGCAGCGGTAAAAAATATAAGAATTGCCATGGCAATTTAGGCTAAAGTTAGGTGTATAATGAATATGGGACGGTTAAGTGTAAGGCTTGCCGCCTCTTTTCATGTTTAGTTTGCATAAAGCAATATACTTGCATATAGTTTGAAGAGGTTTATTTGTAATGAAGCGAATCCCTCTTCGGGGATTTTTTTTAACATACTTAATGAGGTGAAGAGAAATGGAATTAGCAGAAATAAGAAATGAACTTGAACGGACAGCGCAACGATTAACGGACTTTAGGGGGTCTCTTTGACTTAGATGAAAAAGAGGCACGAATCGCACAGCTTGAAAATGAGATGACACATCCCGATTTTTGGAATGATCAGCAAAAAGCACAAATTGTCATCAATGAAACGAATGCTTTGAAAGAACAGGTCAATCAATTGTCCGAACTGAATGAATCATATGAAAATCTGGATTTGACATATGAATTAGTGAAAGAGGAGAATGATCAAGAACTTTTGGCTGAGCTGGAAGAAGAAATCACGATACTTTCACAAAAGATGAATGACTTCGAACTTCAACTTTTACTAAGTGAAGAATATGACTCGAAAAATGCCATCCTTGAACTGCATCCTGGTGCGGGCGGAACGGAGTCCCAGGATTGGGGTTCCATGCTGCTTCGTATGTATACAAGATGGGGTGAAAAAAGAGGCTTTAAAGTGGAAACCCTTGATTACCTTCCAGGTGATGAAGCTGGAATCAAGAGTGTCACTTTAATTTTCAAAGGCCATAACGCCTATGGTTATTTAAAAGCGGAAAAAGGGGTCCACCGTCTTGTCCGGATTTCCCCTTTCGATTCCTCAGGGAGACGCCATACTTCATTCGTTTCATGTGAAGTCATGCCGGAATTCGATGAGACGATCAATATAGAAGTACGCACGGAAGATTTGAAAATCGATACGTATCGGGCAAGTGGTGCAGGTGGTCAGCATATCAATACAACGGACTCCGCAGTCCGGATCACACATATACCTACGAACACCGTGGTAACGTGCCAAAACGAGAGATCTCAAATCAAAAACAAGGCCCAGGCCATGAATATGCTGAAAGCCAAATTGTATCAACGTGAAATTGAACAGCAACAAGCGGAATTGGATGAAATCCGTGGTGAGCAAAAGGAAATTGGCTGGGGCAGCCAAATTCGTTCATATGTTTTCCACCCGTATTCCATGGTTAAAGATCACCGTACCAGTGCGGAGACCGGAAACTTGGGAGCAGTCATGGATGGGGATATCGATATGTTCATTGATGCGTACTTGCGTTCAAAATTATAAGATCAGCCAGTCGGACCGGTTTCCCCGGTCCGGCTTTTTTTATGATTTCCTTTATAACGAATCTTCTGGCTGACATTTACAGGATTGAAAAGGGATGCCCTACCTCGTTCGGCCAATACTAAATAATAATGATGGTTCGAGGAGACTTATGCAGAATGAAGAAAAGGTACCGGGAGAAGAAGCACCCTTTAATTCAAAAGTTAATGGAGTATGGATTGGTGATTGTCGGTTCGGCCATAATTGCCATTGGTTTTAATGTATTCTTACTGCCTAACCAGGTGGCATCCGGCGGAGTCAGCGGGATTAGCACGATTCTCGATTCAACTCTCGGTTGGGAACCGGCTTATGTACTTTGGGGTTTTAACATCCCATTGTTCATTTCGGGGCTTATTATCCTTGGAAGACATTTCGGAGCCAAAAGCCTGATTGGAACCTTGTTTCTGCCTTTAGTGGTATTTCTGACAAAGGATTGGGATGCATGGACGAACGATGCATTGCTTGGTTCGATTTGCGGGGGGATGATGGTCGGACTTGGCCTGGGGATCGTCTTTCGCGGAAAGGGCTCCACAGGGGGGACCGATTTGGCGGCACAGATTTTCCATAAATATACCCATCTGTCATTGGGGACCTGTGTCGCTGTCATTGATGGAATCATCGTTTTAAGTGCTGCCATCGTTTTTGATATTGAAAAAGGGCTGTATGCATTAATAGGTTTATATGTGACAAGCAAGACGATCGACCTTATCCAGATTGGATTGAACCATTCGAAGATGTCATTAATTATCACGAATAAAGAAACGGAAGTAAGGGATGCTATCATACATGAGCTGGACCGGGGTGTAACAGGGATATCCGGGTATGGCGGCTATACGGATGATACTCGTCCAATTTTGATGTGCGTAATAGACCAATCGGAATTCACCAAATTGAAACAATTGGTGAAACTCGTTGACCCTAAAGCGTTTGTAATTGTAATGGACGCATCGGAGGTACTCGGGGAGGGTTTTAAACTGGATTGAAATTGGTATAATGTTCTTGTGCTGGTATAAATCAGAGGGGGTAAATTCGATGAAAGTGAAATGGTTAGCCTTAGTTTTGGGTACATCTTTGGCCTTGGCTGCATGCGGCGGGAATGATGATTCTGCAGATAAAGAGCCTGCAAATGAAAATAATGAAACGACTACGGCAGGTGCAGGTGATGCCGCTAAAATTTATGAAAACAAATGTTCAAGTTGTCATGCGGTGAATCTTGAAGGCGGCGTGGGACCGAATTTAACGAAGGTCGGTTCTAAGCTTTCGAAAGAAGACATCGAAAAAGTCATTGCGAATGGGCAAGGTGGAATGCCAAAAGGTATAATCCAAGGCAAGGAAGCGAGCATGGTCGCTGAATGGCTTGCTGGACATAAATAATGATCGACGAAACGTCCTGCTTTAGCAGGACGTTTCATTTAGCCTCCTTTAAAACCTCGAAACAACTCACATTTAATCCCTTATCGAGTAACCAAATCTTGGAATTATTACATAGATGTTGATATATGACTAACTGAAATGAAACTGTAATATTTTTTATGCTTAATTTGACAAAATATGATGTTATAATGTTTCTGTGCTCAAGTAAGAGAGATTCCTGTCAGATTTCAGTGAAAATTGTCGAAAAAGCTGTTGGTACATAGTGATAATCCAAGCAAATTAGGTGGTTTTAGAATGATAGAAATGATAGATGTGAAAAAGACATATCCAAATGGCGTAATTGCCATTAATGGAATCAATGTGAAAATAAAGCCAGGCGAGTTCGTTTATGTAGTGGGTCCGAGCGGTGCCGGAAAATCGACCTTCATCAAAATGATGTATAGGGAAGAAAAGCCTACAAGCGGTAATATTTTGGTCAATGGCATTAGCCTGCCAAGTATCCGCAATTCGAAAGTTCCTCTATTCCGCCGTAATATCGGTATGGTATTCCAAGATTTTAAACTCCTTCAAACATTCACTGCATATGAAAATGTTGCTTTTGCCATGGAAGTTATTGAAAAGGAACCAGAAGAAATCAAAAAGAGAGTCATGGAAGTCCTCGATCTGGTTGGCATTAAACATAAAGCGAGGATGCTGCCTTCCGAGTTATCCGGTGGGGAGCAGCAAAGGGTTGCAATAGCCCGTTCGATCGTCAATGATCCTAAGGTAGTCATAGCCGACGAGCCTACAGGTAATCTTGATCCCGAAACATCATGGGAAATCATGAACATATTTGAAGAAATTAATAAACGCGGAACTACGCTTGTCATGGCCACTCATAATAGGGACATCGTCAACAATATTAAACGACGTGTCATTGCCATTGAAAGTGGAAAAATAGTACGCGATGAACATCGAGGTGATTACGGATATGAAATTTAGAACATTGCTCCGTCACTTCCGTGAAAGTTTTAAAAATATTGGCCGTAATGGATGGATGACGTTTGCTTCAGTCAGTGCAGTAACGGTCACTCTAACATTGGTTGGCGTCTTTTTAGTGCTCATGATGAATTTAAATCATATCGCGGGAAATGTGGAGAAAGATGTCGAAGTTCGGGCACATATTGATAATGCGGCGAATGATGACGATATAAAAGCTATCGGTAAGCAAATTACGGAGATGAACGGCATTGAATCAGTGATTTTCTCTCCAAAAGATGAAGAGCTTACTAATTTAATAGATGATTTAGGAGATAATGGTGATGCTTTTAAACCATTTGAACAAGATAACCCATTAAGGGACGTTTATGTTATCAAAACGAAATCCCCGCAAGATGTCATCAAGGTGGCAAAACAGATCGAAGGTTTGGAGTATATCCAAAGCGTTAAATATGGACAAGGCTATGTCGAGAAACTATTCAGCTTTGTTAATATTGCTAGAAACATAGGAATCGTTCTTATTGTAGGTTTACTATTTACTGCAATGTTCCTGATTTCGAATACGATTAAAATTACCATTGTAGCCAGAAGAAAAGAAATTGAGATCATGAGGTTGGTAGGGGCGACGAATACGTTCATCCGTTGGCCATTCTTCTTGGAGGGTCTCTGGTTGGGAGTGCTCGGTTCCATCATTCCGATAGGTCTGATCTCCGTACTCTACTACAATCTATATAAATATGCAGCACCGCAGATCACGTTCAAATTCATAGATTTCCTGCCTGCAAATCCATTTATTTATCAAGTCTCGGCCATCCTCATCGTAATTGGTGCCGTTATCGGGATATGGGGCAGCTTGATGTCCGTCAGGAAGTTCTTGAAAGTATAAAAGTGAATCTTTACTCGAAAGCCAAAAGAAGCCAGACATAAATAGAGAGACGTTACAAGGCAAGGATGTAACGGGTTGAAAGGGGAAATGAAACGTTGAAAAAAAATATCATTGCCATGAATGCTTCCATCATGATCGGGTTGGGAAGCATTCTAGCGGCACCTTCAGTTTATGCGGAGTCGATTTCGAATTTAGAAAAACAGAAAGAATCCATCCAGGAAAAACGTTCGGGTGTTGAATCGAATATTTCCGATACGGAAAAGAAAATCGATAACCTGCAGGATAAGCAAATGACAGCAGAAGACCAAATCGCTGCCCTTGAAGCAAAAATTGCCGAGTCCGCAAAAAAGATCGATGCCAAAAATGCTGAAATTACTCAAACGAAAAAAGAAATTGAGGCATTGAAAGAAGAGATTAAAGTATTAAAAGAGCGGATTGCCAAACGTAATGAAGTATTGAAGGAAAGGGCCCTTTCCTTCCAGGAGACTGGCGGGGACGTGAACTACCTTGAAGTATTATTCGGATCATCCAGTTTTGGGGATTTAGTTGACCGTGTCGGAGCTGTAGCGACAATCGCTGAAGCCGACCGCGATATTTTAAAGCAGCATGAGCTGGATAAAAAGGATCTGGAAGAAAAGCAAAAAGCCGTAGAAACGAAGCTAGCCAGTTTAGAAGTGGCAAAAGCTGAACTATTGGAAATTCAAAAGCAGCAAAAACAGCAGAAGCAAGAAAAGGATGCTTTGGTTAAGAAATTAAAGCAACAAACTAAAAAGCATGAAGATGAGAAGATGGGTCTAGAGGAAGAGAAAGCGAATCTTGCCGCTCAAGAAAAAGCGATCAAATCTGCCATCAGCTTAGAGCATCAACGTCTTGCCGAATTGGAAGCAGCCCGTAAAAAAGCGGCAGCCGAAGCGAAAAAACGTGCAGAGCAAGAAGCTGCGCAAGCGGCAGCACAAGCGGCTTCTCAAGCATCACAAGCATCCGAAACTAAAAAACAATCCACTTCTTCAGGATATAGTGCAAAAAGCAACAGCTCATCATCATCATCATCATCTTCACAATCTTCACAATCTTCGTCTAATGTAAGTCAAGCGCCGGCTGTATCATCTGGTACTTTCACTAGACCTAGTGCAGGATATGTATCTTCAACAATGGGTGAACGCTGGAATAAACAGCATGCCGGCATCGATATCGCTGCTAGCGGAACGGTTCCAGTTGTAGCGGCAGCCGACGGAGTCGTAAGCCGTTCTTACTTCTCAAGTACATACGGTAACGTCGTCTTCGTTACACATTCAATCAGCGGTCAGCAATGGACTACTGTGTACGCACACTTAAGTTCTAGACAAGTAGGCGAAGGTGCTGTAGTTGCCAAAGGTCAACAAGTTGGCATCATGGGTAACACAGGACATTCCTTCGGTCAGCATTTACACTTTGAACTACATAAAGGCCCATGGAATTATAGCAAGTCAAATGCTGTTAACCCATTAAACTATATACCTAATTAATACCCAATATATCAACGAAAAAACAGACCAGGTAAATTCCTTGTCTGTTTTTTTTGTGTGGTGTCACCATTTTCTTTAAGCATATTCTCTCCATTCCCCTCATATAGTGAAATACATATCAGGTCAGAAATGGGGATAAATATGGTCAAAAAATGGGTACTTCCTCTAGCAATCATCATGTCACTAGCCATTGGAGCAGTGGGGGGCATATATTGGACAAGCTTCTCGGCCAAGAATGAAGTAAAGGATGAAAGCCAAGCGATATCGAAGGATAAGGAATGGGCAAAAGTTGAACAAGCTTACGGTTTGATCGTAAGTCAGTATGTAGAACAGGTGGACGGTTCCAAACTGGTCGCGGGTGCCATTCAAGGCATGCTGTCAGCGTTGAAAGATCCTTATTCCGTATATATGGACAAGGAGACCGCCAAACAATTCAATGAAACCCTGGACTCCTCGTTTGAAGGGATTGGGACTGAAATCGGAATGGAAGATGGTAAGGTCATCATTGTTTCTCCTTACAAAGATTCACCTGCTGAAAAAGCGGGATTAAAGCCGAAAGATCAAATCCTTAAGGTGAATGGCGAGAGTGTAGAAGGTTTGAATCTGTATGAGACACGCCTGAAAATCCGTGGCGAAAAAGGATCACCCGTCAAAATGGAAATAAAGCGGGCAGGGGTGGACAATCCTCTAGAATTCAATATGGTGCGTGCCGAAATCCCATTGGATACCGTATTTTCATCAATTAAGGAAGTCGCGGGAGAACAAATCGGTTATATCGAGTTGACCTCATTCTCGGAAAATACTGCGACTGATTTCAAAAAGCAGTTAAAGGGGCTTGAAAAGAAGGGAATCAAGGGCTTGGTCATAGATGTACGCGGCAATCCAGGCGGCCTTCTTTCCAGTGTGGAAACGATTCTTGGCGAGTTTATCACAAAAGACAAACCCTATTTGCAAATTGCGGAAAGAACGGGAGAAACGCAATCGTTTTTTACAAGCCTTAAGAAAGCGAAAGCTTATCCCGTTGCTGTCTTGACGGATAAAGGCAGCGCCTCAGCCTCGGAAATCCTGGCTGGCGCGATGCAAGAGGCGGGGGGCTATCCATTGGTCGGTGAGAAGACCTTCGGGAAAGGCACTGTACAGCAAGCTGTACCAATGGGTGATGGCAGTAAGATTAAACTTACGTTATATAAGTGGCTGACGCCATCAGGGAAATGGATCCATAAAAAAGGGATCGAACCGGCAATCAAAGTGAAACAACCGGAGTATTTTGATGCACATCAGCTGGCTATTGAGAAGGTGTTGCAGCGGGATATGAATGATGAACAAATCCAGTATGCGCAAAGCATTCTGAAAGGACTAGGATTTGAACCGGGTCGTGAAGATGGATATTATGATTGGAGTACAGAAATTGCAGTGAAGGCATTCCAAAAACAATTTGGACTGGAAGTAACTGGTAAGTTGGACTCTAAAACCGCAGCACATCTGGAATCCGCCATTCTGGATAAAATCCGGGATGAAGATAATGATATTCAGTTACGCACGGCTTTGAATTATTTAGTGAAATAAATTGATGGCACCGTTCCCCTTGGAACGGTGCCTCTTTCGCATTTGATCGAGCCCCGCCTGAGAACATGAAGGCAGTTTAGGGGAAACTTAAGATAAAGCTACTTTTTCTGCATCTTAATAGGCATGAAGGTTACATATTTGATAGAATAGGAGGTAACTGACCAGAACGAAGTTTGACAAAATTTTGATTACTGTTGAGGATGGTGCAAAGAAATTGACAACGGATTGGCTGATTGCATGCTTAATGGGATTAGGAAAACTCTTCCTTCATCCTTTGCTTTATGTTTCGATTGCCTATTGTTTATTCATCGGCTATCTTCGAGTTAAACGGGAACGCCATGATTTCAATACGAAGATTTACAGTTTTTCCATGGAGCTGCGTTCCATGTTACCTCAAGGATTGATATGGGGATTGATCCTTTCCTTCCTCACGCTGGCTACTGGACTAGCCATTCCTTTGGCGGCTCTGTTCATCATGGCAGTGGTTACGGTTTTATCCATGCTATCCATGAAAAAGAGGTTTGTTTCCCCCGTTTATACTGTGGGACTCACCTTCTTTATCCTTTTCTTTTTATATGATAGTGATATCCAGCTGACTTTATTTCAGGATGCTTTTAATCAGCTGGATCGGTCCGTATATCCGACACTTGTTATTTTGATAGGATTATTACTGATTGCTGAAGGGTTTTTGATTGCTGGCAATGGAAGTGAAAAGGTCTCTCCTCAGTTGGAAGTATCCAAGAGGGGGCAGCCGATAGGTGTGTATGTTTCACAGCGAATCTGGCTAATTCCCATGTTCGTCATGATTCCTGGAGGACAACTTCCAGTGCCTTTCGAATGGTATCCAGTTTTTTCAATCGGCGACATGTCCCTATCTCCGATCGTATTGCCCATTTTAATCGGCTTTAAGCAAAAAGTTCATGGGACGCTTCCGGAACTGGCCATTAGGGCGCAAGGCAAAAAGGTAGGGGCATTGGGAATTGTGATTACGATATTGGCTGCAGTTGGTTACTGGTACCCCCCATTGGCAATCATAACGGCTGTTTTAGCAATCCTTGGTCGTGAAATTCTGCACCATACCCAAAAGGCAATGGATCAAAAGCTTCCTTTTTATTTTTCGAAAAGTAAGCTGGGTGTCCAGATCTTAGGCGTTATCCCTCAATCTCCGGCAGATAAAATGGGGTTGCAAAAAGGCGAGGTCATTTCGAAAATAAATGGGGTCGTCGTCAGGGAAGAAGAAGAGTTATACAGGGCGCTCCAAATAAACCGGGCACATTGCAAGCTTGAGGTCATAGATAACAATGAACAGATCCGTTTTGTACAAAGAGCTCTTTTTGACGGGGAGCATTACGAATTGGGCATCTTGTTCGTAGATGATCAATTAAAGGAAAGCGGACAAGTGGGTTAATGACACATTAATATAAAATAAAAAGGCCTTTCTCGATTTGTATCGAGAAAGGCCTTTTTTAAACTATTACTTTTCAAGCATGATCTTTTCTATATCGTCCAGCATTTCATTAGCTGCAATTACTCCGCCAGCTGTATTCCATGTTGCGTCGCTAACCTCATGGGCATTTCCATTTTTGACTGCATCAAGGTTTTTCCAAAGCGGATCATTCGTCCATTCTTTTGCTGTGCTTAGGGCCTGTTTGTCCCCTTCAGGAGCGTAAGTGAAGTAGAAGAGAATATCTCCATCCATTTTAGGGATGACTTCTTTCCCAACCTCAATGGCAAGGTTACCTAATTTATTATCTGCAGTGAAAAGTTCCTTCTGTTGTTCTGCACGTTTAAATCCTAATTGATCGAAAATCACTCCAGAGAATGAATCAGTGTAATAAATACGAGTAGTTCCAGCCATGAAACGAACAATGGATACTTCTTGATTTACTTTATCACCCAATTTAGCTTTAAGATCTTCTGTGTTTTTATCGAACTCCGCAATTACATCGTTACCTTTTTCTTCAAGGTTCAAGGCTTTTGCATAAAGTTTAAAGTTTTCTTTCCAATCTCCTCTTAGCGTTTCCGAGAAAACGGTAGGGGCGATCGCATTTAATTTATCATAAACAGCCTCTTGGCGTATCTTGCTTCCGATAATCAAGTCAGGCTTCAGTGATGCGATTTTTTCTAAGTTAACTTCATGTTCAACACCAACAACTTCGACCCCATCCATATCATCTTTAATATGGTCGTACCAAGGGTCACCAAGCCATGATTGAACGGCACCAACAGGTTTAATTCCTAAAGCAAGCAATGCCTCAGTACCTTCATTTGTTAAAACGACCACCCTTTTAGGCGTTTCTTTCAACTTGGCAGTGCCCATGGCATGCTCAATTGTGTAGCTTTTATCCTCTTTCTTGTCGTCAGCCTTATTTCCATCGGCTTTTTCATCCGAATTCCCGCAAGCTGCTAGAAGAAAGACTGCAAATATTGTAAAAATCGTTAATAATGACTTGAATCTAAACATTTATGTATCCCTCCTAATTCTTCAGCAAATGATAATCATTCGCACTTAACAGCATCATCATAAAATGAATATACTTTTCTGTCAATATATAAATGAAAATGATTCTCAAATCCGTTGACATATTCCCATTACGACCAGTAAAATATTACTATACAAACGTGATTGGAAAGGTAACTGGATATGTTATTAAAATATACATGGCAGAAATGGATGGGGCTGTTCATTACCGTTCTTTTGCTGCTGTTTTTACTGTGCTCAAGCATTGTATACGGTTATACAGATACAACATGGAAAATGGCCATCGATGCTTTTACCCATTTCAATGGGACGAATGAACACATTGTCATTCAATCAGTCAGACTTCCGCGTGCCCTGATTGCTTCGGCAATTGGTGCAAGTTTAGCCATCTCGGGGGTTTTGATGCAAACGCTAACTAAAAACCCCCTGGCCTCTCCGGATATCTTCGGGGTCAACGCCGGGGCAGGATTGGCTGTTGTCACTGGGGTCACGGTGTTTGGGATAAGCAATCTTCAAGTATTCACATGGCTCTCATTCATAGGGGCGGCCATAGCTGCGATAAGCATATTTATGATTGGTAGCATGGGACGCGGCGGCTTGACACCGATGAAGCTGACATTGGCTGGTGCAGCCATGACGGCCATGGTAGCTTCACTTACCCAAGGTCTTCTTGTTTCTAATGAGGCTCTTTTAGATCAAGTCCTATTCTGGCTTGCCGGATCCGTTTCCGGTAGAAGTCTAGACAATTTAGTTGCCGTCCTGCCTTATCTTGTCGTAGGATGGGGCCTTGCCTTGATCATGTCCGGTAAAATGAATGTGTTATCAATGGGTGAAGATGTTGCGAAAGGCCTTGGACTGAATATAGTTTTCCTTAAACTGGTCCTGGGACTGGCAATCATCCTGCTCGCTGGCGGATCAGTGGCGGTTGCGGGTCCGATTGGCTTTATAGGTATCGTCGTTCCGCATCTTACCCGCTCTATAGTTGGTATTGATCATCGGTGGGTGATTCCCTTCTCTGGACTTTTCGGGGCGGTGCTTTTGATTGCGGCCGATGTCATATCAAGGTATATCCTGATGCCTCGAGAAGTTCCGGTTGGAGTCATGACAGCCATAATCGGGACCCCATTCTTTATTTATATTGCTAGAAAGGGGTTCAGCGGCCGATGAAGTCATATAAGAGCTTTCGTTTATTTAATGAAAAAATATCATTCTTGATGGATAGAAAAGCTATGATCGTGATTTTTATATTATTTTTAGTCACTTCACTAGTGTTTGTAATCAGTACTGGAGTGGGTGAAATGAATATAAATCCGTTAAGTGTCCTCCAGGTTTTTATCGGAGGGGGGACGGAGAGCGATCGGCTTATTATCCAATCTTTCCGCCTGCCTAGAATAATTGTTGCCTTGCTGGTAGGGATGGGCCTTGCTGTAGCTGGAGGGATCCTTCAAGGGATGATTCGAAATCCACTTGCTTCGCCGGATATCTTGGGGATAACAGGAGGAGCGACAGTAGCGGTCGTTGGATTCCTGGCCATTTTTAGCGATAAGAATCATTCTTTGACGGTGAGCATCAATTGGCTGCCGTTAGCTGCATTCATTGGGGCGACGGTCGTGGCCTTTCTTGTTTATTCATTAGCCTGGAAAAATGGAGTTCCCCCGATAAGGCTTGTGTTGATCGGGATTGGGGTGATGGCTTTAATGAAGGCACTCACTACGATGATGATGATTCTTGGCCCAGTCTATCAAGCGAGCCAGGCCAATCTTTGGATCACGGGGTCAGTGTCTAACTCCACCTGGAATAATATCGCTGTACTGGCACCATGGACGATAATATTCCTGTTAATCGCCTTCCTGTATGCCAGGAATATTAATTTACAGGAGCTAGGCGATGACCTTGCAACGGGGCTTGGGGGCCATGTCCAAAAACAGCGGTTTGCATTATTGATGATCAGTACGGCCTTGATTGGCGGTTCCACGGCATTTGCCGGAGGAATAGGATTTGTGGGATTAATGGCACCCCACATGGCCAGAAGGCTGGTTGGTTCGAGTTTTGGAGTGTTACTGCCCGCTTCAGCTTTGCTTGGTGGCATCCTGGTTATGGTGGCGGATTTAATTGGACGGACCTTATTCTCACCTTTGGAAATACCGGCTGGTGTCTTCACAGCGAGCATCGGGGCACCATACTTCATTTATTTACTATATAAAACGAGGAATTCGTAAATCCGGTAAATGTAGAAAGCAGCAGTCATCCTAGGGATGACTGCTGCTTCTGTTTGTAGACAAAAGGGGTTTGGCGCAAAGGCGCCGAGGCTCCCGAGCCGCCTGCGGAAAGCGAGTGCCTGAAGTGGAAATCAACGTCTAACTTAAAAGAACTGCAGGCAAGCTCGCTTTCTTTTTCATTAAGCTTCTTTAGCTGCTTCGATTTCGATGGTAAGCGTGATTTGGTCGCCGATCAGTACTCCGCCTGTTTCTAACGCCGCGTTATAGGTTAGACCATAATCACTGCGTTTGACTTTCCCTTTTCCGCTAAATCCTGCTTTTTCATTTCCCCATGGATCTTTCCCTTGGCCTTCGAAGGTGATGCTGAAAGTTTCTTCTTGTGTGATTCCATTAAGAGTCACATTTCCAGTTACATCATATTCATCTTCATCCGTTTTCACGATTTTTGTTGATTTGAATGTTAAAGTAGGATTGTTTTCTACATCAAAGAAGTCAGCGGAACGCAAGTGATTATCCCGGTCTGCATTGCGTGTGTCGATACTGGCCACATCAACGGTAAAATCGATTTCAGCAGTTGTTAGATCCAATGGGTTTGCTAGGATGCTTGCTTCAAACTTATTAAAACTACCTTTTACTTTAGCGATCATCATATGTTTTACGGAAAATTCAATAGCACTATGAGTCGGATCGATGGTCCATTTTGTATTTGTCATGTTTATTCCTCCTGATTATTAATCTTGAATTTATATATCTTTAATTTGAGATATCTTAACTTAATGTAATTATAAGAGGTGAAATCAATAGTGTCAACTGAAAGTTTTCCTTAATTTTGAAAACATGAAAAACCCTGTGCATTTATTAGGCACAGGGTTTTTGCTTATCCAAGGAGAGTAAAGCTGGCATCTTTAGTGATTGGCATGTTCTTTCTCTTCTTGAGTGGTCACTTTACTCGGCCAAAAAGCAAGTCGGCCAAGTAGGGCGGTGATTGCAGGAACAAGGAACGGGCGCACAATGAATGTGTCCATTAACACACCAAGTGCAGTAATGAGACCGAATTGAACCAATACTTGAATAGGAAGTGTGGCTAGAACGGAAAAAGTGGCTGCCAAGATTATTCCGGCGGAAGTGATGACACCACTAGTTTCGGCAACGCCTTTTCGAATGGCCTGCTTGATTGGCATTGTTTCTTTCTTACGCCAAATGCTTGAAACCATGAAAATGTTATAATCCTCGCCAAGTGCAACCAGGAATACGAAAGAATAGAGTGGAATGGTACCCTCTATGGCATCGACACCCATGAAATGGTGCAGGATTATCCAACCTAAGCCCATTGCTGCAAAGAATGAGAGAATGACTGTTCCCATTAAATACACCATGGCTGTCACAGATCGCAAGTAGGCTAAGAGGAGCAAGGAAATCAGGACGATGATGATCGGGATGATCATGAATTCATCGGATTTTACAGTATCCCTTTTATCGAATTGCGTCGCAGTTTGCCCGCCAATCCAAACCTTTTCATCAACGGAAGATATATAGGCGGCCTTCAATTCTCTCTCCGCCATTTTGCGGATTTCAGGAATGGAATCAATAGCCTCGATAGCATATGGGTTCAAGTTGAATGTGACCTCATAGGATTGCAGATCTTTATTGGATTTACTTGTGACTGGATCGGCAACACTTTCAACGATATTCATCTCTTCTAATGCCGGCGCTAAATCGACATCTTCACCATCCGTATCGATAACCACTGTGGCTGGTGCCAGTTCGCCCGGTGAATACGAGTCGGAAATGACAGAATAGCCTTCACGGGAGTTCATATCTTCAGGGAAGGAAGAGAGAATATCATAAGAATATTTTATTTGTGAAGAATATCCAGCTAAAACACTGAAGATGATCAGGCATGTAAGAATGACAGTCCATGGCCTGGTCGTGACGATATGACCAATCCATTTACCGATGCGGCCTTCTTTATGCTTTTTGACGGCTTTTCCCTTTTTCTTAGCCCGTGCTTCTTCCATTTCAGGTGTACGCGGAACGATCGGGAAGAAGGAAGCCCTTCCGAATACAGAAAGCAATGCCGGTACAAGTGTTAAAGCTGCCAGCATCATGATAAAAATGGACAAGCTGAATGGTACAGCGAAACGATGGTAGGCTCCGTATTTGGCTACAAGCAATGTTAGCAGGGAGATGACGATCGTAAGGCCGCTCATCGCAATGGCGCCTGATGAATCTTTAAATGCGGCGATCATGGCTTTCCGTTTGCTTTCATGATTCCTTAATTCACTTCTGTAGTGAGAAATTAAAAATAGACAATAATCCGTTCCGGCACCGAATAATAATACGGTCATGATTGAAATTGCCTGTGAATCGACTGTAATCCAACCATGATCTGCCATGAATCCTAGAATCGGGCTCGTGACGATATAGGCGAAGCCCACTCCGATTAGAGGAATGATGGCTAAAAGAGGAGAGCGGTAAATGAGTAATAACACGACAAGTACAAGTATTACTGTCGCTAACAGCAATTTGAAATCAGCACCTGAAAATAAACCCGTTGCATCGACGGATATCCCTACAGGGCCTGTTACTCGAAGGGATAATTCACCTGAATCTGTCGGGACCTTGAATGGGTCCGATCCAATGCGTTCCGATACAGCTTCATTAATGCTTTCAAGATTTTTTTCGAGAATTTCTGTCTCGGTCTTTTCTTTAAAGAAAAGCGGCTGTACAAAAGTCGTTCCATCTTCCGAAACCGATCCTTGAAGAGCAGGCAACGGAATTTCATGAAGCGGCGGTAAAAAGGATTGCTGTGTCAATGGGTTATCTGTCAGTTCTTTGGAAAGGTACTGGATTTCAGCCAAGTCGGCCTCCGTCAGTCCACTTTCCCGATGCCATGTAAGGAGGGCAGGTAATCCAGAGGATGTTGGAAACTCTTCTTTAATAAGTTCATCAGCCACGACAGAAGGTGAGTCTTCGGGCAAGTCTGCGGTATTATTTGCTGTTCGATCATTAACGGCAGGCAATGTGAAGGTTAATGCGATTGCTGCAATTATCCATACAGCAATGACAACCCAACGACCGGTTTTTCCAGTCATCATCCTGCCAAGTCTTCCTAATATTGATTCGTCCAATGAAGGCACCCCGCTTTTTGAATTTTTTATCCTTAGTTCATTATAATGGTGCGCTGCTGCCATATACAAAAATGGGTATGCTACCTCCATGTTTCTACTAAATGCATCAAAGCTTTCATATCATTATATGATTTACACCAGTTGTTTAATGTATAAACATATGGTCAGCGATATATAGGGGAAATTGAAATAATTTCAATTAAATTTGAAGATTGAAGAGTGAAATATAGGGAATAGGGGAAAGTATGTTAGTATTGTGGCTTTTATTAACAAAGGAGGGATATTTTTGTCTGATAAATCCAAAAAACCAAATGATGAATCGAAAGAAACATTAACGAACAGGCAAGGGCACCCGGTAACGAATAACCAGAGTCTTAGAACTGTGGGAAACAGAGGACCTAGTACACTTGAGAACTATGATTTCCTGGAAAAGATCAGCCACTTCGATAGGGAGCGTATCCCTGAACGGGTGGTGCACGCCCGTGGTGCAGGTGCACATGGTTATTTTGTTCCGACCGGTAAAGCGGGGGACGAGCCTATTTCAAAATATACGAGAGCGAAGGTTTTTCAGGAAGAAGGTAAAAAAACCCCGGTATTCGTGAGATTTTCATCTGTTATTCATGGAGGGACGTCCCCGGAAACGTTACGTGATCCCAGGGGATTTGCCGTTAAATTTTATACGGAGGATGGAAACTGGGATCTTGTAGGCAATAACCTGAAAATTTTCTTTATCCGTGATGCCATGAAATTCCCGGATTTGATTCATGCCTTCAAACCCGATCCGGTCACGAACATTCAGGACGGCAGGAGGATTTTCGATTTTTGCTCGAGCTCACCTGAAACATTCCATATGATTACCTTTGTGTTCTCCCCATGGGGCATTCCAGCTAACTACCGCATGATGCAAGGGTCAGGGGTCAATACTTATAAATGGGTGAATGAGGAAGGGAAAGCGGTGCTTGTCAAGTATCATTGGGAACCGAAACAAGGGATCAAGAACCTGACACAGCAAGAGGCAAATGAAATTCAAGCTACGAATTTCAATCATGCCACACAGGATCTATATGAAGCGATTGAACGCGGGGACTATCCTGAATGGGATCTCAACGTACAGATCATGAGTGATGATGATCATCCTGAGTTGGATTTTGATCCGCTGGATGATACGAAAATCTGGCCGAAAGATGAGTTCCCATGGCTCCATGTCGGTACGATGGTTTTGAATAAAAACCCTGAAGACTATTTCACTGAGGTCGAACAGGCTGCTTTCGGCACCGGTGTCCTAGTGGATGGACTGGACTTTTCTGATGACAAGATGTTACAGGGCCGTACATTCTCTTATTCCGATACACAGCGTCACCGTGTTGGTGCTAATTATCTGCAATTGCCGATTAATGCGCCAAAGAAACCAACTGCCACGAATCAGACTGGCGGACAGATGCAATATGAAGTTGGCAGAGGCAGCCAAAGCCCCCACATCAACTACGAACCATCAACTGTCGGCGGCTTGAAGGAAGCCAAGCAGACGGGCAAGGAGTATACACCTATGGTGGAAGGGAAACTTGTTCGTGAGACAATCGATCGCCAAAACAATACGAAACAGGCTGGTGAAACATTCCGTGAATTCGAGGATTGGGAAAAAGACGATTTAATTTCCAATTTAGTGGCGGCATTGGCTCCTGCCGACAATCGCATTCAGGAAAAAATGATAGCTCTTGCCGAAGAGGCCGATGAAGAGTATGGCCGCAGATTGAAAGAGGGACTGGCACGGGCTTCTGAACATACAAACTCTTCAAAACCTCTGGGCGGGACGGATAACCCTGAGGACGCCGTTAGAAAAGGACATGAAGCGGATCCATATTGATTGTGCTGAAAAGAAGCAAACTTCCCTTTTAAGGGGTTTGCCTCTTTTTTTTATGGGCATAATTGGAGGATGTATGGAATGCTCTTCTGATGATGCTTGAAAATCAAGTAGGAAATTGATTGGCAAAAAACTTGATAATCATTTAAACTGAAACTACTCTATTTTTCTCTTATAAAGGAGATGAAAAAATGATTAAACTTCTTTCTGCCCTTTTCCTTCCTTGTCTACTTGTCATGCTATTTTCAAGAGTCACCTATAACAATGTTGTGGGTCTTGTTTTAACTGTTGCCTTGATTACAGCTTCCGCATATAAAGGTTATACGCATACAAACTTATTGATCATCGTGGATGCCTTATCCCTGACAGTGGGATTTTGGTTATCAAAAAGAATGATGAAACGTACATCCAAGAGCGCCTGACACTAAAGGTGCTTTTTTTGTACTCAAACATGTCATTCCCCTCAACACATCATGAAGTCCATAAAACAAAAATAGAATGGATGTTCGCTTATTGCTGGTTTGTTTTAAGGCTAATGTGGTAGAATGTGTATATATGCTTTATTAAACCAGAATAAATAGAAGGGATATAGGCATGTCCCGTTTTCATATAAAAATATTTCAATAGGAGGCTATGCTTGGTGAAGGATAAGTTTGAGTTAGTCTCAAAATACTCTCCTCAAGGAGATCAACCGGCAGCGATTGAAATGCTGGTCGAAGGGATTAAGGAAGGCAAGGAAATGCAGACGTTATTGGGGGCGACGGGGACAGGGAAAACGTTCACCGTTTCCAATGTGATTCAAAAAATCAATAAACCGACTCTTGTCATTGCCCACAATAAAACGTTGGCAGGGCAGCTTTACAGTGAGTTCAAAGAGTTCTTCCCTAATAATGCCGTTGAATACTTCGTTAGCTATTATGATTACTACCAGCCAGAGGCTTATGTTCCATCCACGGATACATTCATCGAAAAAGATGCAAGCATCAATGATGAAATCGATAAACTGCGTCACTCGGCAACCTCATCTTTGTTCGAAAGGAAAGATGTCATCATCATTGCCAGCGTTTCGTGCATATATGGACTCGGTTCCCCTGAAGAGTACCGGGAGATGGTCGTTTCCCTCCGGACAGGCATGGAAATAGACCGGAATGCCTTGCTGCACAGACTCGTGGATATTCAATATGAGAGGAATGATATTGCTTTCCAACGGGGGACCTTCCGCGTTCGCGGCGACGTGGTCGAAATTTTCCCGGCTTCACGTGATGAACATTGCGTACGGGTCGAGTTTTTCGGAGATGAGATTGACCGCATCCGTGAAGTTGATGCCCTGACTGGTGAAATTACTGGTGAACGGGAACATATCGCCATTTTCCCGGCTTCCCACTTCGTAACCCGCGAAGAGAAAATGCGGATAGCCATTCAAAATATCGAAACGGAACTGGAAGAGCGATTGAAGGAATTAAGGGAAGATGAAAAACTCCTTGAAGCACAGCGCTTGGAGCAGCGGACCCGTTATGATTTGGAAATGATGCGGGAAATGGGCTTTTGTTCAGGGATCGAGAACTATTCCCGCCATTTAACCCTTCGTCCCCCAGGTGCGACACCATACACTTTAATGGATTACTTTCCAGAGGACTTCCTATTGGTCGTGGATGAATCACACGTAACCCTTTCACAAGTCCGCGGAATGTTCAATGGAGATCAGGCGCGGAAGCAAGTGCTCGTCGATCATGGCTTCCGTCTGCCTTCTGCAAAAGATAACCGCCCGCTAAGATTTGAGGAATTTGAAAAAAAGGTACATCAATCCATATTCGTTTCGGCAACTCCGGGACCATATGAACTCGAACATACGCCAGAAATGGTTCAGCAGATCATCCGTCCTACCGGATTGCTGGATCCGACGGTGGAAGTGCGGCCGATTGAAGGGCAGATAGATGACTTGATCGGTGAAATACAGGAGCGCGTCAAAAAGAACGAGCGTGTGCTCATTACGACCTTGACGAAAAAGATGTCTGAGGATTTAACTGATTATTTAAAGGAAATCGGCATCAAGGTCCAATATCTTCATTCGGAAGTTAAGACCTTGGAAAGGATAGAAATCATCCGGGAACTTCGAATGGGCAAATATGATGTACTCGTTGGAATCAACCTTTTAAGGGAAGGCCTGGATATACCGGAAGTGTCGTTGGTGACCATTCTGGATGCCGATAAGGAAGGGTTCCTTCGCTCGGAACGTTCGCTTATTCAAACGATGGGCCGTGCAGCCCGTAATGCCAACGGTCACGTCATCATGTATGCAGACCGCATCACGAATTCGATGGAACTTGCCATCAATGAAACGAGGCGGCGCCGTGAAATCCAGGAAGATTATAATAAAGAGCATGGAATAATGCCTCAAACCATTCAAAAGGATATCCGTGACTCCATAAGGGCGACACATGTAGCCGAAGAAGGCGAAGAGTATAAAGAAGACCTTGCGCCAAGCCTCGCGAAGCTCCCTAAAAAAGAGCGTTTAAAAGTGATGGAGAGCATGGAAAAAGAAATGAAGGAAGCGGCAAAAGCACTGGATTTCGAGCGAGCTGCCGAGCTGCGTGATTTATTACTAGAGTTGAAAGCGGAAGGGTGACGAAACATGGCAATGGATAAAATTGTGATAAAAGGCGCCAGGGCCAACAATTTAAAGAATATTGATATCACGATACCGAGAGACAAACTTGTCGTACTGACCGGATTATCCGGATCTGGGAAGTCTTCCTTGGCTTTTGATACGATTTATGCAGAAGGGCAAAGACGTTATGTAGAATCACTGTCCGCTTATGCTCGTCAATTTTTAGGCCAAGTGGATAAACCGGATGTCGATGCGATCGAAGGTTTGTCACCAGCCATTTCCATAGACCAGAAAACGACCAGTCGAAATCCTCGTTCAACCGTAGGGACTGTTACGGAGATCTATGATTATTTAAGGCTGTTATTTGCACGGGTCGGCAGGCCGACCTGTCCGATCCATAATATTGAAATCACCTCACAAACGATTGAGCAAATGGTGGACCGCATTCTTGATTACCCTGAGCGAACCAAGCTTCAGGTATTGGCACCGCTTGTCTCGGGCAGAAAAGGGACACATGCAAAAGTCTTGGAGGAAGTTAAGAAACAAGGATATGTCCGCATTCGTGTGAATGGGGAAATGCATGATCTCAGCGAGGAGATCACTCTCGAAAAAAATAAAAAGCATTCAATTGAAGTCATCATAGACCGGATCGTCATTAAAGAGGGTATCATGGCGCGGCTCGCAGATTCATTGGAAAGTGCTTTGCAGCTTGGCGAAGGCAAAGTCATCATTGACGTCATGGGTGAGGAAGAGCTGCTGTTCAGTGAGCATCATGCTTGTCCATACTGCGGATTTTCGATTGAAGAGTTAGAGCCGAGAATGTTCTCCTTCAATAGCCCTTTTGGAGCATGCCCGGATTGTGATGGCTTGGGGGCGAGGCTTGAGGTGGACCGTGATCTGGTCATCCCGAATAACGAATTAAGCCTCCGCCAACATGCGATTGCGCCATGGGAGCCGACGAGTTCTCAATATTATCCGCAGCTGCTTGAAGCGGTAGCCAACCATTATGGGATAGATATGGATGTGCCCGTTAAAGATTTACCGGAAGAGAAGATGGATAAGGTCTTGCTTGGTTCAGGTAAAGATAAGATATATTTCCGTTATAAAAATGATTTTGGAAGAGTGCAAGAAGGATATATTCCTTTTGAAGGAGTTTTAAGAAACATCGAAAGGCGCTTCAAGGAGACGAGTTCAGACTATATTCGTGAGCAAATGCAGAAATATATGTCAGAACATCACTGTCCGACCTGTAAGGGTCATCGATTAAAAAAAGAGAGTCTTTCCGTCCTCATTCAAGGGGTCCATATAAGTGAAACGACAGCTTTATCAGTGGAAGATGCGTTAGTATTTTTCGATGAGCTTGATTTGACTGAAAAGGAAGCGGCAATTGCGAGATTGATTCTACGTGAAATTCGAGAGCGGCTCGGTTTCCTGGCTAATGTAGGTTTGGAATATTTGACGTTGAGCAGGGCAGCGGGAACATTATCAGGCGGTGAGGCGCAGCGTATACGATTGGCTACGCAGATCGGTTCCCGATTGACGGGAGTACTCTATATTTTGGATGAACCTTCAATAGGGCTGCATCAGAGGGATAACGATCGATTGATCGAAACATTGAAGAATATGCGCGAAATCGGGAACACCCTGATTGTTGTCGAGCATGATGAAGATACGATGATTGCTGCGGACTATTTGATAGATGTTGGTCCTGGAGCAGGAGCGCATGGAGGGGAAATAGTGGCCGCTGGTACTCCGGAAGAGGTCATGAATAACCCTAAATCCTTAACGGGCCAATATTTAGCAGGGAAGAAATTCATTCCACTGCCATTGGAACGCCGGAAAAATGATGGTCGTGTCATTGAGATGAAAGGTGCCAAGGAAAATAATTTGAAAAACGTTAATGTGAAATTCCCGCTTGGAGTCTTTACAGCCGTTACAGGAGTCTCTGGATCAGGGAAAAGTACATTAGTGAATGAGATCCTCCATAAATCGTTGGCTCAGAAGCTGAATCGGGCAAAAGCCAGACCAGGAGATTTCCGTGAGATCAAGGGAATTGAGCATTTGGATAAAGTCATTGATATCGATCAATCACCGATCGGCAGAACCCCACGATCGAATCCAGCTACCTACACGGGTGTATTCGATGATGTTCGTGACGTATTTGCCTCGACTAATGAAGCGAAGATCCGCGGTTATAAAAAAGGAAGGTTCAGTTTCAATGTGAAGGGCGGACGCTGTGAAGCATGCCGTGGTGATGGCATTATCAAGATTGAAATGCATTTTCTTCCAGATGTCTATGTCCCATGTGAAATCTGTCATGGGAAACGTTATAACCGGGAAACTCTTGAAGTGAAATATAAAGGGAAAAACATTTCCGACATTCTCGATATGACAGTTGAGGAAGGCGTTAGCTTCTTTGAAAATATCCCAAAAATCAAACGGAAGCTACAAACGATTTATGATGTTGGTTTGGGTTATATCAAGCTAGGGCAGCCTGCTACCACTTTATCAGGCGGTGAAGCGCAAAGGGTGAAACTTGCTTCAGAATTGCATCGCCGTTCCACTGGTCGCTCCTTTTATATCTTGGATGAACCAACTACCGGACTTCATGTCCACGATATAGCAAGGCTGCTCCAGGTTCTGCAGCGGCTGGTTGACAATGGGGATACAGTTTTGGTGATCGAGCATAATCTGGATGTCATCAAGACGGCGGACCATATTATTGACCTGGGTCCGGAAGGCGGAGATAAGGGCGGTACGATCGTCACTTATGGAACTCCTGAAAAAATATGTGAGGTTTCCGAATCATATACGGGAAAATACTTAAAACCTGTACTTACCCGTGATCAAATTCGCATGGAAAATTGGATAGAAGAAAAAGAAACTCAGCATGAACATGCATAAAAGAACAAGCCAACCGGCTTGTTTTTTTGTAGAAAAATGACGGTGTGCATTTAATCAATCATTTGATTAAAGAATAGGAAAACAAGATATTTCCGGGGAAATCATACATCATCCTTTTAGGAAATTGTCATTTCCCTTTGTCGAATGATGGGAAAAATGGTATTTATGAAACTTTTTAGATATCTGGGCGTATGTATGAATAAAATGAAAGAAGAAAGTGAGGAATGTTCATGCAGGAGGAAAGAAAGAAAATCTTAGAAATGATTCAGGATGGAAAGTTATCAGCGGAAGAAGCCATGGGCTTATTGGAAGAATTAGATAAAGCCAGTCAGGAAAGTGAAGCTAAAGAGCAGAAATTGCAAAATGAATTATCGACGGTAGTCGTGGATAAGAAAAGCGAGGGAAGCACTCAGGATACGTTTAAGAAGAATATCCAGTCATCGAAAGAAAAGATTATTGATTTCGTTGAAAGTGCTTTTAAGAAAATCAAAGAAACGGACCTTGATTTCAATTTTGGGAAATCTGTGGAGGTCAGTCATATTTTCCAGCATGACCATGATTTCCTGAATGAAGTTGATGTGGATATAGCAAATGGAAAAATAAAAATCGCCGCATGGGACCATAATGATGTCCGGGTTGAATGCGAAGCTAAGGTATATCGTGTGGAAGATATAGAAGAAGCCAGGAAGAACTTTTTGGAAGAAGTCGATTTCAAGATTGAAAATGGAAAATTGAGGTTCAAGGTTCGTGAAAAATCCATAAAGGTTGATACGATCATGTACATTCCAAGGAAGGAATATGAGGATATCCATATAAGGATGTTCAATGGGGCAATCACGACTGAATCATTGAAATCAGAGAACCTTAAAGCGAAGACGGCGAATGGTGCCATTCATATCATGCAGGGTACGGGTGATTCGTGTGAGCTTGAAACAGCTAACGGGATGATCACCATTGCGGATACCAACTTTAATGACTTGGAAGCCGAGACCTTGAATGGAGCGATTAATGCCGATGGATACTTCAAGAAATTGGATGTCCAAACTTTCAATGGGGAAATCATCTGTACGAATTCAGGGATGGATTGTGATTCGATCCATGCTAAGTCAATCACTGGAAAAGTCCAGCTGACCCTGCCGCCAGGGAAGGCGATCGAAGGAGAGTTGAAATCAAATTTAGGAAGCTTTAATGTAACTTTGGAAGGGATGACCATCATCGAAGAGAAAAGTGATGTGGTTCAGAAGGTCCTTAAGTTTAAGACCGTTAAGGAAGAAGTTCCTGTGCTTCATGTTTTTGCAGAAACCAAGACTGCAGCGATAACGGTCTCCTGAAGAAAAAGAAAGCCCGCGGATATAACTGGCGGGCCCAGAATGTAGCCAAACTCGGTGAAAATCGAGCTTGGCTACATTTTTTTATGGCTTGTACAATTTGGATGTTGATTTCCTCTCCCGGCACTCGCTTTCCGCCTGCGGGGAGCTCTTCTGGATGCGCTTTTCCCGCAGGAGTCTCGCACACCTGCTTCAACCAACTTTGTTATTAAATTTTGATAGAAACCATGTGTTGCTTGGAGGAGGTTCGGGAACAACATTTGATGAAAGATATGTTTTCTGAACCATTTTTCTACAAAGTGAGCCCGCCAATTTAAACAGGCGGGCTTTCTTAGTATTCTGCAGTTTCATCTCATCTCTTTCCTGTTCACGGGGACCTGCCCGCTTTCATCATCCGGATGCAGTGAATAAAAAAACCATAAATCGATAATGCTTTGTTTGGTTATTAACAGAAAAATGCTAAAATAGAAAAAGTATCTCGAAAAATAGCAACGCTCCAAAAGGAGGAAAGATATATGGCAAAAGTCCGTACAAAGGATATAGTAGACGCGTTCGGTCTAGAACTTATCAGTGGGGAAGAAGGAATTAACCGACCAATAGTCACGAGTGATTTATCTCGTCCCGGACTTGAAATAGCCGGTTTTTTTGATTATTATCCCGCGGATCGAGTACAGCTTTTAGGTATGACGGAGATGTCCTTTTTTAATCGGTTGAATGAACCGGAGCGAATACAGAGGATGGAAGAGTTGTGCAGGGACTTTACTCCAGGCATCATCATTACGCGTGGTCAGGAAGTGCCGATAGAATTGATCGAAGCTTCTGAGCGGGAATCCGTTCCTGTGATGAGATCTAATATGAAGACAACAAGGTTATACAGCCGTCTGACTAATTTCCTTGAAAGCAGGTTGGCACCAACTACTGCTGTTCATGGTGTATTGGTGGATATCTATGGGTTAGGGGTGTTGATCACCGGGAAAAGCGGAGTCGGTAAAAGTGAGACAGCCCTGGAATTGGTGAAACGGGGCCATCGTCTCGTAGCCGATGACTGCGTCGAAATCAGGCAGGAAGACCAAGATACGCTAGTAGGGAATGCCCCGGATTTAATCGAGCATCTTCTTGAAATAAGAGGGTTGGGAATCATTAATGTAATGACACTTTTTGGAGCTGGTGCAGTCCGGAGCAACAAAAAGATCTCAATCGTCATCAATCTGGAACTATGGGAAAAAAACAAGCAGTATGACCGGGTTGGTCTTGATGAAGAAAAAATGAAAATCATCGATACGGAAGTGACGAAAATTACCGTACCTGTCCGTCCAGGGCGAAATTTAGCTGTTATCATTGAAGTGGCAGCCATGAATTACCGCCTGAAACGAATGGGAGTAAATGCTGCGGAACAGTTTTCAGATCGCTTGAACCATGCCATTGCAGATCCGGAACATGATGAATTTTAAAAGCTTATAGGAAAAGAGGGGACAAAATGGAACAAGGAATACAGCCGCTGAATCCAATCGCGATAGATCTAGGCCCCATCCAGGTACATTGGTATGGACTGATCATCGGTTTCGGTGTGTTATTGGGTCTTATTATCGCTTTGAGGGAATCTGAGCGGAGAGGTCTTGATAAGGAAATATTTACGGATATGATTTTGTTTGCTGTCCCGATCGCGATCATTAGTGCCCGTATATATTATGTGATCTTCCAATGGGAGTACTATTCACAAAACCCGGGGGATATCATAAAAATATGGAATGGCGGAATTGCCATACATGGTGCTTTGATTGGATCGGTGCTGACTGCGATCGTCTTTGCCAAGGTCAAGAAAGTCTCATTCTGGAAGCTGGCCGATATTGCTGCACCGAGCTTATTGTTGGGGCAGGCGATTGGCCGTTGGGGTAATTTCATGAATCAGGAAGCGCATGGTGGAGAAATAACAAGGTCATTCCTGGAAAATATGCATTTGCCTGAATTCATCATCAATCAAATGTACATAAACGGTGCGTATTATCACCCGACCTTTTTGTATGAATCGATTTGGAATATCGCCGGTGTCATTATCCTCTTAAGTTTACGGAAAGTGAACTTGCGCAGGGGGGAACTATTTTTAACCTATGTAATATGGTATTCCATCGGCCGTTTTTACATTGAAGGATTGCGGACGGATAGTTTGATGCTGACGGAATCGCTGCGTATCGCACAAGTGATCTCGATTGTGTTGGTGGTTGTAGCCATTGCTTTAGTTGTCTATAGAAGGGTCCGCGGGCATGCAAACAAACGATATTTAGATGCATAGGGAATATGTGTAAAGGGAGAGGGCATAGTGATAGTAAATTCGATTAAAAAGGGACTTCTTTCAGGCTTGAATACTACTTGGTCTTTGGGGAAAGTGATATTTCCAGTCACTTTGATCGTCACTGTGCTTCAATATACGCCTGTATTGCCATTCATCATTAACTTGATAGCGCCTTTGATGAATCTCATCGGTCTTCCCGGGGATGCGGCAATTCCGCTTGTGTTAGGGAATTTCCTGAATTTATACGCGGCAATCGCTGGCATATTAACACTTGATTTGACTGTGAAAGAAGTTTTTATTATTGCTATAATGCTATCTTTTTCACATAATTTGTTGATCGAGTCAGGTGTGGCGATGAAAACCGGTGTCAAGCTGTGGATTATCTTAACAGTACGGATCGGGCTTGCCCTATTATCAGCGATCATCATCAATCTTGTCTGGCAGGGCGGATCTGAAATGGCCCAAGGAGTGGCTATCGGGGAGGCTGCAGAGTTTAACGGAGCAGGTGCAATCCTCTTACATGGGGTTCTCCAGGCCCTTTCAGGAATCGGTCAGCTGGCGGTCATCGTTATTCCGCTCATGGTGGCGGTTCAAATCATGAAAGATTTAAAATGGCTGGAAGCCTTCTCGAAAGCCCTTGCTCCCTTCATGAAGGTCCTGGGGATGAAGCCGAATGCTTCCATGCCTTTCGTTACAGGCCTGACTCTCGGTTTGGCATATGGGGCGGGCGTAATGATTCAAGCCGCTAAAGAAGATAATGTTTCGAAGAAGGATATGACGATTGCGTTCATCTTTTTAGTTGCCTGCCATGCTGTTGTAGAAGACACACTGATTTTTATTCCGCTGGGGATTCCGGTCTTGCCGTTGCTGCTTATTCGGCTGCTCACTGCCATTGTTTTAACGATGGCCGTTGCGTATATATGGAATCGGACTGACAGGGTACAGAGAAAGGAAGCTGTAATATGAACAGTAACATAACTACATTATTATTCGATCTTGATGGGACGTTGATCAATACAAATGAATTGATCATCGCCTCTTTTACGGAGACTTTAAACCACTTTTGTCCTGGAAAGTTCAATCGGGAAGATATCATTCCATTTATCGGACCTACTTTGGTCGATACTTTCACTTCCATTGATCCAAAACGAGTGGATGAAATGATCGCTTACTATCGGGAGCATAATTGGAGGAACCATGATTTGCTTGTCACACAATTTGACGGGGTGTTCGAAACCGTTCAAACGTTGAAGCAGAGCGGTTATAAATTGGCAGTCGTTACGACAAAGAAGCGCGATGTCGTCGAAAAGGGCCTGCGTTTAAGCAAACTGGATCAATTCTTTGAAGTGGTGGTCACACTGGATGAAGTGGAAAAGGCAAAGCCCGACCCAGAGCCTTTGGTAAAAGCTTTAAATCAACTAGGTTCGGTTCCTGAAGAAGCGATCATGATTGGCGACAATTATCATGATATTATGGGTGGTAAAAATGCAGGTACAAAAACGGCGGGGGTCTCATGGTCCATTAAAGGCCGTGAATTCTTGGAAAGTTATCACCCTGATTATATGCTTGAGCAGATGGCGGATTTATTGAATATCGTTGAGGTTGAAAAACTCACGGAGGCTAGAAAATGAGACGCACGTCCCGCTATCCAGTTGAAGGGGCTAATTCACTATGGCATGTATATAAGACCGTTCCATTCTGGAAAGTCGTAAAGAATTTTGTGGTGATACAGCTAGCGCGTTATACCCCTTTTCTGGGCATGAAGAATTGGCTATACAGGACTTTTTTACATATGAAAGTAGGAAAGCATACTTCGTTTGCCTTGATGGTCATGCCGGATGTGATGTTTCCGGAAAAAATATCGGTTGGGATGAATACTGTCATTGGCTATAATACGACGATTCTTGCTCATGAATATTTGATTCATGAATATCGTTTAGGAGATGTAGTCATTGGTGATGAAGTATTGATTGGAGCCAATTCGACCATTCTTCCAGGACTTTCAATTGGTAATGGGGCGATTGTCTCTGCGGGGACGCTTGTCCATAAGGATGTTCCGGAGGGAGCTTTCGTCGGGGGAAATCCAATGAAAATCATATATACCAAAGAGGAAATGCTTGAGAGAGAGCAGCAAACTTCCTTATGAGAAAAGGACTTGCCCATATATGTGGCAAGTCCTTTTTAATGGCATTTTAGGTATAACGGAGTCAGTTCATTCTTTAGATGCTCTATCACTTCGTTGATTGATACATTTTCCTCGTCCACCGTTGCTTCATACGTTTCTTTTAAAATTTGAAAAAACCTTTGCTGTGCCTGTTCATCCATGTTGAGCTTGTCCTCCTATCATCTATTAAAGATTTATGAAGAGGGGGGCAGAACAGCTTCAGCCCCGAATCTCATTTACCTATCTCCGATTTCAATAAATCGGCAACCAATACGTAACGTTCCGGTGCACTACCAATATATGAAAAAGGATAGCAGGTTGTTACTGTAAGTGTGGCTTTAGGCTTGGGAACGATCACGGTACGGTCATCTGCATCAACGATACGAACCTTCCTAACTTTATATGTAAACGTACCGGCTTCTGTCTTGGCGATCAGCAAGTCACCCTCGCCGACATTACCTAGATCCCTGAAAATTGTATCCCGATGACCGGATAAAACGGAATTATCCTTTTCGCCGGGGAGGACGGATCCCGCATAATGGCCGACGCCCTTTTCGAGTTCATCTTCGTCCGTTCCGTGATAAATTGGAAGTGTTGCCTCGATTTTTGGAATATAAAGCTCACCCATCAAATCACCTGTCTCCGGTCGTTCCTCATATAGTTCAAGCCCATCGGGAATATCAGATTTCGACTTCGGTTCGGGTAGCTTAGCCGTCGCTTCCGTTGTATCAGATTTATTCCATCTATATAGGGTATAGCCTTTTATCAGCGTATAGGCATTTGTCGTTGTAAAATAAAAACCTAAGGTTAAAATGCAAACAGCAGTGATAAGTAACGTTTTTTTCTTATGCCTGGATTGCCTATTTTTGCTCATCTTAATTAGTGAGTCTCGCTTTTCTGATTAATCCGAAAGCGATACCCATCAACACTAAACCGATTAAAGCGCCGAATAAGTAATTACCAGCCGTTTTAGGAAGCACTCCGCCTTTTTCCGTTTTAAGATCAGGTTTTGTGGATTTTTGCTTTTGCTTTTCCTTTTTTACCTCAGCCACTTTAGAAATGACCTCAGTGGATTGTTTAATGTCATTACCGGTTTCTTTCACTAAATCGGAACCGATCATTTCACCTGTCAATGTAAAATCCAGCAAAAAATTGCCGTTTAAATCATAAATGGAAACTAGTAAACTAGCATTCGTCAATTCCCTAAGTTGGAATAAAGCCTCAAGGGATAGGTTTTTCGTGACACCATCCTGAATTAAGGCGAATTTGAATTGAATTTGCAGCAAGCTTTGAAGATCATTATATATGGAAAGCAATTCTGCCACTTGTTCAGCAGATAATTCATCAATTGTTTCAAAATACTCGAGTTGATCCATCCTATCAGAGATCGCCATTAAACGAGCTTCAAAAGAAGGGTCTTCGACGATAGGCAAAAGGTGGTTCATGAACCTGTTGAGCTCTTCGTCTGTAAGGCCGATCTCAGTAAAGAGACCATCCATTAAATCGATGATCTCTTCATCATCATATTCCATCTCTTCCTCATCGTAATCCATTTCTAAATCGATGATATCCTCAATGTCGTAAATGAAATGGAAGGTATCGATGATTGAATCCCCCTCTTCCAGTTCGCCGTATTCTATTAATAATTCCGTAAGTTCCGCTTCTGTCATTTCATATTTTTTTAGTAGATTCTGTATGGTCTTAGGAGTGACGGTCGGTCCTAATGTATCTCGCAACTCTTCTACTGATCCCAGTTCATTCAATGATAAGTCGTAATAGGATAAATACTCTTCCAATTCTTCTTGCGTCATTCTAACTTCGGAAAGGTATGCATTAAGTTCATCCTGGTTGATCTTAGTTGCCGCAAAACTCTTCGTTTCGCTTAAACCCAGTGAAAAAAGAACGATAACTGCCACAATAAACGAAAAATATTTCTTCATTCCCATATCCCCCTAAAAATATATAATATTACCAAACACCTAAACATTATAAAACAGCTAAACCAAAAGGTATACATTAATAACAGTGAAAGGTTAAAAATAGGAAGAAATATTCGGGTGAAAAGGTACAACTCCTTCCGTTTGGACCTAAACCGATCATGAAAAATATCCAAGACTGCAAAGGTAGTTGAAGTAATGAAATTAGGCATATTTTCCTTGACGTAAGGTGGGGGCAGGGGTAAACTATTAATAACTTCAACCTGCTACCATATTAGCGAACTAAAGTGTATTAATCGATTATTGTGATTATTTATATTATTATGTCAGTTAATTTGATACTATTTTTATATGTTATCCGAAATGTGGATTTAAGTGTGAAACCTTGGAAAGATAAAGGGATAAGCAAAATTAGGAATGGGCACATCGGTTTTTGCCTATAGGCGGACCGATTGGATATAGATAGTAATAAAATTTCAAAAGGATGTGCAGTCGTGACAAAGCCATTTATGTTTGAAAAACCGTTAGGCATGAGAGATACATTGCCGGTGCTGTATGAAACGAAAGTATCGGCAAGAAATAAAATGAGTGATGAAATCAAGAAGTGGGGCTATCAATTTATTGAAACGCCTGCTTTGGAATATTATGAAACAATTGGCGATGCTTCGGCAATCTTGGATCAACAGTTGTTTAAACTTCTTGATTCCCAGGGGCATACACTCGTACTCCGTCCCGAGATGACAGCTCCCATTGCACGGGTGGCAGCATCCAAACTGTTAAAACAGCAAATCCCGCTTCGTCTGGCCTATTCCGCGAATGTATATCGCGCACAGCAGCGTGAAGGAGGCAGGCCGGCAGAATTCGAACAGATTGGCATTGAATGTATCGGAAATAAATCTATAAGTGCCGATGCTGAAATGATTGCCCTGCTTGCGGATGCTTTAAAGGCTGCAGGGCTTCAGGAATTTAAGATTTCCATTGGACATATCGGATTTCTGCAAGAATTTTTCTTAAGCATTCTAGGTACGGAGGAAAGAGCCTCTATATTAAGGAAGTTTTTGTATGAAAAAAATTATGTCGGTTATCGCGAGCATGTTAAATCACTGCCGCTTTCATCCATTGATAAACAACGGCTTATCGAATTTACCTCATTAAGGGGCAGTGAAGGAACCCTGATCAAGGCGCTAGGGTTGGTTGAAAATAATAAAGGGCAAGATTCTTTGACTGAACTGAAGGAATTGTCTGCGCAGCTGAAAGAATTTGACGTTGAACAATATGTTAGCTTCGACTTAACATTGGTCAGTCATATGAGTTATTACACGGGAACTTTATTTGAAGTGTATGCCGGACAAGTGGGTTCGCCAATCGGCAATGGTGGCCGGTATGATAATCTGCTTGCGAAATTCGGCTGGAATGCTTCGGCCACAGGTTTTGCAATCCGGGTGGATCGCCTTGCAGAAGCTCTTGGGGAGCCGATCCAGCCTGTCGCGCCAGAATGTATTTTATTCAGTCCCGAACGGAGATCGGAAGCAATACAATTTGCAAGGAAAAAACGCTCCGAAGGGAAATTGGTAACGATTCAAGATATTACGGTCGTCCAAAATGTCGATGCTTTTACACGGACATTTTCTGAAGTTCATTTATTCGTAGGGAATGGGGGGAATGGAAAAGATGAATAATAGCTTTTTAACGATTGCCATGCCGAAAGGGAGAATATTTGAAGAAGCGGCAGAGCTGTTAAGAAGAGCCGGTTTTCGTCTCCCTCCCGAGTTTGATGATTCCCGGAAATTGATCCTTGAAGTGGAAGAGGAGAATCTGCGGTTCATTTTAGCAAAACCGATGGATGTCGTAACATATGTGGAACACGGCGTCGCTGACATTGGAATTGCAGGGAAGGATGTCATGTTGGAAGAAGAACGTGATGTCTATGAGTTACTTGATTTGAAAATCAGTGCCTGCTACTTGGCAGTAGCTGGATTGCCTGGTACGAAAATAAGTGACATTGCCCCCAAAATAGCGAGTAAATACCCGAACGTTGCTTCCAGTTATTTTCGCGAGCAGGGGGAGCAAGTCGAGATTATAAAGTTGAATGGGTCTATTGAGTTAGCACCGTTAATCGGTTTAGCTGAACGAATCGTGGATATCGTTTCAACGGGACGGACATTGAAGGAAAACGGTCTTGTGGAGTATGCAAAAATCGCCAATGTGACTTCGAGGCTGGTAGCAAACCCTGTCAGCTATCGAATTAAAGAAGCAAGGATTACCGAAATTGTGGAACGGCTAGCAGAAATTATTGAATAGTAAAGAATCGCTAATGAGGTGAAGGTATGAAAATAGAACGGTTTGCTGAAGGGATTTCACTGAAACGCTCGGTTGAGGCAGGTACTGCCGATCAAAGAAAAGCGGTTCAGGATATTATTTATGATGTCAGGAAAAGCGGAAACGCCGCTTTACATACCTATACCGAACGTTTCGATGGTGTCAGTCCAGGGGAATTACTTGTATCGCAACAGGAATTGGAAGAAGCGACGGCGACCTTGACTGCTGAGCAGCTTGATATTATTCAAGAAGCTGCAAATAACATTCGAATGTTTCACGAGAAACAAATTCGAAATTCATGGTTTACGACTGATGATACAGGAACGATGCTAGGACAAAAATTGACACCACTTGATGCTGTAGGTGTTTATGTACCTGGAGGCACAGCGGCATATCCTTCGTCAGTATTGATGAATGTGTTGCCTGCGAAGGCCGCGGGGGTGGAACGGATCGTCATGGTTTCCCCTCCAGGAAAGGACGGGAAATTATCGCCAGCGGTTTTGGCAGCTGCCAAAATTGCCGGGGTTAAGGAAATCTATAAAGTTGGCGGGGCCCAGGCCATAGCTGCTCTCGCTTATGGGACGGAAACAATGAAGAAAGTGGATAAAATAGTGGGTCCGGGAAATATTTATGTGGCGTTAGCGAAGCGCGAAGTATTCGGGGATGTTGCCATTGATATGATAGCAGGTCCAAGTGAAATAGCGATATTGGCGGACGAATCGGCCATTGCTGCAGAAGTTGCGGCAGACTTGCTATCACAGGCGGAGCATGATGCCCGGGCATGCAGTGTTTTGGTGACGACGTCAACGTCTCTTGCGGAAGAAGTGGCAGCTGAAGTGACCAAGCAGGTGGCGTTACTTCCACGCCATGATATTGCTGCAGCATCCATAAGGGATTACGGACGGATCGTTGTATGCGGGAATATGGAAGAAGCGGTTGAAGCGATTAATGAACTTGCACCGGAACATTTGGAAATTGTGGCCAAAGATGCACTTGAAATTATGGCTAAAATCCGCCATGCCGGGGCAATCTTCATTGGCCGCTTTAGTTCAGAGCCCGTCGGGGATTACTTTGCAGGTCCCAATCATGTGTTGCCTACCAATGGAACCGCCCGTTTTTCCAGCCCGCTGAATGTGGATGATTTTCAAAAGAAATCGAGCATCATCATGTATAGTGAAACGGCCTTCCGCAAAAATGCAGAAAAAATCGCTGCATTTGCCCGGATGGAAGGACTCGAGGCTCACGCACGTGCCATTGAATCACGTGGTGTGAATGAAACCGGGAAAAAGTCCTGAATTATTAAAATAAGTGAAATCACTGATAAAGACTTTTGACATGCTTTTACATCTTGGGAAAAGGGGTCATACCCCGTTTAGGAGGAGTTGTAATGGAACGTTTTGCTAGTGTGGAGCGAAAGACGAATGAAACGGAAATAAGCTTGAAGTTTGGTGTGGATGGGGAAGGTAATTCCTCCATTAAGACGGGCGTTCCGTTCATGACGCATATGCTGGATTTGTTCACCAAACACGGGAAGTTTGATTTGACTGTAGATGCAAACGGAGATACAGACGTGGATGATCATCATACAACTGAAGATATTGGCATTTGCTTAGGGCAGACGTTATTGGAGGCCCTGGGAGACAAGCGCGGGATAAAGCGTTACGGAAATGCCTTCGTACCTATGGATGAAGCACTCGCCCAGGTTGTCATCGACTTAAGCAATCGTCCGCATCTGGAGTTCCGGGCTGAGTTTCCTTCGCAAAAGGTCGGTACTTTCGATACTGAACTGGTGCACGAGTTTCTTTGGAAATTCGCTCTTGAAGCCAGGATGAATCTGCATGTAGTCGTTCATTACGGACACAACACACACCATATCATCGAAGCGATATTCAAAGCGCTTGGACGTGCATTGGATGAAGCTACGACCATCGATCCGCGAGTCAAAGGCATCCCATCGACGAAAGGAATGTTGTAAATGATCGGGATCGTCGATTATGGCATGGGGAATTTATTTTCCGTAAGTAAAGGGCTGGAGCGCCTTGGTGCCGATTCTTTCATTTCCGATGACCCAAAAGAACTTTCAAAGTCGAATGGGATCATTCTTCCCGGCGTGGGCTCTTTCAGGGATGCCATGAGTCTCTTGGAAAAACAAAAGCTTGATGAATTCCTGAAGGAATATGTAGCCGATGGAGGTTATCTTTTAGGCATCTGCCTTGGTATGCAGCTTCTCTTTGATGAAAGTGAGGAAAATGGACCTGCAAAAGGATTATCCCTCATCCCAGGTAAAGTCGTTCGTTTCAAAGGTGTGGATGCGGATGACCAGGTTTATAAAGTGCCGCACATGGGCTGGAATCGTCTTGAATTTAAACAGGCGTCACCAGTGTATGAGGGACTGGAAGAGGAACATGTTTATTTCGTCCATTCTTACTACGTCGATACGGATGAATCATTCGTTACCGCTTCGGCGACGTATGATGTGGAAGTGCCGGCGATCGTCGGTAAAGGGAATGTTTTCGGCATGCAGTTCCATCCGGAAAAAAGCGGGAAGATGGGCATGTCACTCTTGAAAAATTATCTGTCACTAGTAGAAGGGAAGGAAGAAGCATGAGCAACTTTACTATTTACCCGGCGATTGATATGCGCGGAGGCAAGTGCGTCCGCTTAATCCAGGGAGATTACAATCAGGAAACCGTTTATGGCGATTCCCCCTTCGATATGGCTAAAAGCTTTGCGGATCAAGGAGCCGATTGGATACATATGGTCGACCTTGACGGAGCCAAAGAGGGAGTGCGCATCAATGATTCATATGTAATAAAGGCTGCAAGTGAGTTAGGGGCCCGCATTCAAATCGGCGGCGGTATCCGTACGGAACGGGATATAGCCCATTACTTGGATAATGGAGTGGAACGGGTCATTTTAGGGAGCACGGCCGTTTCAGACCCTGAGTTCACTAAAGATATGATTAGGAAATATGGAAGCCATATCGCAATCGGGATCGATGCGAAGGATGGCAGGGTCGCCACTCATGGTTGGCTTCAAACTTCTGGAACCCTTGCGATAGATCTTGGCAAATTACTGGCCGATGCTGGTGCAGAGACCTTTATCGTGACCGATATTGCGACGGATGGGATGCTTTCAGGTCCGAATGTGAAAGGCATATTGGCCATGGCGGAGGCAACTGGTAAAAACGTGATCGCTTCGGGAGGCATTAGTTCACTCGAAGACCTTATCACCCTCAAAGAGAATGAAGCCCAAGGCATTGCAGGGGCAATCATTGGCAAGGCACTTTATACCAATCGCTTTACTGTAGAAGAAGCACTAGAAAAGGTGCGTGGTTAAATGCTCACTAAACGAATTATTCCATGTCTCGATGTAAAGGATGGGCGTGTAGTCAAAGGTATACAATTTGTGTCCCTTAGGGATGCTGGAGATCCGGTCGAACTTGCATCCTTTTACGACCAGGAAGGTGCCGATGAGCTTGTCTTCCTGGATATTTCCGCATCACATGAAGGCAGGGAAACGATCGTCGATGTCGTTCAAGCGGTAGCGGGCAGCTTGGCAATCCCGTTCACGGTGGGCGGCGGCATTAATTCATTGGCGGATATGAAGAAAATCTTACGAGCAGGTGCCGATAAGGTATCCTTGAATACAGCAGCCATCCTGCGCCCCGATTTAATAAATGAAGGTGCTGATTATTTTGGTTCCCAATGTATCGTTGTCGCCATGGACGCCCGGTATGACGAAGAGCTTGGGTCATGGCGCGTATTTACCCACGGCGGTCGGAAACCGACTGAATGGGAAGTGGTCGAGTGGGCAAAAGAGGCCGTAACCCGCGGTGCAGGTGAAATTTTATTGACAAGCATGGATTGTGACGGTGAGAAAAAAGGGTTTAATATCGCTTTGACAAAAGCGGTATCTGAAGCCGTTTCAGTGCCGGTCATCGCCTCAGGCGGGGCTGGTAACGCCGAGCATTTCGAGGAAGCCTTCCAAGAAGGTAAAGCCGACGCAGCATTAGCCGCATCGATTTTTCATTATAAGGAAACATCCGTCAAAGAAGTCAAAGCGTTTCTCAAACAACAAGGAGTGGTTGTACGATGAATCTTGAAACTATTAAATACGACGAAAAAGGCCTGGTACCGGCAATTATTCAAGATGCAGGAACAGGCGAAGTGCTGACACTTGCTTACATGAACCAAGAATCGCTGCAATTGTCGATTGAAAAAGGTGAAACTGTCTTCTTCAGCCGCTCGCGCAATGAATTATGGCATAAAGGGGCGACCAGCGGCAATACCCAGAAAATCATCGAGATGAAGTATGACTGTGATCAAGATGCATTGGTCGTGCGGGTCGTTCCTGCAGGACCCGCATGCCATACAGGGGCAACAAGCTGTTTTAGTGAAACGGTTTACCAAAACAGTGAAGCTGGACAAGACGTGAAGGCGAATGTGACTTTCTTGTCGGAATTGGAAAGATTGATTGAAAAAAGAAAATCGGAAAGGCCTGAAGGTTCATATACTACCTACTTATTCGATAAGGGCGTTGATAAGATCCTGAAAAAAGTCGGTGAAGAAGCGGCAGAAGTAATCATTGCAGCTAAGAACCGGGATGCAGAGGAACTTTCGATGGAAAGTGCCGATCTCCTCTATCATTTATTCGTTCTTCTTCGGGAGCAGGAGTTGCCTTTCCAAGCAGTACTTGATGTATTGAAAGCTAGACATGCCGATAAGGACGAACCGAAAGAAACCGAATGAATGGTGATCGCGCCCTCCGTGAATTGAAGGGCTCAGACTGAAGACAAACTCGATGAAAATCAAGTTTGTCTTCAGTTTTTTTATGGCTTATACATTTGGACGTTGATTTCCGCTCAAGAAACTCGCTTTCCGCGGGCGGTCCGGGAGCCTCCTCGGTTTGTGCCTGCGGGGTCTCCCCTAGACGCACTTTTCTAAGCAGGAGTCTCGCACCTTCCTCTCCAATCAACTTGTGCTACTAATGAAAACCATACCTGAGGTTTGAAGGTGTTTCTATGTTAGGGACTATTATTGATGAAAGAGAATCCCCATTTGGCTAGGGATATAATTCCGATTTTTTCTTAAAGAAGGTATGGTAATTAACGTTTTCCATTTTCTTGAATTGTTCGGCAAATTTTCTCCAATATGTTATAATACTATGGTTAATCAACTTGTAGATGGAGGATTACATGAGTAAAGACTCTAAATTTGGCCAACAGGCACAAATTCTAACTTTTCACCCAACAGGTGAGTATTATTTCACTAAGGGTTTAAAAGCTTATCATAGACGAGAATTACCTAAATCAAAAAAATACCTGGAACGTGCGCTGGAACTTGAACCTGCTGAACCGATGATAGCTTGTCAATTGGCAATCACCTGCTCGGAAATCGGTGAATATAATTATTCAAACAACCTATTGGAGAACATCTTGGATGTGATGGATCCCTATATGTCGGAATGTCATTACTTCCTGGCGAATAATTATGCCCACTTAGGCATGTTCAAGGAGGCTTATCGTCACGCCAGTGCTTATCTTGATAAAGAAGAAGACGGGGAGTTCAGCGATGACGCAGAGGATCTGCTTGAACTGATAACTTTTGAGTCGGATGAATCAGAAGAAAACCCCTTTAAGCATGATGGGCTCATTACCAAACAGGAACAAGCCCGCGAGTACCTGGAATCAGGCAATTTCCCGAAGGCAATCGAAGTACTGAAAGAAACGATTGCAGAGTACAAGGATTACTGGTCCGCTTATAATAACCTAGCACTTGCCTATTTCTATCTTGGTCAAGTAAATGAAGCATTTGAAACACTTGATGAGGTATTGGAAAAAAGTCCGGGAAACCTGCATGCGCTTTGTAACCTTGTTGTTTTTCATCATTATCAACAGGATGAAGCAAAGGTTGAAGAGCTCATACAGATGCTGGAGAAAATTCGGCCGATGCTATCCGAACATCGTTTCAAGCTTGGAGCGACCTTCGCTTTGATCGGAAACTATGCTTCTGCATATAAATGGCTGAAAGGACTTCAAAAGCAAGGGTTCGAGGGAGATGGAACCTTTTACTATTGGCTTACCATTTCCGCTTACCACTTAGGCCATGAACAGTCTGCCAAAAAGGCATGGAAAAAGGTCGTGGAAATGAACCCGGAAAAGGAAGGCATGGAGCCTTGGGGAGATATGAATGCAACTTCAGATGGTTTTGAACATCATTTTCCTTCTATTACAAAAAGGCTGGAAAGTGAATTCATCGAGGAAAGGCTGTTTGCCATTTTCCTTCTGAAACATTCGGTTCATAAACAGAAGCTATTGAAAAACCAGGTCCTTAACCTAAATCAGAATTTCACTGATTTGGAACGTGATTATGCCGACCTTGTTCAAGTTCCTGCTAAAGATCGCCAATTAACACCGATTGATTTTGCCGATCGTACAGCCGAGTTATTATATCGGCATTTCCAACCGATACAATTAAATGAAGCCGGGCTCTATTTAATGTGGTTTTCCGTCTTCATCGAAGCGGTGAAATCCGAGCAGAAGTTAAATAATCCAGCAGGCTGGGCATCTGCTGTGGAGTACGTGTGGAATCAGCTTAAAAATGAGAAGGTAAGCAAACAGGCAATCGCAGACAAACATTTCATATCGGTGTCCACCTTATCGAAGTACGTAAAGTTGGTTGAAAACTTACTGGGATGAGCAAATATTTGGACGAAAAATTATTTGTTATATAGGATAATAGGTAGGGAACACTAACTCGTAGTGAAGGTTCCATTTGTAATGGAATATGGAGGAGTGAAAACATGTCTGAAAAAATTTATGACGTTGTTATTATTGGAGCTGGTCCTGCAGGGATGACGGCGGCTGTCTATACATCACGTGCGAACCTCTCAACATTGATGTTGGAACGCGGAGTACCGGGCGGGCAAATGGCAAATACTGAGGAAGTGGAAAATTATCCTGGATTCGACACGATACTCGGACCTGAACTTTCAACGAAAATGTTTGACCATGCAAAGAAATTCGGTGCGGAGTATGCCTATGGGGATGTTAAAGAAATCATTGACGGTGAAGAGTATAAAACGATCAAATCCGGTTCCAAGGAATTCAAAGCACGTTCAATCATCATTTCATCTGGTGCCGAATACAAGAAAATCGGCGTTTCAGGCGAAAAAGAATTGGGCGGCCGCGGTGTATCGTATTGTGCCGTTTGTGATGGTGCTTTCTTCAAGCAAAAAGAACTGTTCGTTATCGGCGGCGGAGACTCTGCTGTTGAAGAGGGTGTGTACTTAACCCGTTTCGCCTCAAAAGTGACGATCGTACACAGACGTGACGAACTTCGTGCTCAAAAGATTCTTCAAGATCGTGCATTTGCCAATGAAAAAATTGACTTCATCTGGAATCATACTTTGAAGGAAATCAATGAAAAAGGCGGCAAAGTCGGCGGTGTCACTCTAGTTTCCACTGAAAACGGAGAAGAGACAGTGATGGACGCAGACGGTGTATTCATTTATATCGGAATGCTTCCGCTAACTAAACCATTTGAGGGCTTGGGCATCTTGAATTCCACAGGCTATATTGAAACGAATGATCGGATGGAAACACGCGTCCCTGGTATTTTTGCTGCTGGTGACGTTCGTGAAAAAACATTGCGCCAGATCGTTACAGCTACAGGCGATGGAAGCATTGCCGCTCAATCCGCTCAGCATTTTGTTGAGGAACTTCAAGAAAAATTGCAGCCAAAGGCTTGATTTTCAAGAATATAAAATCGTAATTCCGTTTTAACGACGTTGTAACACGCGTGAAATAATTATTGGGTATAGTATGGGTAGAAGTTGACCCCCTTTAATTATAAACGTTTAAGGACACAGATTAAGTTTCTGTGTCTTTTTTTTGTTTTCCTGCTTTGAGACTATATCTTTGGTTCCAATTTTTAGGGGTTTTTAATGCGGAATAAGCTAGCCCTTTGCATTTAGGCAGCGAAAGTGGAGAAGAATAGGAGTTAAGCAGGATAAAGACTTACCTATGTGATTTTTTGCGAATGAATATTCCCCCAATGCAGGAAGTTTACTTTATTGTTAGCTCATTTCAAAAATAGTATAATGATAAGATATACTAAACATAATCTTTCATAATGGTAAGAAGATGAAAAATACAACTTGTTTGAACTATTAGCATTTGTAAATCGCCAAATGGATATCTAGCGGCGGTTTAAGAATATAAACTGAATCCCTTCAACATGGAGGGGAAGGTTTCTATAGTCGAGCAGAGCCAATTGAGGTGAAGAACGTGCAACGTGTCACAAACTGTGTATTGATAAAAGATAATCAAATCCTCTTATTGAAAAAGCCTAGACGCGGATGGTGGGTAGCTCCAGGCGGCAAGATGGAACCTGGGGAATCTGTACGCGATGCCTGCATTAGGGAATATCGCGAAGAAACGGGTGTTTATTTAAAAAACCCTTCCATCAAAGGCATTTTCACCTTCATTATGAAGGACGGAGATAAAGTTTTGTCAGAATGGATGATGTTCACTTTCTTTGCAACGGATTCCGATGGTGTAAATGTGGATGTTTGTGAAGAAGGGGAGCTTAGCTGGCATCCGGTTGAAGATGTTAAAAAGCTGATGATGGCTGAAGGTGATTTTCACATCCTGGACTATATGGTTCATGGAAGTGGGATCATCTATGGAACATTTACCTATACGCCTGAATTTAAGCTGCTTTCTTACCGATTGGATCCAGGTTAATTTTTAAATATAAAAAAAGATATACATGGGGGCGGAGAAACTATGAGTACAGGGCAGATGAGTGAAACGCAATTGGTCATCATTACCGGAATGTCCGGAGCGGGTAAGACAGTGGCGGTTCAAAGTTTTGAAGACCTCGGATTTTTTTGCGTCGATAATTTGCCGCCCACGTTATTGCCAAAGTTTTTGGAGTTAATGAAGGACTCCGGGAATAAGATGAATAAAGTGGCCCTTGTCATGGATTTAAGGGGGAGGGAGTTTTTTGATTCCTTATTTCTTGCACTGGATAATTTAACGGATACAGCTGCAGTATCACCAAGAATCCTTTTTCTTGAAGCTGATGATGATTCCTTGGTACGCAGATATAAGGAAACGAGAAGGACCCACCCACTTGCTCCATTAGGACGGCCATTGGAAGGCATTAAAATGGAACGGGAACTTTTGGACGAATTGAAGGGAAGGGCTCAATTGATCTTTAATACTTCCCAACTGAAACCGCGCGAATTGAGGGAGAAAATCGCTTCGGAATTTTCTGCCGATAAAAGTGTCGGCTTTACAGTCAATGTCATGTCGTTCGGGTTCAAGCATGGTCTGCCCATAGATGCCGACCTAGTGTTTGATGTACGTTTCCTGCCAAATCCATATTATATTGACCATATGAGACCAAGGACTGGCTTGGAACAGGAAGTGTCGAGTTACGTTTTAAAATGGAGCGAGACGCAAAAATTCTTGGAAAAAGTGACCGATCTGCTTGCATTCATGCTTCCATATTATAAACGTGAAGGGAAGGCACAGCTTGTTGTTGCGATTGGTTGTACAGGCGGTCAGCACCGTTCGGTAGCGTTGACGGAGTATATTTCAAACCACTTCAAAAAGGATTACAGGGTTCAAGTATCACATCGCGATATCGAGAAAAGTAAGGGGAAAGCAGATGTTAAATAATAAGAAACAACCTAAGGTTGTGATCATTGGAGGGGGAACCGGCCTGCCCGTTTTACTGAGAGGGTTAAAGAAGCATCCAGTGGATATTACGGCAATCGTTACGGTAGCTGATGATGGTGGCAGTTCAGGCCGCCTTCGCGAGGATATGGATATCCCCGCTCCGGGTGATATTCGTAACGTGCTGGCTGCATTATCGGATGTAGAGCCCCTTGTTGAACAAATGTTTCAACATCGCTTTCAGAGTAAAAATGAGTTGTCCGGGCATTCGCTGGGGAATTTGATACTGGCGGCAATGACTTCGTTGACAGGCGATTTCGTCCATGCGATCCAGGAAATGAGCAAATTCCTTAATGTCCGCGGTAAAGTGCTTCCGGCTGCCAACCAAAGTGTGGTTCTCCATGCGGAGATGGATGACGGAACGATTGTTACAGGAGAATCCAAGATCCCCTTCTCAGGAAAGAAAATAAAAAAAGTTTTTCTGTCTCCTCATCATATAAAGCCGCTCAGTGAAACTCTCCAGGAAATCAAGCAGGCAGATCTTATTGTCATAGGTCCAGGAAGTCTATATACTAGCATTCTGCCTAACTTACTTGTCCCTGGCCTAGGAGAAGAGGTTGCCCGTTCCAAGGCTAAAAAGGTGTACATTTGCAATTTGATGACACAAGCTGGCGAGACGCTGGATTATAGTGCGAGCGATCATATAAAAGCGATATATGACCATATGGGGAATGCATATATTGACAGGATACTTGTTAACAATGAAGAAATACCAACCGAGATTCAGCAACGCTATCAAGCTGAATATGCCAAACCGGTCATGTATGATGTGGAAAGTTTAAAACGGATGGGTCTTGAAATTATACAAGAACGCATTTTCAGCTATGAGGGGAATGTAATACGCCATGACACGAAAAAAGTGGCGGATTTGCTTTATAGCATGCTTATAAATGAAACTAAAAGCCCCATAATACCGTAGATATAAGCGGGGCCGGTTTTTTGATTGATAAAAATAGATTACCTGCGTTCGATTGGGGGTGAAATGGATGTCTTTTGCTTCAGAAACGAAAAAAGAGCTTACTACATTAGAGGGAAAGGATTGCTGCGGTAAGGCGGAATTGTGTGCGCTTATCCGGATGAACGGATCCCTTTCATTTTCTAATCGGAAGCTTGTTGTGGATATTCAAACTGAAAATGCTGCGATTGCCAGAAGGATTTATACGCTGCTGAAAAAAAGTTATGAGGTCCAGGTCGAGCTGTTGGTCCGTAAAAAGATGAAGCTTAAAAAGAATAATGTATATATTGTAAGGATGTCATCCGGAGGGCAGCGGGTTTTAACCGATTTGGAAATTTTAGGCGATGGCTTTGAAATTCTCCATGATATATCCGATACTATTGTTGGGAAGAAATGCTGTAAGCGTTCTTATCTGAGAGGTGCATTCCTTGCGGGGGGTTCGGTAAATAATCCGGAAACGTCTTCCTATCACCTCGAGATTTTCTCACTTTATAAAGAGCACAATGATGCCCTATGTGAGCTAATGAATAAGTTTGGCTTGAAAGCCAAGACACTTGAACGCAAGAAAGGGTACATCATTTATTTGAAAGAAGCCGAAAAAATTGCCGAGTTTTTAAGCATAGTTGGCGCCCATTCAGCTTTATTAAGGTTCGAGGATGTACGGATTGTCCGTGATATGCGTAATTCAGTGAATCGGCTTGTGAATTGTGAAACAGCCAATTTGAACAAAACGATCGGGGCCTCATTGCGCCAGGTCGAAAATATCCATTATATTGAGGATACGGTAGGGCTAAGCATATTACCGGATAAGCTTCGGGAAATTGCGGAGCTTAGGATAGCGTTTCAGGATATAACCTTAAAGGAACTTGGGGAAATGGTATCCGGGGGAACCATCAGTAAGTCCGGGATTAATCACCGATTACGAAAGATTGATGAAATAGCTGACAGACTCCGTGGGGGAGAGGCTATTGCTGCGAAAAAATAAAGCTAACAGGGGAGATCAAGATGGTGGAAAAACAAGTTGAGGTTAAATTGAAGACGGGTTTGCAAGCGCGGCCGGCGGCTCTTTTTGTACAAGAAGCTAACCGCTTTCATTCAGATGTTTTTCTTGAAAAAGAAGGAAAGAAAGTGAATGCAAAAAGTATAATGGGGTTAATGAGCCTTGCCATCAGTTCTGGCGTGTCCGTGAAGTTGATTGTCGAAGGACGCGATGAAAAAGAAGCGTTAGAGGCATTGGAAGAGTTCGTTCAGCAAGAAGGTTAAAAGAAAAGGATGCCTAAAGGTGCATCCTTTTCTTTTATCATGTAAAAAAGGCTCCGGAAGTCGCTTGAGGCGATCTCCGGAGCCTTTTGTTGCATAATCATTTAGAGTCTTTTTTGTCATCAAGGATGCTGCGCGTGATGACTTTGTCAATCAAGCCATATTCAAGAGCTCTTTCGGAAGTCATGAAGTTATCACGCTCCGTATCTCTTTGAAGGACTTCAATAGGTTGACCAGTGCGTTCTGCCAGGATTTGGTTCAGTTTATCTTTCAAGTGAAGGATACGGCGGGCAGCAATTTCAATTTCCGTAGCTTGACCTTGAGCTCCTCCAAGCGGTTGGTGAATCATGACTTCACTGTTTGGCAACGCATAACGTTTGCCTTTTTCGCCAGCAGCCAATAGGAAAGCGCCCATGGAAGCGGCCATACCGATGCATACTGTGGATACATTTGGTTTGATATATTGCATAGTATCGTAAATGGCCATACCGGAAGTGATGCTTCCGCCAGGGCTGTTGATGTATAGAGTGATATCTTTTTCAGGATTTTCCGCTTCTAAAAATAGTAATTGAGCAACAATAGAGTTGGAAACATTATCGTCAATTGCACTTCCTAGCATAATGATCCGGTCTTTTAATAAACGGGAGTAAATATCGTAGGCGCGCTCCCCACGACTTGTTTGTTCGATAACTGTAGGAATTAAATTCATGTTCATTTCCTCCTTCGATTAAGAGAATCATTTAAATTCTTTATGTATGTATGATACACTTTTTGGTCAATTTAGGTCAAACAAAACAAATCCTATAATGAATAATTTGTTCGACAATTTTCTGGCTAAGGCTCCTTCCCGATAGATTACTTTATCTATTATGCCGTACAGGGATGAATTTCCATATTACCCATAATACCCAAAAGTCAAAGTTTTAAACCTGATAACCCTTGCAAAGAAGGGGATTCTATCATATAATGAAGTCTGTTGAAAAAATATTTTCTGTTACGCCCTCGTAGTGCAACGGATAGAACGCAAGCCTCCGAAGCTTGAAATGCAGGTTCGATTCCTGCCGAGGGCATTACCAATCTTCTGCTTAATAAAGTGGGGGATTTTTTATTGGGCATTTTTAAGCGGTTCCCCGAGATTTTTGGCGAATTCACTCGTTTTCCGTAATATTCCATCGAATCCTGTAATGTCATTCCCGTCTTGAAAATATTCGCCCGCACTATTGAAAAATGGTGATTTTTCAATAAAAGTAGTTGTTAAATTTGCATTTCTAACATATAGTATTTAAAACAAATAAACTATTCAGAAAAAAATCGTAAGCGTTTTCATGGGTTTTTGTGTAGAATTTTCTCCTGATAATGTAAAATGGAGTGGGGGAGGGATGAATCGATGAGTATGAATATGAAGGCAGGACTTTTTCAACAGCAAACATTAAAGATGGCAATGACCCAGGAGCTTATGCAAGCTATTACATTGCTGCAATACTCCTCGCAGGAGCTATCGGCTTTTTTAGAAAATAAAATGGTGGAGAATCCATTACTGTCCATAGATCAGCCAACAGCTTCTTTATTTCAGCCAACTTTTGACCGGAAAAAGGGTAAACGGACTCTTAAAAATACGTATGATGCCAACTATTGGATTGAACAGATCAGTGAAGATACTTTATCGCTTGAACAGCATATCATGTCCCAGGTGAATCACCAGCAGTTTTCAGGTGAGCAGCAGAAGGCAATGCTGCTATTAATTCATAACCTTGATGAAAACGGTTACTTAAGGACACAGCTGGATGATATATGCGTCCCAGGCATATCTCCGGCCGCTTTGGAAGAGAGTCTCTCGTTCTTACAGGAACTCGAGCCGCATGGCATTGGGGCGAGAAACCTTCAAGAATGCCTTTTGCTTCAGGTGAAAGCAGAAGGGGAGAACCTGCTGGCGGAATCGATCATAGAAAATCATTTCCTCGATTTTGCTGAAAAGCGCTGGAAAGATCTCAGTAAGAAAATCGGTGTTACAATGAAGGAGATTCAAGAAGTCTTTGATTATGTCCAGACGTTGAACCCGCGTCCGGCTTCACTCTTTTTTCAGGAAAAGCCTTCTTATATAGTGCCGGATGTTGTCGTGGAAGTTCGGGACGGCATGCTGCTTGTCGGGAATTATGATGGTAACACACCCAATCTTAATGTGGATAAAGGGTATTTAAACCGAATGAAGAGCCATAAGGATCAGGGAGTCCAACGGTTTATCCAGGATAAGTGGCAGGAATACCAATGGATCTCCAGAGGGATCCAACAAAGAAAGGAAACTATATTGAAGGTCATTCAGTGCATCGTCGAAAAACAGCCGGCGTGCTTTCATCATGGCCTGAACTATTTGAAGCCGATGACGATGAAAGAAATAGCTGATGAACTTGGTATACATGAGTCCACTGTAAGCCGGGCGGTTAAAGGGAAATACGTGCAGACACCATTTGGCACGATAGAGATGCGGATATTTTTCACCACTTCTTTACAATCAGTCGGCCTTGATGAGGATATGTCGGGCATGCAAGCAAAAAAGAGCCTGCAGGCAGCCATCAATGGGGAAAATAAACAAAAGCCGCTTTCGGATCAAGATCTGGCAGAACGGTTGAAAGAAGAGCATGGAATTATCCTGGCACGCCGAACCGTTGCCAAATACCGGGAACAATTAGGGATCCCTTCTTCATCAAAACGAAAAAGATATGATTGAAAAGGATGAGTGGTTTGGAGTCAAATGCGTTTGTTTTATATAGTAGGGATAAATGCCCGTTATGTGATAAAGCCAAGCAGGTACTTGAAGAAGTGAAGGCAGAGTCGGGCATAGGCTATAAGGAAATCGATATCCATACCGATGATGATTTGCTAGAGAAATTCGGGCTGATGATTCCTGTCGTAGAATGGAAAGATGATATCGTTCAATTCGGAAGTGTTGATAAATCAGCTCTAAATAGGCTTTTGGAAAAATAATATTTCAAATCATTTGAAGAAACATTCCGTTCCTGCTAGAATAAAATATGTAGCAGGAATATTTTTTTGTTTTAAGTGGGACAAAAAATGACTACGCGGGACATTAAATGTCCAACTTAACTTTTTAGGAGTTTTATATATGCGTACATTACTCGAGGTACAAAGAAAATTATTACCGGATTTCCTTCTGGTTATGCAAAAAAGATATGATATCCTGCGTTATATCAAAATGATGCAGCCGGTTGGAAGGCGCAGTCTGTCCGTGAGCCTTAATTTGACAGAACGGACGCTTAGAGGCGAGGTTGATTTTCTGAAAAGTCAGAACCTGGTTAACATATTCAGCTCTGGCATGACGCTGACTGATGAAGGGATTGAAATCCTGGATAAGTTAGAAGGAATAATGCGTGAAGTAATGGGTATAGACATAATGGAACGGCAATTGCAGGATTTGTTACAAGTGGATGAGGTCATTATCGTCTCAGGAAATTGTGATGAGACCCCATGGGTGAAAAAAGAATTGGGTAAAGCTTGTGCAAACCGTATGAAACGGGAATGGAACTCAAAGAATATCATTGCGGTTACTGGCGGATCGACAATGGCCGAAGTGGCTAATTCGTTGACACCTGATGAAGCGTCGAAGAAATTGATGTTTGTCCCTGCCCGCGGGGGAATCGGTGAAGCAGTGCAGAATCAGGCCAATACGATTGTCGAAAAAATGGCACAGAAGGCACAGGCCTCATACAGAGTGTTATATGTACCCGATCAATTAAGCGGTGAGGTTTATGCTTCGTTTCAGAAGGAACCTGCAATTAAAGAAGTGATTTCCCAAATTAAATCTGCCGATATGATCATTCATGGAATCGGTGATGCCATGGCGATGGCAGAGAGAAGAAATTCTTCTCCAGAAATGTTAAAGAAGCTGTTAGATGGAAATGCTGTAGGAGAGGCATTCGGTTATTACTACGATGAAAACGGCAAAGTTGTTCATAAAGTTTTGACAGTCGGCATTCAGTTAGATGACCTTAGCCCTGAAAAGCGAGTGATAACTGTGGCAGGTGGCAAAACTAAAGCAAAGGCTATCCGCTCCTACATGAAAGGCGCACCTTCATCAACCGTTTTGATCACGGATGAAGCGGCGGCACAAGAGTTAATTCAGGGGAATTACACCCCTTAATATATTTGCGAACTTAAAAGGAGGAATTTTTCATGGCAGTAAAAGTTGGTATTAATGGTTTTGGACGTATTGGACGTAATGTATTTCGTGCAGCATTGAGTAATCCAGGGGTAGAGATTGTTGCTATTAACGACTTAACGGATGCTAATATGTTAGCGCACCTTCTTCAATACGATACAATTCATGGATCTCTTAATGAAAAAGTAACAGTTGATGGGGATTACCTTGTTGTTGATGGTCACAAAGTAAAAGTATTGGCTGAACGTGATCCTGCACAATTAGCATGGGGTGAACTAGGAGTAGAAGTAGTTGTAGAATCTACGGGACGTTTCACAAAACGTGCAGATGCAGCTAAGCATTTAGAAGCGGGCGCGAAAAAAGTAATCATTTCTGCTCCTGCATCTGATGAAGATATCACGATTGTCATGGGTGTAAATGAAGATAAATATGATGCAGCAAACCACCATGTAATCTCTAATGCTTCTTGTACAACGAACTGCTTGGCTCCATTTGCTAAAGTGCTTCATGAACAATTCGGAATCAAACGCGGTATGATGACTACAGTTCACTCATATACAAATGATCAGCAAATCCTTGATTTGCCTCATAAAGATTACCGCCGTGCACGTGCAGCTGCCGAGAATATCATTCCTACAACAACTGGGGCAGCAAAAGCTGTTGCACTTGTCCTTCCTGAACTTAAAGGGAAGTTGAATGGTATGGCAATGCGTGTACCTACTCCAAACGTGTCTGTTGTCGACCTTGTTGCAGAGCTTGAAAAAGACACAACAGTTGAAGAAGTTAATGCAGCATTCAAAAAGGCTTCTGAAGGCGAATTAAAAGGAATCCTTGAGTACAGCGAACTTCCGCTAGTATCAACTGACTATAACGGTAACCCATCATCATCTACAATTGATGCCCTTTCCACAATGGTAATGGAAGGAAACATGGTTAAAGTATTATCTTGGTATGATAATGAAACAGGATATTCTAGCCGTGTTGTTGATTTGATCGACTATTTGGCTAAAAAAGGATTGTAATTAGAATAATAAAAAAACCTCACCAAGGTGAGGTTTTTTTTATCACACCTCTAAAAAAACTTGGCAGAAGATGATATTATTAGTAAGTCATTAATCAGTCAAGCGTTTACATTTCTTGTTTTTGGATAATTTCCTGGAAACCGACTATAATGAAAAAGAGAAAAGGGGAGTTGGGAAATTTGCCCTCTCCCTTTTTGACTAAAAGAATCAAAAATATGATAACAATATCTAAGGAGGTTCTTGGATTATGAATAAAAAGTCGATTAAAGATATTGAATTAAAGGGGAAACGCGTATTTTGCCGTGTTGATTTCAATGTTCCGATGCAGGACGGGGAGATTTCGGACGATACTAGAATCAAAGCAGCACTGCCGACGATTTCCTATCTGACGGAACAGGGGGCTAAAGTCATCCTAGCCAGCCACCTTGGCCGTCCTAAAGGACAAGTCGTTGAAGAATTGCGTCTGGCACCTGTTGCAAAAAGACTAAGCGAACTTAGTGGCAAAGACGTGCAAAAGGCAGAAGAAGCATATGGAGAGAACGTGCAATCAATCATTGCTAACATGCAAAATGGCGAGATCCTGTTGTTGGAAAACGTTCGTTTCTATCCAGGAGAAGAGAAGAACGATCAAGAATTGGCGAAGTCATTTGCTGCACTGGCCGATGTTTATGTTAACGATGCATTCGGAGCTGCGCATCGTGCACATGCTTCAACTGAAGGAATAGCGCACCATCTCCCAGCTGTTGCCGGATTGCTGATGGAAAAAGAGCTTTCTGTACTAGGAAAAGCCCTATCGAACCCGGAGCGTCCTTTTACAGCTATAATTGGCGGAGCAAAAGTAAAGGATAAGATAGGCGTTATCGAAAACCTTTTGGAAAAAGTCGATCACTTGATCATTGGTGGTGGTCTGGGTTATACATTCATTAAAGCGCAAGGTCATGAAATCGGTAATTCTTTATTGGAAGAAGACAAAATAGAATTGGCCAAATCTTTCATCGAAAGTGCAAAAGAAAAAGGCGTAAAACTTCATTTGCCTATCGATGCAGTCGTAACAGCTGAATTTTCACCTGATGCAGAGGCAGAGAATGTCGATATCGATGCTATTCCAAATGATAAAATGGCTCTTGATATCGGTCCAAAAACAAGTGATTTATTTGCGGATGTGATCAAAAGTTCTAAGCTTGTCATTTGGAATGGACCAATGGGTGTATTCGAGTTCGATAAATTTGCGAATGGAACGAGAACGGTTGCTGAAGCATTGGCGGAAGCGAAAGATACGTACAGCATTGTAGGCGGAGGGGATTCAGCCGCAGCTGCAGAAAAATTTGGCTTGGCAGAAAAGATGTCCCATATTTCAACTGGCGGCGGTGCATCTCTTGAGTTCATGGAAGGCAAAGAGTTGCCTGGCGTTGTGGCCTTGAACGATAAATAAGATCAATCCGTTACATATTTCAACTTTAGAAGGGATGAGGAACCAAATGCGTAAACCGATTATTGCAGGAAACTGGAAAATGAATAAAACACTATCTGAAGCGACTGCCTTTTTAGAAGAAGTGAGCAATTTGATTCCGAAGCAAGATGTAATCGATACGGTTGTATGTGCTCCAGCTTTATTTTTGGATCAGCTGGTTCAAGCAGCAAAAGGAACCGATGTGAAAATTGGGGCGCAGAACATGCACTTTGAAGAAAGCGGTGCTTTCACAGGAGAAATCAGCCCAATCGCATTGGCTGATCTTGGTGTATCCTACGTCATACTTGGTCATTCCGAGCGCCGGGAAATGTTCAACGAAACGGATGAAGCCGTTAATAAAAAAGCTCATGCCGCTTTTGCCCACAAGTTGACACCGATCGTATGCTGCGGTGAAACACTTGAGCAAAGGGAAGCTGGCGAAACGAATGATTTCGTAGGCAGCCAAATTGAAAAAGGCTTGGCAGGATTATCTGACGATCAATTGAAACAAGCCGTTATTGCTTATGAGCCGATTTGGGCGATTGGAACAGGAAAATCGTCATCTGCTCAAGATGCAAATGAAGTTTGTGCACATATCCGTTCAGTTGTTGCCGACAAATTTTCAAATGAAGCAGCTGCAGCCATCCGCATTCAGTACGGTGGCAGTGTAAAACCTGAGAATATTAAAGAGTACATGGCACAACCTGATATAGATGGTGCATTGGTTGGTGGTGCAAGTTTGAAATCCGATTCATTTTTACAATTGCTGGAGGCTGGTCACTATGAGTAAGTCGCCTGTGGCACTTATTATCTTAGACGGTTTTGGCTGCCGTAACGAAGAAAAGGGAAATGCTGTTTATCATGCGAAAAAACCGAACTTTGACCGTTATTGGGAACAGTATCCTCATTCCCATTTAACGGCAAGCGGGGAAGCGGTCGGCTTGCCTGCCGGTCAAATGGGGAACTCGGAAGTGGGGCATTTGAATATCGGGGCAGGACGGATCGTTTATCAAAGTCTGACCCGTGTGAACCTGGCTATCCGTGAAGGCGAGTTTGCACAAAATCCAACTTTGGTCGATGCCATGAGCTATACTAAGGAAAAAGGCACGGACCTTCATCTTTTCGGTCTTCTTTCAGATGGCGGCGTGCACAGTCATATTGATCATATGTATGCCCTCCTGAAATTGGCCGCAAAAGAAGGAGTTAAAAATGTATATGTACATGCATTTTTAGATGGCCGTGATGTGGGACCGAAAACGGCGCAGGGTTATATTAAGGAAGCGGAAGCGAAAATGAAGGAAATCGGTGTTGGTCAGTTTGCGACCATATCCGGAAGATATTATTCGATGGACCGTGATAAGCGCTGGGAACGTGTGGAAAAATCCTACCGTTCGATGGTGTATGGTGATGGCCCTGCTTACTCTTCTGCGATGGAATGTGTCGAGGATTCCTACGAACACGGCATTTTTGACGAGTTCGTGATACCTTCGGTCATAACGGCGGAAGACGGTAAACCGGTGGCAACGATTAAAAATGATGATGCCGTAATCTTTTATAACTTCCGTCCAGATCGGGCGATCCAGATTTCCAATACGTTCACGAATGAGGATTTTCGCTCATTTGACCGCGGTCCTGGACATCCGAAGCATCTCCATTTTGTCTGTTTGACACATTTTTCAGAAACAGTTGACGGATATGTTGCATTTAATCCGACAAATCTTGATAATACATTAGGGGAAGTACTTTCCCAAAACCAGCTTACCCAGCTTCGTATCGCTGAGACTGAAAAATATCCGCATGTGACGTTTTTCATGAGCGGCGGACGTGAAGAGAAGTTTCCTGGTGAAGAGAGGATTTTAATAAATTCTCCGAAAGTCGCTACATATGATTTAAAACCGGAAATGAGTGCTTATGAAGTGACGGATGCATTGGTGGAACAGATTGAGGCTGACCGTTTTGATGCCATTCTCTTGAATTTTGCCAACCCGGACATGGTTGGTCATTCAGGGATGCTTGAGCCTACCATTAAAGCGATTGAAACAGTGGATGAATGTCTAGGCAGGATTGTCGATTTAATCGTCTCAAAAGGCGGTACAGCAATCATTACCGCTGACCATGGGAATGCAGATGAAGTCGTAACGCTTGAAGGCGACCCCATGACAGCCCATACTACGAATCCCGTGCCTGTCATTATCACAAAAAATCAGGTAACATTAAGAACAGGTGGTATCTTAGGCGATTTAGCTCCAACGATGCTTGATTTGCTTGGAGTCGAAAAACCTGTTGAAATGACAGGGAAATCCCTATTATCTAAATAAAATTGTGAATAGGAAAAGGAGAGATTTATAATGCCGTACATTGAACATGTATATGCACGCGAAGTGCTAGATTCCCGTGGTAATCCAACAATAGAAGTAGAAATCCAAACAGAGTCCGGATACTTCGGACGTGCGATCGTACCATCAGGTGCTTCAACAGGGGAACATGAAGCGGTTGAGCTTCGTGACGGAGATAAATCTCGTTACCTGGGTAAAGGGGTACAAAAAGCAGTCGATAATGTAAATGATATCATTGCTGAAGCTGTCATCGGTTTGGATGTAACGAACCAAGCAGGCCTTGACCTTACTATGATTGAATTGGATGGCACTGAAAACAAAGGAAACCTGGGAGCTAATGCAATCCTTGGCGTGTCAATGGCTGCTGCCCATGCAGCTGCGGAATTTTCAGGTTTACCATTGTACCGTTACCTTGGTGGGTTCAATGCGAAACAACTTCCAACTCCAATGATGAACATCATTAACGGAGGATCACATGCCGATAACAACGTTGACTTCCAGGAATTCATGATCCTTCCTGTAGGCGCTCCTAGCTTCAAAGAAGCGGTTCGTATGGGTGCTGAAGTATTCCATGCGTTGAAATCTGTCCTTTCTGCCAAAGGTTTGAATACGGCAGTCGGCGATGAGGGCGGCTTTGCGCCAAACCTTGGTTCAAACCGTGAAGCGTTGCAAGTCATCATCGAAGCGATCGAAAAAGCTGGCTACAAAGCAGGCGAAGATATCTACCTTGGCATGGACGTAGCTTCATCTGAATTCTATAACAAAGAAACAGGCAAATATGATCTTGCAGGCGAAGGCCGCAATGGCGTTACATCCGAAGAAATGGTTGCTTTCTATGAAGAGCTAGTGAATGAGTTCCCTATTCTTTCCATCGAAGACGGCTTGGATGAAAATGACTGGGATGGCCATAAGCTTTTAACGGAGCGCATTGGTTCTAAAGTTCAATTAGTGGGTGACGATCTTTTCGTAACGAACACGAAAAAATTGGCTGAAGGCATCGAAAAAGGCATCGGTAACTCCATCCTGATAAAAGTGAATCAAATTGGTACACTGACTGAAACGTTTGATGCAATCGAAATGGCTAAACGCGCAGGCTACACTGCAGTCGTTTCCCACCGTTCCGGTGAAACGGAAGATGCAACGATCGCTGACATCGCCGTTGCAACAAACGCTGGCCAAATCAAAACGGGTTCCATGTCCCGTACAGACCGTATCGCTAAATACAACCAACTACTTCGCATCGAAGACCAGCTTGGTGACTTGGCTGTATATGGCGGGTTGAAATCTTTCTATAACTTGAAGAAGTAATTATTTTGGGATTCCGCTTCTGACAAGAAGATGGGTTCTGCATAGTGATTTCTTTTCACCTCCCATTCAATGTTAGAATGCACATTGAATGGGAGGTTTTTTTTGCCTATAACGTTAGCCGTCCAGTCACTGATTCCAGCTTGGTTCAGGGCTGATAAAAGGAGTTAATCAAACGTTTGATTAATAAAAAAAAGGTGCCGCATCCGGGCACCTTTTTTTTATTTATTCGATACAGCTTCCACTGGTACGGCATTATAGTATTCTTCCAATGTGCTCTTCGTTTGGAAAATTTCAGTGGCGGCATCGACACCTACATAGCGGATGTGCCATGGTTCGTATTTATACCCTGTTATGTTTTCCTTGCCTTCCGGATAGCGGATGATAAATCCATATTCATGGGCATGCTCGGCAAGCCAGGTCGCTTCATTCGTGTCACCGAAGCAGTCTTGGGCAGCACATGCACCGTCGTGGGTCGTAACATCAATCGCGAGACCCGTTTCATGCTCGCTTGTCCCAGGCATTGCACTGTAGGTTTTCGCTTTTTCTTCCCCGTCCTTAGCCACATAGTTATTAAAGACCGTGATTTGTGTTTGATGTGAACGGTACGCGGAAACACCGGCAAAGTGCATGTTTTCTTTTTCGGCTGCCTGGAACATTTTTTCAAGAGCCTTTCCCGCTTCTTCGCGCATCATTCTTTTTTCAATTTTATCTTGAAAGATGAAATCCACTTTTGGGTAGATAAGGTCATCGGGTTTGTAATCTTCCGGCAGGCTGTATTGTTTATTGACAAGTACAGGAATGCTTTCCGGGTTGGCTAATGTCTGAAGGCCAGCCTGTGCGGGTTTAACCGTTTCATCAACTTCCACCTGACGTTGGGCCGATTCATTTGAATCATGATTCTTATCAGTTTCTGTCTCCTTATCCTGGGAGCTCGGTTGTTCTTCTTTTGGCTCTTTTTTATCATCGCTGGTCAGGTCGAATGAACAGCCAGCCATCAGAATGAAAGATGATAGAGCAGTTGCTGCAAATATAGGTTTTAACATATGAAAGGCCCCTTGCTTTTAATATAAGATTTCCAATAAAAATAGTTTTCAAAGATTATCGTGATAAGTAATCCCTTGTTAATTCACTTTGATATTTATCAAGAAATAAGCCAATCCAGACCACCATCAACAAAAAAGGATAATCATTACGGATTGCGGTTTGCACGACGGGATCAGACCAAAAGTGCGAAAGGAAACCAGATGACATCCTGATTGTCTCGAATGTGACAAGGCCGTGCAGCGATAACCAAAGGATCGTAAGGGTATTGGTCCCAAACCCGATGACCGCTGCTATGATGCTCAGCAAGACGGCTGCTGCCCCGATCAGGAGGACATGGAAGCTTGATTGGAAAAAGTCGATACTGCTATTGGAAAGTCCATTATAAATAATAGCAGTAAAATAAACGGTTGTCGTGATATATGCAGCAAATAATAAGTATCGATTTCCGTGATACTTTGCCAGCAGCAATAAAAGCGGTGATAGGATGATTAATAGGACACTGATAAGATTGCTTCCGCCTGTCCATAAAGAATAGCCGGCAACCGCCGAGAATAGGATGGTCAGGAGATCAAGAATCCGAAGTATGGACTTAAACATGTTGACACCTCTTTCTCTATTTATGCAAATTATCTCAAACTTTGTTTCAAAAAGAAATAAATGACTATGGGTTTTAGGAATTCTTACCATCATAGTATAACAAAGATTGTGGATATTTATTGGGTGTGGTAAAGTTAAAGTAATTGTTTATTGGTTCTTCAGGAGGTGTAATTGCATGCATGCATTTCTCATAACGCTTTTAGTGATTGTCAGTATCGCCCTCATTGTGACGGTATTGCTTCAATCAGGTAAGAGTGCAGGTTTATCTGGTGCGATTGCCGGCGGTGCCGAGCAGCTATTCGGAAAGCAAAAGGCACGCGGTTTGGACCTGATTTTACATCGTGCAACGATAGTATTGGCGATTTTATTCTTTGCTTTAACTTTACTTGTTGCTTTCTTTGATGTGTAATGGATCAAAAATGAGTCTAGCTAATTAGCTAGGCTTTTTTCTTTGCACAATAGTTGCATGAATAGATATAGTGATTTTAGTACTTAATTATAGGATAGGGATATTTTTCATTCTATTTACTGATAAAGGAGTTTGAAGTCATGAAAATCAAGCTGCAGCAGCCCTTTACTTTTGAAGCCGGAAAAAGGGCTGTCTTACTATTACATGGATTTACGGGGAATTCGGCGGATGTACGGATGCTGGGCCGTTACTTGGAGAAACAGGGATACACCTGCCATGCCCCGCACTATAAAGGACATGGCGTCCCGCCAGAGGAGCTGGTGAAAACGGGCCCGGAGGATTGGTGGAAAGATGTCATGATGGCCTATGATTTTCTGAAAAGCAAAGGCCATGAAGAAATTGCTGTTGCCGGACTCTCATTAGGAGGCGTATTTTCTCTTAAATTAGGTTACACTGTACCTATAAAGGGTATCGTATCGATGTGTGCGCCTATGCATATTAAAAGTGAAGAAATGATGTTTAAAGGAGTATTGGAGTACGCCAGAGAATTTAAGAAGTACGAAGGAAAAACTCAAGAGCAAATAGAGCTTGAAATGGACCTCCTTGCCGATAAACCGATGAGTACATTGAAGGCCCTTCAGGAATTGATAACGGATGTAAGAGAGCACGTCGACCTTATTTACGCTCCGACATTTGTCGTGCAAGGCCGGCATGATGATGTTATCAATCCGAAAAGTGCCGATATTATTATTGATTCCATTGAATCACCGGTCAAACGAATCAAGTGGTATGAAGAATCCGGCCATGTCATAACTCTTGATAAAGAAAAAGACCAGTTGCATGAAGATGTATTGGAATTTTTAGAAAGTCTGGATTGGTCCGAATAACAAATTTATTATACCCTGAATAGGAGGGTTTTCATGGAAGATAACATTCAAGAACATATTAATAAGCTTCTGACATACATGACGGATGAAGCGTATAAGCCGTTAACGGTACAAGAACTGGAAGAGGCTTTGAAAATCGAAGACTCGGCAGATTTCAAGAATTTCGTTAAGGCTTTAGTAAAAATGGAAGAAAAGGGATTGGTGGTCAGAACAAGAAGCAATCGTTACGGCCTGCCGCAAAAAATGAATTTGTTCCGCGGTAAATTAACGGGGCATGCAAAGGGATTCGCCTTTGTGACACCTGAGGATAACCCAGGAATGGATGATATTTTCATTCCGCCAAATGAAACGGGCACAGCGATGCATGGAGATGTCGTAATGGTACGAGTATCTTCGGAAACATCCGGCTCAAGGCAAGAAGGCACGGTCATCAGAATACTTGAACGCGGAATTACACAAGTGGTCGGTACATACTCCGAAAGTAAAAGTTTTGGTTTCGTCATCCCTGATGATAAAAAGATCGCAAACGATATCTTCATCCCACAGCACGCTTCCCATGGAGCGGTAGAGGGCCATAAGGTTGTCGTCAAACTTACTTCCTATCCTGAAGGACGCATAAGTGCTGAAGGCGAAGTCATTGAGATTCTGGGGCATAAAAATGACCCTGGCGTGGATATTCTTTCCGTCATCCATAAATATGGTTTGCCGATGGAGTTCCCGGAAGACGTAATGGAGCAAGCCAATGCCGTTTCGGATACCATTCAAGAAAGTGAAATAGGCAACCGCAGGGATTTGCGCAATGATGTTTTGGTCACGATTGATGGAGCGGATGCAAAGGACCTGGATGACGCTGTTACTGTTTCTAAACTTGAAAATGGCAATTACAAGCTGGGTGTTCACATTGCTGATGTCAGCCATTATGTGAAGGAAGGATCTCCAATCGATAAGGAAGCTTTGGAAAGAGGGACGAGCGTTTATTTGGTGGACAGGGTCATTCCGATGATCCCGCATCGTTTATCGAATGGCATTTGCTCCTTGAATCCACAAGTCGATCGTTTTACACTCTCTTGTGAAATGGAAATCACGCCAGATGGCAAAGTCGTCAATCATGACATTTTTGAAAGTGTCATTAAGACGACGGAACGTATGACATATGGCAATGTGAACAAAATCCTTGTGGATAAAGATGAAGAACAGCTCGAACGCTATGAAGCGTTGGTGCCAATGTTCCAGGACATGGAGAAGTTAGCGGCCATCCTTCGTAAAAACCGAATGAACCGCGGTGCGATCGACTTTGATTTCAATGAAGCGAGAGTCATCGTTGATGAAGAGGGCCATCCGACTGATGTGGTTTTACGTGAAAGGTCGGTTGCGGAAAAGCTGATTGAAGAGTTCATGCTTGCGGCAAATGAAACCGTTGCAGAGCATTTCCACCGTCTTGACGTTCCGTTCATATACCGTATTCATGAAGATCCAAAGCCGGAAAAACTGCAGCGTTTCTTCGAATTCATTACGAATTTCGGATATATTGTACGGGGATCGGCCAATGACGTCCATCCTAAGGCGTTACAGGAAATCATTGAGGCAGTTGCCGGTAAACCGGAAGAAACGGTCATTTCAACCGTCATGCTTCGTTCCATGCAACAGGCGAAATATGATCCGGAGAGCTTAGGTCACTTTGGTTTATCTGCTGAGTTTTATACACATTTCACATCGCCGATTCGCCGTTACCCGGATTTGATCGTGCACAGGTTGATCAGGACCTACTTGGTGGAAGGTAAAATGGATGAAGCCACGAAGGAGAAATGGAATGCTGATTTACCTGAGATTGCCGATCATACATCGAAACGTGAACGTCGCTCAGTAGATGCTGAACGGGAAACGGATGATCTGAAGAAAGCGGAATATATGCTGGATAAGATCGGCGAAGAATATACCGGGATCATTGGTTCGGTTACGAATTTCGGGATGTTCGTCGAGTTGCCGAACACCATTGAAGGACTTGTCCATGTCAGCTTCATGACGGATGATTATTACCGCTTCGATGAGCGTCAGCTTGCAATGATCGGGGAACGTACCGGTAATGTGTTCCGGATTGGCGATGAGATCGACGTACGTGTTTCCAATGTCAATAAAGAGGAACGCGCCATCGATTTTGAAATCATCGGCATGAAGGTAAGCCGTCCGCGTCCATCTGGCGAGAAGAAAATATTCAAAGCCAATTCAGGTGAACGCAAACGCGGCCGAGGCGGCAATGGGGGACGTAAGGAAGGAAAAGGCGGCGGCCGTAATGGAGATTCGACTTCCTCTGGAAGAAAATCGAAAAACAAGAAAAAATTCTTTGAAAATGCGCCAGCTGCCAAACGCAAGAGAAAACCAAAAAAGAGATAAAGATTGAGGCGTGGGGATGATCATTTCTTCCTCTCGCCGCGATTGGATGTTAAAAGGGGAGAGTTAGATGCCAAAAGGCTCAGGTAAACAACTAGCACAAAATAAAAAAGCTTATCATGATTTCTTTATTGAACAAACGTTTGAAGCGGGTATCGTTTTGAAAGGGACCGAAATCAAAGCAATCCGTGCGGCCCGAGTGAATTTGAAAGATGCCTTTGCTAAAATAGAAAATGGTGAAATTTATCTTCATAATATGCATGTCAGCCCTTATGAGCAGGGAAACCAGTTTAACCATGACCCTTTGCGGACACGTAAACTCCTTCTGCATAAAAAGGAAATCAATAAGCTGATTGGCGAAACAAAGGAAACAGGTTACACCATCGTCCCGTTGAAAATGTATTTAAAGAATGGCTTTGCCAAAGTTTTAATCGGACTCGGAAAAGGGAAGAAACAATATGACAAGCGTGATGACCTGAAGAAGAAGGAAGCGAAGCGTGATATTGAACGTGCTTTCCGTGAGCGGCAGAAGATGTAGAACTGCCAAGACCTTACAATTGATTTTTTGAACCAATCTGTTATAATTAATCCTGTACCGATGACAATTGAATATCAGCCAACTTGCTGACTATTCTTCTCTCGTACGCTCCATTTCTATCATGGGGACGTTACGGATTCGACAGGGATAGTTCGAGCTTAAGTTGCGAGTCGAGGGGATCGGCCTCGTTAAAACGTCAACGCCTATAACTGGCAAACAAAACAACAACCTAGCTTTCGCTGCTTAATAACAGTCGATAGCTGTTCCTCCCTCCATGGCCCACGTGGTAGGGTAAGGGACTCACTCTAAGTGGGATACGCCGGAATCCACCGTCTGAGGATGAAGGAAGAGACCAATCAGACTAGCTGCTCTGCCGCCTGTCGATAGGCTAATGAGTTCGCGAAATGCGAATATATCGACTACACTCGTAGAAGCTTAAGTGCCGTTATGTCTGGACGTGGGTTCGACTCCCACCGTCTCCACCAATACATATATTGGTGGTTTTTTATTTGTGTGACTTGAAGCATAAAATTGTCATCATATGCTTTATAAATTTGTTTATAAGTTAAAAAATGTAGATCTAGTCCAATATTACACAGAGCCCTCGACAACTTCTATTGGAGTTGTCGGGGGCTCTTAAGTCTACAAGAATGTTGTTTCATTTATCTTAATTTGAACTGCTGTATAACGGAAGCGATCACTTAAATCGAAGTAACCGCAAACATAGGTCTCCTTTTTCAACGATTTCAAGACAAATGGTACCGTATGTTTTATCATTGTTCTTTCCTGACAATCTACCCTTTCTGTTATGACACAATCAACAATTCGAGGGATAAAAGTCAAAATGAAAGGAGCGACCAATGAAAATATATAGAACAGCCGTCAAAATCACCGCACGTTGATGGTTATTCCTCTTCCCGTAACAGAAGAGCTTCCTTTCCCATGACCGCAAGCTCAATTATTTCAAGCGTTTTGCAATAATTCCCGAATACATCTCCATTCACATCGACTTCCTTATGAATATAGTCCAGAACATGCCAATCCTCAAACCAGTCGCCGCTTTCCGCATCTTCATGAGAAGTATTCGGCCAGGCGTATTTTAACAGTGGACTGTACAACCGGTCGGCGGCGCCTTTTCTCAACTTACAATTCTTGACCCGAGGTTTATAAAGGGAACGGGGGAAAAATTCGTTTACATCATTAAATAAATCGGGCCAATAATCTTTTCGTGAACCCGTATGGGGATGATCGTTTGCCCATTTCAAAATGCCCGCTGAAATATTTGTACGCTGAAAAAGAAGGGCATACAATCTTTTTCCGAATAAAATTCGTTCGTGAAGCGAAGTGAAATGGCGCGAGGTAGCGCCGGCAAGTAAGGCTCGTTGCCTATTTCCCTCTGCACAGTATGGAAAAAGAATGTGATTGAAACGCAAAAAATCATACAACTTGAAGCTGGCCGTACCGGTTACGGTTTTTTTAAAATGATCATTTTGGATCACTCTTTTTTCCAAATAACTTTGTTCATTTATTACAGTCGCAATCGCAAGAGTGTAGGAATCCCCGCTGTTCCAAAAATAACGCCACATCGTTTCCATAAAGGTGGAAATGTGAAAAAAGTGTAAAAGGTGGAACATTTCCTGGTTGGCTTTCACACTTAGGTCATAAATCAAACACTGGGGATACACATCCTGAAAAATCAACCAGCTGCCGCGTTCCAAAAAAGAATAAATCGCCTTCTGATCTCTTTCTGGCAGAAGTTTTGTCAGCAAATCCCCTTTTAAATCGGTCATGTTCCAGCCAACGTTCCTCGATACCATATGTCCAAGGAAGGCCCAATGGATTTCTGGATGCTCAAGATAAAAATTATAATAAGCGCGAGTCCGTGTAACATTGTTTTGATTATGTTGTTTTGTCTGTTCTCTTATATAGTGAATGCGTTGTTTATCGTTTTCGGATAAAAAGGGCAGGAGGCCGGAAGATTTACTTTTTAATTTTTTTTTCAAATCCTTCTTTACATCCGAATAGGAATCAAACAAAAATCATCATCCCTTATCAACATTTCATTTTAACTGCGTTCGATTCTCCCATTAAAGAAATGCATATTCATATTGCCAGAGGAATATGAATACAACGTGAGTATTCGAAAGAGGGGGGTAACATGGGACATCGGGTAAATGAGGAAATGAACAGAATCGTCGATCAGTTCATTAGGGACCAATCAGATGATGGGTCCTGGCAATATCCTTTTGAGACCGGCATCGGAACAGACTGTCACATGATTATCTTATTGCGGACATTGGAGATAAATGATGAGGCGTTCATAAAAGAACTGGTGGAACGTATTGCTGGGAAACAGCAGAAAGATGGTTCATGGGGTTTGTTTTATGATGAAGGAAAAGGGAACCTTACGTCCACTGTGGAAGCTTATTATGCCCTTCTTTACTCCGGTTACCGGGATCGGGGTGACCCGGATATCCAGGCAGCCAGGCGGTTTATCCTTGCCAACGGAGGGGCTACAGAAGTCCATATGCTTTTTAAAGTCCTGTTGGCTTTAACCGGACAGTGCGAGTGGCCGCCTTTCCCCATTAAGATTGAAGTGCTGCTTATACCGGACTCCTTTCTAATTAATCTTTTTGACTTCTCCATGTTTGGCAGAACGAACATCATCCCGTTACTGATTCTGGCCAATTTGGGTTTTAGCAGGAGAACACTGCGGTCTCCTGATCTCTCTGATTTGTATCTCAAAAAAGAAAATCGGTTTTTTACAGAAGATCCGGAATTCCGCTCGGTTTTCGATTCGATTCAAAAAGGGATAAAAGGCCTGAAAGACTACCCCGGAAATCTTCGCGAGTTAGCTTTAAATCGCGCCGAACAATATATGCTGGATAGAATAGAACCGGATGGCACCTTATGTAATTATTTCGGTTCAACTTCTATGATGATTTTTGCCTTATTGGCGAGGGGATATTCGAATACACATCCGGTGATTACCCGTGCCTTGCAAGGCTTAAATGCGATGACCTGCCGGATTGATGGAGAACGCCACTGCCAATATGCGACGGCTACGGTCTGGAACACGACATTAATCAGTTATGCTCTGCAAGAATCCGGAGTCCCTTATTCATCGAATACCGTCCAGAAGGCAAACCGATATATCCTCTCCCGGCAACATGTCAAATACGGGGATTGGGTCATTCATGAACCAGACCTGTTGCCGGGAGGCTGGGGCTTTGAGGACATGAATACAATCCATCCGGATATTGACGACACAACGGCAGCACTAAGAGCGATTCGAACGTTAGCCATCGAAAGGGTGGATTGTCGACAGGCATGGGATCGGGGAATCAAATGGCTCATTTCCATGCAAAACAATGACGGTGGATGGGCGGCATTCGAAAAGAATGTAAATAAGAAAATATTGAACCTGTTACCGATCGAGGGCGGAAAAGATTTGTTGACTGATCCGTCGACGGTTGATTTAACGGGAAGGACATTAGAGTTTTTCGGGAACTATACTCATTTGGATTTTCATCATCCTATGGTGAAACGCGGGATTCGTTGGCTGTTAAAGAATCAAGAGTCGGATGGTTCTTGGGTAGGGCGCTGGGGCGTCTATATTTATGGCACATGGGCGGCTGTAACGGGAATGGTTGCGGTTGGGATTTCCCCGAATCATCCTGCCATTCAGAAGGCTGTAAACTGGTTAAAGGCCATTCAAAATCAAGACGGAGGGTGGGGAGAATCCTGTAAAAGTGATATCGAAAATTGTTATGTGCCGTTGGGCGAAAGTACCCGCACCCATACAGCGTGGGCCCTTGATACACTTATCTCAGCAGCGGCTGAAGTCACACCTGACATTAAACGCGGCGCAGCTTTTTTAGTAGATGGAAAAGAAAAAGATTGGGCAAAGGCCTACCCGAAAGGAAGGGGAATGGCGGGAGCCTTTTATATCAATTATCATTGTTACGAATACGTTTTTCCGTTATTGGCCTTGGCCCATTATCAAAAATTAGCTGAAGGGAGCTAAACAGGGATTTGTGGATTCAAATAGCTTTCAAGTGACTTTTTGCATTTTTTTTAGTTTTTCCCATTCAATGAACAAAACTACAACAAGCAGGAGGCAAAAGATGCTTGAAACTTTCCGCCAATTTTTCGATCTTCATACAATTATTTGGTTGTGCCCAATCATTTTTATTTTCCATGACTTAGAAGAGATCATAACCATTGAATCTTCCATGAAGGCAAGTGAAAATAGGTTTCAAAAATCTTCTTTCGTCCAACTAATATTAAATATGAGGGAAAAACTAGGTTCAACCGCTGCCCAGCTTTCTGTTTCGGCTACTTGGATTTTGTTGATTATTTCATTCACTACAGTGGTGACTGCCCATCTCACATTAAACGGAGGGGGCTTTCTTTTATATACAGCTATTCTCAACTTATTTATTCTGCAAGCGATCATGCATATTGTTCAGTCCATCTTTTTCAAAGGCTACACACCTGGCATCATAACGGCGCTATTCCTTCTCATCCCTTACTGTCTTATTGCCTATGACAGTTTGTTCGAACACGGCCTGATAGACGGGCAATTACTTTTTGCAAGTCTCCCCGTCAGCCTGCTCATGATCCCGATTTTTCTTGTTGGCAATCTTTTAGGCCGTTATTTTATTCACTAACTTATAAGAAAGCAGTTGCAGGAGGTGAGTAAATTGCATGTTGTTATAACGGGAGGAAGCGGGTTTGTAGGTCAAGCCCTGACTCACCTGTTGACTCAAAAAGGCCATCGAGTAACCATATTAACGCGTCTTCCTGATCATAAAAGAACAAGTGAATTCGTTCATTATGTCAATTGGCTTTCTGCAGATCATCAACCTGAAAACGAACTTAAGGATGTCGATGCGGTGGTCAATTTAGCCGGGGAATCAATTAATAGCGGACGGTGGATCCAAAGTAAAAAAGAGGTTATTTTGAATAGCCGTCTTACAGCCACAAAAGAGGTCATTCGAATTTTGAGACATCTTCACCCAAAGCCAAAAGTTCTTGTTAACGCTTCAGGTGTAAGTTACTACGGTATGTCAGACTTCAAAACGTTTAATGAGTCCTCCAAAAGTGATGCAAACGACTTTTTGGCCAGTGTTGTAAAGCGTTGGGAGAAAGAAGGGGCAATGGCGGAAGAATTAGGCGTTCGAACGGTCTTCGCGCGTTTCGGCATCATTCTGGGTCAAGAGGGTGCCTTTCCGCGAACAGTGCTACCGTATAAATTAGGTATTGGGGGGACAATCGGCAGTGGGATGCAATGGATTTCCTGGGTGCACATTCAAGATGCGGTTGAGATGGTGTACTTCGCCATAATTAATTCTGAAGTAGAAGGACCTTTGAATGTGACCTCGCCTCATCCAATACGCATGTCATCATTCGGACAGTCCATTGCAGACGTCCTTCACCGCCCATATTGGCTTCATGTTCCTGGGGTTGTAGTAAAAGTAGTACTTGGTGAAATGAGTCAGTTGGTATTAAAAGGGCAGCGGGTACTCCCTCAAAAAGCACTTTACCACAATTACTCCTTTCAATTTCCATACGTACAAAGTGCACTTTCTGATATTCTAGGTTAAAGATACATTTATTATTGAGCCTTGGTGATGACATTACGGTTGATGAGTGATTTGGGCCCTCATCTAAATCATCCAGGCTAATAAGATCAGCATTTCATCCAGTATAGAACAAAGACTCAAAAGAAGCATGAGCTTCTCTTGAGTCTTTGTTCCGATTCTATTCTTTTAATTCCTTGCCCATTCCCTTTAGGAAGTGTACGCCAAAGCCGATCGCCCGGTTTATGTCTGGATCATTCAATGTTTTCATTAAATCCAAAACTCCGATCTTCTTATCTGCCTGAAGGAATTTGTTTCCTTCATCGATTCCTGCAAGTGCACTGTTAAGCAGTTTCGTGGATTGTGCGGCATCGGCGTTCATCAAGGCTCCGGTTGCCCCCATTAGGGTATTGATCAGGTTTGTGACAGGCTGCCTTGTGATTTGTTGAAGAGCGATTTTCGCGATTTGTTCTTTTCCTTGAAGCATGGAGGTCGCGGCTTCGAATACTCCCGAGTCATTCAGTTCATTGACGATTTTAAACATATTGTTCAATGCCTCTTCATTATCGGTGATCAGCGTTTTCAGTTCTTCGAGTTTTTGTAGCTTAATTTCTTCCTCAGTAATGGGATTATGGATTTCCGTAATAGGAGCTGCCATGATCTTCACCCTCCCTGTTTATTTATCCGTTAAGTGAACATACCCTGGACGGGCCCACTTACGTTCAACCTCGACACCATTTTGAGGATGACGTTTTTTGTTCCGTGGATTGGTACCCGGTAATGGGATGTCTCCGCTTGCGCTTAATACTTCCATGCGGACCATCGTCTGTTTGTAAGCAGGCGTGCTTGTGCGTTGATCATAGATGGGACCAGTCAGGAAGTTGATGGCAGAGTCTTTATCGACTGAGTTCATCGGTAAAAATAGCTCATTTTTTTTTACACGGTCTGTGATCAGGGCTTTTAATTTAACGGCCCCGAATGGAGACACTAAGCGAACGAGTCCGCCATCGCCGACTTTACGTTCTTTGGCAAGTTCTGGTGATACCTCAACGAAAATATCAGGTACTTTCGATTGGATTCCATTGGATTTGTTCGTCATATTGCCTTCATGGAAATGCTCCAGCATGCGTCCGTTATTGATATGAAGGTCATATTCTTCCGGGAATTTATGAGGTTCCACCCAGTCAGCCAGTGCAAAGCGCGCTTTCTTATCAGGGAAGTTGAAGCCATCCACATAAAGAAGCGGTGTGTTTGATCCATCATGGCTTCCCCAGAGGAAGCTGTTCCATCCTTCCAGCACCTCGTAATTCGCTTGGCTGAATATCGGTGACAGGCTTGCCATTTCTTCATAGATTTCACTAGGGTGAGTGTAGTTCCAATTTGCACCTAAGCGGTTGGCGATCTCTTGAGTGATTTCCCAGTCCGCTTTAGAATCCCCCATTGTGGGAAGGGCTTTATATAAACGCTGTACACGGCGCTCCGTATTGGTGAACGTTCCGTCTTTTTCAAGAGATGGGGCTCCTGGCAATACCACGTCGGCATATTGGGCTGTCCTTGAAAGGAAAATATCCTGGACAACAAAGAAATCCAATCCGGATAACACTTTATCAACATGGTTTGCATCCGCATCGACAAGTGCCATATCTTCTCCGACGAGATACATGGCCTTCATGTCGCCTTTCTCTATCGCTTTGAGCATTTCAATATTGTTCAAGCCTGGTTTGCCATCGATTTTCACTCCATAAGCTTTTTCGAATTTAGCACGTGCCACGTCATCGGTAACATGCTGATATCCTGGAAGCCATGTTGGCAAGGTACCCATATCGCAAGCGCCCTGTACATTGTTATGGCCGCGAAGCGGATAAGCTCCCGCTCCTGGACGACGGTAGTTACCCGTAGCCAATAGCAAGTTGGAAATTGCCGCTGAAGTATCGGATGCACCGGTGTTTTGTGTAACGCCCATTCCCCAGAGGATGCATGTTCCGTCTGCATCGCGAATGGTCTCAGCTATTTGGATCAATGTTTCTCTTGAAATGCCTGTGTGTGTTTCGGCATATTCCAGGGTGTATTTTTCAAGTACTTCTTTGTAATCGTCGAAGAAGTTAACATTTTCATTGATGAATTCTTGATCATGCCAGTCTTGATCGATTATATATTTTGTAACCGCCATCAACCAAACCTGGTCTGTTCCTTGTTTTGGACTGATATGGATGTCGGAGCGTTCGGCCATTTCGTTTTTGCGGATGTCAGCTACGATCAGTTTTTGTCCGTGAAGCTTGTGTGCCCGTTTTACGCGTGTCGCCAATACGGGATGGCCTTCTGCAGGGTTAGCGCCAACGATGATGACAAGACCTGCTGCGGCAATATCTTTAATCGTACCAGCATCTCCTCCCATGCCGACCGTACGGAACAGTCCGTCTGTTGCCGGGGATTGACAGTAACGCGAGCAATTGTCGACGTTATTCGTTTCGAACATTTGACGTGCCAGTTTTTGAATCACATAGTTTTCTTCATTCGTGATCTTTGATGAGGAAATGAAGCCTACTGAATTTCCGCCGTATTGCTGTTTGATCGAACCAAGTCTGGATGCAACCAAATCAAGTGCTTCATCCCAGCTTGATTCAACGAATCTCCCATTTTTCCGAATCAGGGGCTTGGTTAAACGTTTTTCCGAGTTTACGAAGTCCCAGCCGAATTTCCCTTTGACACATGTGGATATCGCATTGACGGGTGCTTCATGGGTAGGTTGGACTTTAAGGATTTTACGGCCTTTTGTCCAGACTTCGAATGTGCATCCTACCCCACAGAACGTACAGACCGTTTTTGTCTTCTTCGTCCGTGTATCACGCATTGCCGCTTCAATCTCTGAAATGGCAAAAATCCCGCTGTATCCAGGTTCCACTTCTTTGACAAGGTCAATCATTGGTTCAAGCATATCGTTTTTCAAACCTGACATGAAGCCAGCCTCACCCAGCATCGATTTTTCCATTAATGCATTACATGGACAAATGGTTACACACTGTCCGCAGCCTACACAAGATGAGTTATTGATTTCCGTTCCTTCATCCCAGATTACCCGGGGGCGTTCCGCTTCCCAGTCGATGGACAGCGTCTCGTTGACCTGAAGGTTCTGGCAGACTTCGACACATTGGCCGCATGCGATGCATTGATTGGCATCATAGCGGTAAAATGGATGGGACATATCGACGGCACCCAATTCCACTTTCGGTGTGTAAGGATATTTTTGGTGTTCGATTTCCATTAATTCCGCTGTGTTATGCAGTTTGCAATTTCCGTTATTATTATCACATACAGTACAGTATAAAGAATGGTTTTCCAGGATCCGGTCCATGGCTTCGGTTTGGGCCTCTTTTGCCTTGCTTGAATCCAAGGCTATATCCATGCCGCCCGCTGCTTTTGTCGAACATGATCGGACGAGTTTCCCATTAACTTCGACGATGCATGTGTCGCATGTTTGGATCGGATCCACTTCAGGAACATAACAAATCTGTGGATGAGCTATCTCATTTCGGTTGATGACCTCCAGAATTGTCGCTCCTTCATTAGCGGTATAATCCTTCCCATTTATTTTGATGGTGATGTTTGAATCGCTCATTATATTTCCCCCTTTTATAGCCAAAAACACGAAAAAAAACCACCATGATCACACCTCCGGCTCTGAACGGAAATGTAGGTCATGGTGGAATAGTTTAATAGCAAAGCTTGCCAATATACCAATCCATACCATAATGGATGATTTTTAAAAAAGATAGGACACAACAGTACACTATTATGCTCCCAACTTTCCTCTTAGATATTATACCTTTAATTTTAGCAAGAAACAATCCTGGAAAGAGGCTATCATTCCCAAATTCCTTTCGTTTTTCTTCGCGTTGATTTATGATTAGAAAATTGAGAACTTAATTTTCTTGAATTGGAGTGACGTAACGGTGTCAAAGGTTATCCATGAATTCAATGATATGATTCGTAAGCTGCGCAAGGAACTATTCGGTAAAGGACCAGAACGCATACACACGGTTTTCGTGGAGAATATGGCCGTTTCTACGTTATATGGGAATTTGACTCCTACGGAAATGTTCATATCAAGATCGGAGGAAGGAAGGGACATGGTCCATTCTGCACGTACCAAAATGGTACAGGATGTGTATTCGGAGAGTCCTCCAGATGGAATGGAAGAACTGGTTGGGGCTAAACTGGTCCATTTGTTTTCAGATATCAAAATCAAGGAGAACATAGCGATTTCCGTATTCGTATTTGATAAGGATATAGCGGACAAACTCAACGGGCATTGACCATCTTCCTTGAATAGTGGTCAATTGGCTCCTGGATAGTAAAAGGAGTGGGAACATGAAAGCGATTGAAAGCAAGAGGGACATCATCCGGATAACCAAAGGTAACATCGGGCGGACGGAAGATACGATCGTAACGGAGTATCCCGTTACTGTCAAAATAAATGGCCAGGAATTCGTCACGATGGTGTGTACACCTGAATACATCGAGGATATGGTGATTGGCTATTTGGCTTCGGAAGGCATCATCAAAAAATATGATGAGATAAAAGAAATCTGGGTCCAGGAAAAAGAAGGCTTTGTTCATGTGAAGACAGATAAAGTGAATCCCTACTTCCAGGACTTTCAAAATAAGCGGTATATTACATCATGCTGCGGAATGAGCCGACAAGGGTTCGTCTTTGTGAATGATGCTTTGACGGCCAAGAAAATGGATAATGTTTCGGTGAAACTGACTCCAGATGACTGCTTCCGCTTGATGAAGGATTTACAAAATTCCGCTGTCACCTTCCGGAACACAGGAGGGGTACACAATGCCGCTTTATGTGATGTTGATGGCCTCGTATTAAGCAGGATGGACATCGGCCGGCATAATGCCTTGGACAAAATATACGGCCATTGCTTGAAAAATGGTATTTCGATAGAAGGGAAAGCTATCGTGTTCAGCGGCCGGATCTCATCGGAAATTCTCTTGAAGGTGGCGAAAATCGGCTGTGAACTGATTCTCTCGAAATCCGCTCCAACCGAATTGGCTTTGGAGTTGGCTGAAGGATTGGGAATCACCACGGTCGGGTTCATTCGTAATGATTCACTGAATATCTATACATGCCCTGAAAGAATACAATTGAATGACTGAGCGTGAAAGATGCCGCTCCTAAGGCGGGCTGGAGAATGCGCTTTGGGAAAGTCCTTGCCGGCATTGCTTGGATATATCCAACAAGCCTTGTATGATACAGTTTCGATAGGACACTCAAGGAAAAAGCGGTATCGGGGGAAGGGTTATGAATGAAAGGGATTGGCATATTTTAAAGGTGTTGCATGAGCATAAGAATATTACTAAAACGGCGCAAAGTTTATATATATCGCAACCTTCTTTAACGAAACGAATTCAGCAAATAGAGAAGGAATTCAATCTAAAGATTGTGGAGCGCGGAACAAGGGGAGTGCAGTTCACCCCTCAAGGGGAATATTTGGCCAACTGTGCAGATGAAATGCTGATCAGGCTCCGGCAGATAAAAGAGACAGCGTTCAATATGGGTCAGGAGATCAGTGGGACATTACGGCTGGGTGTTTCCAATTATATCACGCTGCATAAATTGCCTGGCCTATTGAGATTATTTCGTGAGCGATATCCTAAAGTGGATTTCCATGTGACGACTGGTTGGAGTAAAGAAGTGCTGAACCTCATTTACAAGGAAGAAGTGCATGTAGGGATCGTTCGGGGGGACTATCAATGGGCAGGGTCAAGGCACCATCTTTTTGAGGAAACGATTTGCATTGCTTCCAAGGAAGAAATCGAAGTCCGGGACCTGCCTTTCTTGCCGAGGATCGATTATGGGACGGACGCCCTTTTAAAAACAATGATCGATAATTGGTGGAGAGACAATTTTTCAGGACCGCCTTTGGTTGGGATGGAAGTGGACAAAGGTGATACATGCAAAGAAATGGTCAGGAATGGCCTGGGATATGGCATCCTTCCCAGTGTTTTATTGGAGAAGGACCAAAGTCTCCGTCAGATGGACCTTAGGGATAAGCATGGTAATCCCCTTATCAGGAATACGTGGATGTTATATCATGAAAAGTCACAGGAATTAAAACTGGTCAAAGCGTTTGTCGAATTTGTCAAAGAAGTCGATTTCATGAGTGATATTTAACTGGAAGCGCAGAAATCTCTGTGCTTTTTTGTCATTCCTTTTATGAATGGATAACGATAATTTATTGGTATTTTAACTATGGTTATCCCAGGATTATGATAGAAGGGAGATGTAAATCATCATGAATTTGCCTAAGGAATGGAGAGGAAGTCAAATGAGTGTCCTGTTTCTGATCGTACTGAATGTCATTGTGCCGGTCTTTTTCCTAATAGGGGCTGGGGCCATCCTGCATCGTAAATTCAAGTTGGATATGAATACGCTGTCTAAATTGAATCACTTCCTGCTCATGCCGGCCATTAGCTTTGTCAATATCTATCAAAGTAAAATGGGCGGGGGGATGATCGTCCAGATATTCAGCTTCCTTGCCCTTCAAGCAGTAAGCCTCATCATCGTAAGTACAGTGATTGCCAAACTTGCCAGGTTTGATCAAAGTCTTTCTGCCACGTTTAAAAATAGTGTAGTCCTGAATAATTCAGCCAATTTCGGGTTACCCGTAAGCCAGATGGTTTTTAATGGGAATCCCCTTGGCCTGTCGATCCAAGTCATCGTGATCATTTTTCAAAACCTGTTGACCTATACCTATGGATTGATGAATTCCGTTTCCGTCCATACAAAAAGTGCGAAGGGCGCCATTCGCGAGTTCTTGAAGAACCCCGTCATTTATGCTTTATTACTCGGTCTTCTATTACATTCCGCTTCTTTCGACATTCCGTTGTTCTTATGGACCCCGATTGAAAATATCGCGAGTGCTTTCATAGCCATTGCCTTGATCACATTGGGTGCACAGAGTGCCTATTTGAAAATGACGCAATTCCCGCTTCCGCTTATCCTTAGCTTGATTGGCCGGTTAATACTCTCGCCGTCCATCGCATTCCTTATCATCCTCCTGCTGGGCTTGGAAGGGACTGTCGCTCAGGGATTATTTATCGCAAGTTCATTTCCAACATCGAGAAACAGCGCATTATTCGCTTTGGAATATGACAACCATCCGGAGTATGCGGCACAAGCAGTCTTGATGTCGACTTTATTCAGCAGTATAACGGTAACGATGGTCGTCTATCTATCAAAAATACTATTCTAGCAGGGCTGCTCTTAATGGGCGGGCCTTTTTCCCATGGCTCCCGATAAAACTTTATGAACAATATAGAGGTTATGGAATTTATGCATCTTAGGTTAATAATCAAAGAAAAGGAAGATATTTTTGTAGAATCAAGAAAACGCTTTCAAAAGGAGGATTATTATGTTTTCACGTAAAAAGATTTCAGCGGTCATTTTGGCAGGTTCGTTAGCTTTAAGTTTAGGTGCATGCAGCAGTTCGGATACATCCGGAGAAAAGAAAGAAAGTACAGGCTATCCGAAAAAATCCATAACGGTCGTTGCTCCATCGGGCGCAGGCGGGGGATGGGATTTAACCGCCCGTTCATTTACAAAAGTCTTGAGTGAGACCAAACTGGTGAACCAGCCATTGACCGTCGAAAACAAACCCGGTGGCGGGGGCGCTGTATTCATGGCGGATTATGCAACACAACAAGCGGATAATAATGACATGCTGTTCGTGAATTCACCGCCTGTCATCATCAATAACCTTAAAAAAGAAGGCAACAGTCCATATGGGTATAAAAATACGACCCCTTTGGCGCAGCTGACAAAGGATTATGGGGCGATAGTGGTAAAGGCGGATTCCGAATTCAAGGATTTGAAATCAGTGCTGGAAGCGGTGAAGAAAGATCCGCGTAAGCTGACGTTTGCAGGAGGATCGGCTCCGGGATCCATGGATCATTTGATTTCCATTCTTCCAGCCTATGAATATGGCTTGAATCCAACAGAACTTAAATACGTGTCGTATGACGGTGGCGGGGAAGCGATTACGGCCTTGCTTGGCGGTAATGCGGATGTGATCGGAACGGATGCATCCAGTGTCAGGGAATTTTTAAAAGCAGGGAAGATTAGAGTGTTGGCCGTAACCTCGACTGAACGTTTGGGTGGCGATCTTAAAGACATACCAACGGCAAAGGAACAGGGTGTTGATGCTGAATTCACGATTTGGAGAGGGGTTTTTGGACCTCAGAATATGTCTGATGAAGCGAAAACCTTTTGGGAAGGAACCATTGCAAAGCTAGTTGAAACTTCTGAATGGAAGAAGGAAGTGGAAGTTCAAGGATGGGAACAAGAATATAAAAATAGTGAAGAATTCAGCAAGTTTTTAGAAGAACAGGAAAAACAGGTGCAGCAATTATTAGAAGCTTTAGGCATGGAAAAATAATCGGGGAGAAGGAGGTGCTTTCACCTTCTTCTTGTTTTCTGAAATGGAGGGATTAGGATGGACGTGAAATTTGATCGCTTTGCATCTGTAGCCTTTCTGGCTGTCGGGGTGCTGTTCATGATAGGAAGCAGGAAACTGGCCAGTTCTTCTTATGGAAGTTCGGTAGGACCGGATATTTTCCCTTTTGTATTGGGACTCGTTCTCGCTGTTTTAAGTATTCGCCTGTTCTATGAGGCATTTCGGGGCAAGGTGCAGGAATCGGGTAAGGGAAAGCTGGAATATAAACCCTTTATCATCATTCTGCTCTCCACCCTGATTTATATTTTGACATTGGAAACGATAGGATATGTCATTACGACCTTCCTCTTTTTGTTTGTTTGCTTTCAAACGATGGAACGGAATAAGTGGATGACATCGCTCATCATTTCCGCAGGATTTTCCGGAATCATCTATTATTTATTCGTGAATGTTTTAAAGGGGACACTGCCGGGTTGGCCAATCTGGTTTTCATAAAAGGAAGGGGGATGTGAAGTGGGCACTTTTGATTATTTATTGCATGGTTTTGAAACGGCACTAACTTGGTATAACATCCTTTTTGCATTTGTCGGAGTATTGATCGGTACGGCTGTCGGCGTTTTGCCGGGGATCGGGCCGATGAGCGGAGTGGCTCTTTTGATTCCGGTAACCGCTTCGATTACAGGGGGACTTCCACCAGAGCAAGCGGCAACAAGCGCCATCATTTTACTTGCAGGTGTTTATTATGGAGCGATGTATGGAGGGTCGACAACTTCAATCCTATTGAATACACCTGGCGAATCCTCTTCTGTCGTCACCACATTGGATGGCTATCAAATGGCGAAGAAGGGAAGGGCCGGGAGTGCCTTATCCATTTCGGCAATCGGTTCCTTCGTCGGAGGGATAGTCACCCTTATCGCCATGATTGCCTTGGCACAACCATTATCGACGATTGCCATTAAATTCGGTCCGGCGGAATATTTTTCGCTCATGCTTCTAGGGTTGGCGGCCGTCAGCGGCCTCGCGGGAAAATCCGTAACAAAGGCGTTAATTATGACTGTTTGCGGCTTGCTGATCGGGACGATAGGCATCGATAATGTATCCGGGATCGCCCGTTTTACATTCGACATTCCCTGGCTATATCAAGGAATCGAATTCTTGACGATCGCAGTGGGGCTATTCGCCCTTGGAGAAGTATTCAAGACAATCTTAGAAAAAGAAGAGGATGACGGGGATATCGCGAAGATTAGTAATTTGCTTCCTTCCAGAGAAGAATTCAAGGAATCTGCGGGTCCCATTGCCCGGGGATCGCTCTTGGGTTTCTTTGTAGGAATCCTGCCGGGTGCAGGGGCTACTCTTGCTTCGTTCTTCTCATATCTTATGGAAAAAAGGATTTCAAAAAAACCCTGGAGATTTGGTACAGGCGCGATAGCTGGGGTGGCTGGACCTGAAACGGCCAATAATGCGGCATCTGGCGGAGCGATGATTCCATTATTGACGCTGGGAATTCCGGGTTCCGGTACAACAGCGATTTTAATGGGCGCGCTCATGATGTACAATGTTCAGCCAGGTCCATTATTATTCGAGGACCATCCTCAGGTAGCTTGGGGGCTTATCGCCAGTATGTTCATCGGGAATCTGATGCTGCTGATCCTTAATCTCCCGCTCGTTAAGGTTTTTGCGAAAATCATTGAAACGCCAAAGAAATATTTGATTCCGCTCATTATCGCGATTTCCATTTTTGGCGTTTATGCGGTACAAGTATCGACTTATGATTTATTGCTATTATTAGGGTGCGGGGTCTTGGGATATTTCTTAAGTAAAAATGATTATCCAATCGCTCCATTGGTATTAGGGCTGGTTTTAGGACCGATGATAGAAAATAATATGCGCAGGGCCCTGACGATATCCGATGGGGATTACAGTTTGTTTTTTACCAGGCCGCTTTCCCTGACATTCCTGATCATAACGGCATTATGGCTGCTCATTCCGGTTTTGCTTAAAAAGAGAGGGAAGGATGTTGTCATCAATATTGAAGGTTAACGCACATTTTCTGAATGTTGTGAAAAAACTCCTTTTTTAAAGGGGTTTTTTTTTATATGATGTAAGTAGAGGTGATTGAATGCGTTTACACACCAAGTTGATGCTGGGCATCTGTACGTTAATCATCTTAATGGGTGGAATCTTTGAAGTTATTTTTATAAATATCCTGGAAAATAACCTGAAGCAGGAAACAGGGGAAAAAGCATTGTCGGTTGCCCAGACCATTTCTTTGCTGCCTGAAATTAAACAAGCTTTTCGAACGGATAATCCCTCTGTAATCATCCAGCCCATCGCGGAAATGGTTCGCAGGCAAATCGATGCGGAATTCATAGTAATCGGCGATAAGAATGAAACACGACTGTCCCATCCAAATCCCGACATGATCGGGAAGAAAATGGTAGGGGGAGATAACGGCGAGGTGTGGGATGGGAAATCCATCATCACGGAGTCCACTGGGACATTGGGTCCTTCCATAAGGGGGAAATCCCCAATAATCGCAAATGGAAAAGTCATTGGAGTCGTCTCGGTTGGCTACCTTCAGGATGATATTGAAAAAGAAGTGTCCAGTATACAAAGAAAGATCGTCTGGATCATCTCTTTTATATTAATCGGCGGTTTATTGATCGCCTTTTTCATTTCATTCAATATAAAAAAGGCGATATTGGGTCTGGAGCCGAAAGAGATTGCCTGGATGTTCCAAGAGAAGCATGCCATTTTGGAATCCATTCATGAGGGCATCATTGCCATTGATGTTCATGGGAAAATCACGGTCGTCAATGAAACGGCGCATAAAATCCTTCATATCCCTAAAGACGTCATGCTTCGCGGGCAAAAAATCGAAGAAGTCATAACGCATACACATTTGCTGGATGTAGTCAGCACGGCACGGGCCGAGTATGATCAGGAATTCATGATTGACGGTGAAGTTTTTTTGGCAAGCCGGATTCCCATTATGAATCGACAGGGTGAAATCATCGGTGCCGTTGCAAGTTTAAGAAATAAATCGGAACTATCCAATCTCCTTCAGGAACTGTCACATGTAAAGGCATATGCAGAAGGACTGAGGGCCCAGACACATGAATATTCGAATCGGCTCTATACTTTGCTAGGCCTGATTCAACTTGGTTCATATAAAGAAGCGATGGATTTCATATCGAAGGAAGTCGATGTCACCCAAGGCTTCATTCACTTTCTAATGAAGGAAATACCTGATCCGATTATTGCTGGGTTCATCTTAGGGAAGGTGAGTTTGGCGAGCGAGCTGAAAATTGATTTTACAATTGATAGAGAGAGCAGTTTTAAAGATATTCCGTCCGAAATAGATAGGGATTTATTGGTGACGATCATCGGCAACCTCATCAATAATGCCTTTGAAGCTGTACGGGAAAACGATAGGGAGGAAAAAAGGGTATCGTTGTTCGTCACGGACTTGGGTAAAGAGTTGATCATAGAGGTTGAAGATAATGGAAAAGGGATGAATTCAGATGTTACCGAACTGATTTTCCAGAACGGTTTTACGACGAAAAGCCATCAAACCAATTCAGGTATAGGGTTGAGACTTGTTCAGGAAGCGATAGATGGATTAGGGGGGTATATCACTTTTTCGACAAAAGAAGGGGAATATACGATTTTTACTGTAGCACTGCCAAAAAACAGAGAGGTGATTTGACGATGGCCAATCGCGATATAGAAGTTTTAATCGTAGAAGATGACCTGCGGATTGCCGAGATACAAAAGCTATTCATCGAAAAGCTTGAGGGTTTTCAAACGATAGGGATCGCCTCAAGCTATGACGAAGCTAAAAGCTTCATTGAAATCATGCAGCCGGATCTATTGCTGCTCGACATGTATTTTCCGGATATGAATGGGCTCGATATCCTGAAAGAAATCAAGCAGCAAAGCAAACAAATGGATGTCATTATGATAACGGCGGCTAAAGAAATAGAAAAAGTCCAGGAAGCCATCAAAATCGGCATATTTGATTATATTATCAAGCCTGTCGCATTTGAACGTTTCAAGCAGTCTTTACACAGATATCAAGAGTATCACATTAAGCTGTCAGAATTGGAAAAGGGCAATTTTCCAGTAACACAGCAACAGGTTGATAAGCTTTTGCGAAAAGAAGTGAAAGAAAATGAGAGGGAACAGTCTTCGCTGCCAAAAGGGATCGATCGGATGACTTTGGAGAAGGTGATGGCTGTGTTGGGGAAATCCTCCCCTGGCTTAACGGCCGAAATAGTGGCAAAGGAAATCGGGGTGAGCAGGACAACGGCAAGGCGTTATCTGGAGCACTTGATGTCAGAGGAAAAAATTGATGCCGATTTAACATATGGTACGGTAGGACGTCCTGAACGGGTATATGCCATCAAGTTATAAATGGGTTCGCCAGGCGGCTGATCTTTTTTTGGCTATATGATGGTTTTCACCACGTACAATCTTAGTCCGGGTGTACCAAAATGTTACGGAAGGCTTAATGGCAAAAACAAGACGCCTGTCGTTTTAAAGAAAACAAAATCAATAATGAACGTCCAGGTTTCAATAAACTGTTCATCAAAAAAACCATCCAATTCCCATTGGATGGTTTTTTGATGAAACTCCTTAGTATATACTAGGATAAAAAGAAATAGAGGCGGCGCCATGCAAAGTTGGTATCATATCTTTCCGAAAAACACAGGGCTGAGCCCTTATGTCTGGATCATTTTTTGTATCCTTCCTTTTTATTTCATCTTCAAATCCTCTTCGATGTTGGAGATAGTCTTTGGAATCGTCATGATCATTTTGTTTTTCATATCATATGGTCTCTCATTCGTTTCGAAGGGATGGCCCGTATACGTATGGACGGCGATACAAATAGTCATATCCATATCCATGACCATATTTTTCAGCTATATTTACTTTTCGCTTTTTTTAGCATTCTTTATTGGGAATGTTCAGAATAAGGTTGGTTTTTTCGTATTATATTCGATCCAGCTATTGGCTACCATCGTGTCTGTCAATATTGGATTCATCATGAAGGACCCTACATTCTTTTCGCAATTTCCCTTTATGCTCATTTGTGTGGTAGGCGTGATCCTGCTCCCGTTCAACACATATAATCGAAATAAACGGGGCAGGCTGGAAGAACAATTGGAGGACGCACATAAAAGAATATCAGAGCTTGGCAAAATGGAAGAACGCCAGCGGATTGCCCGTGACTTACATGATACACTTGGACAAAAGCTGTCTTTGATTGGCTTGAAAAGTGACCTTGCAGGGAAATTGATCGATTTGAATCCGGAGTCGGCCAAGAAGGAAATCAAGGATATCCGTCAAACGGCGAGGACGGCACTCAAGGAAGTCCGTGAAATGGTGTCGGAAATGCGTGGGGCCAAGCTTAGCGATGAAATCATCCGGGTCAAGCAAATATTGAAAGCGGCAGGGATAGAATTCAATTTGGAAGGCACCACTGAATTGAAAGATACCCCACTGCTTGTTGAAACGGTTTTAAGCATGTGCTTGAAAGAAGCTGTGACCAATATCGTCAAACATAGCGGAGCCGACTGCTGTCATATCGTCATTGAAGAATTACAAACAGGGGTAACGATCACAGTACAGGATAATGGAGTGGGGCTTTCACATAGATCAGAGTTTTTTAAAGGAAATGGGCTTCATGGAATGAAAGAAAGGCTCGAATTCGTTAATGGCAGCCTGGATATTCAAACGACAGATGGAACGACACTTTATATAAGGGTTCCGAATGCGATAAAAAATAATGGATAGGAGAGATTGACATTGATTCGAATCGTAATTGCCGAAGATCAGCGGATGCTGCTTGGCGCGCTAGGTTCCATCCTTGATTTGGAAAGTGACATGGAAGTTGTAGGAAAAGCGAGCAATGGGGAAGAAGCAATGAATCTCGTCAATCAATTAAAGCCGGATATCTGCATAACCGATATTGAAATGCCAGTTAAAACCGGGCTCGATGTAGCCGAGGAGATCAAGGATCAGGGCCATCAATGCAAAGTCATCATTTTGACCACTTTTGCACGTCCTGGATATTTTGAAAGAGCCAGAAAGGCAGAAGTAGGTGGATATCTGCTGAAGGATAGCCCAAGTGATGAGCTGGCAAATTCGATCCGTGTCATCATGGATGGGAGGCGCGTTTATGCCCCTGAGCTGGTGGATATGGCTTTCGAAGAAGAAAACCCTTTGACTGAACGGGAGTGCCAAGTGCTCAAATTGATCGCGGATGGTAAGACAACAAAAGAAATCGCAAGCCAGCTTTATTTGACTAATGGAACGGTTCGTAATTATATATCGGTCATCCTTGATAAATTGGATGTAAGCAACCGTGTTGAAGCGATTGTAAGATTCAAGGAAAAGGGCTGGTCAAAAGATTGATCAAAGGTAAATCAGTTTTGGCGCATTTAATGGCGGCTTCTCAAATCAAAAAAGCTCAGTGTCAGGATTGGAATATGGTATATTAATTTTTATTACATACAGGAAAGGGGCTGGCCATTATGCAAAAGGCTACATTTGCCGGAGGCTGTTTTTGGTGCATGGTGACACCATTTGAAGAACTACCGGGGATTGGGGGAATCGTATCCGGTTATTCGGGAGGGCATATTGAAAACCCGACTTACGAGGAATTGAAAACGGGCACTACGGGACATTATGAAGTCGTGGAAATCACTTTCGATCCTCAGTTATTTCCTTATGAAAGATTGCTGGAACTATATTGGCAGCAAATTGATCCTACCGACGATGGCGGTCAATTCCATGACAGGGGAAGCCAATATCGGACGGCCATCTTCTATCATGATGAAGCTCAAGAGAAACTGGCTCTTGAATCGAAAGAAAAGGTAGCAGCCAGCGGGAAGTTCCAGAAACCCATCGTAACGGAAATCCTTCCGGCCCAACCCTTTTATCCTGCCGAAGAATACCATCAAGGCTATCATAAAAAAAACAAAGATGACTATAAAGCGGACCGTGCGAAATCGGGCCGAGATGAATTCATTGACCAGCATTGGAACGGTGAATGAAATGGATCGGGTGTGTTTTCACACCTGGTTCTTTTTTTGACCTTTTTTAAAGGAGAAAAAATTATAAGTCGAAGGGTTCAATTTCTCATGATATTTTCATATTTCTTCAGTACACTAAGGGGTAGGTGGTGATGATCATGAATAAAAGAATTTTAATTATAGAAGATGAAGAAAAAATTGCGAGGGTTCTCCAGCTGGAACTTGACCATGAGGGTTATCAAACAGAATCGGCATTTACTGGAAAGGCGGGTCTGGAAAGGGCAGAAGCCGAGGAGTGGGATTTAATCTTATTGGATGTGATGCTGCCCGAGCTGAATGGCATAGAAGTACTTAGGCGTTACCGGAAGAAGAATGGAACAACACCGGTCATCCTTCTAACCGCAAGGGATGCTGTGCCAGACAAGGTGAATGGCCTTGACCATGGTGCAAATGATTATGTAACGAAACCGTTTGAAATCGAAGAGCTGCTCGCACGGATCCGTGCTTGTTTCCGTACCAATGTACGGGAACGCCAACCAGAAGTGGAATTGGATGAACTAAAGATACATGATCTGAAGTTGAACCTTGGTACAAGGGACATTCACAGGCAAGGCAAAAGGATAGAGCTGACTTCCCGCGAGTTCGATTTGCTGGTTTATCTTTTGCAAAATAAAAATCAAGTACTTTCTAGAGAGCAAATCCTGACACATGTATGGGGATATGATTTTGCAGGGGATACGAATGTGGTCGATGTGTATATCCGTTATTTACGCAAAAAAATAGATTATCCCTTTGATCTGCAGCTCATACATACTTACCGCGGTGTAGGTTACAGCTTGAAGGAGCCAGTATGAAGATCCGGACGAAAATCCAAACGTATTCCAGTCTTTTTTTAAGTGTCATGCTTATATTGTTAAGTATCATCGTTTTAATCGCCTTCCTTTGGATATCAGTAGAGAGGGAACGGGATCTGCTTGAAGATCAAGCCTCATTAATTGAAGAAAATATCTTGGCGAAAGATTTGATTTCCGGTGATCCCGCTTTAATGGAGCCATATATCCCTGACGATGGAATGGTGCGGATATTCGATACTGATGGAAGGTTGATAAAATCATTTACCGATGAAGAGGACCTTGAGGGGCTTGCGGTTAAAGCCATTAACGAGAAAGGTTATGATTTTACCAAAGCTGACGGGGAATATGTCATGACCTATCGTTATCCTTATCCTGATGAAGGGAAGAAGCTAGGGGTGATCGAGGTCACACAGCCGCAAGATACCCTCCTTGATAATTTATCGGTGCTTGCCCTCGTTTTAGGCGGTGCATCGCTTTTTGTCATTCTTTTATCCATTCTTGCAGGTAAGTGGCTGGCCAACCTGATCCTCAAACCGATATCGATCATGAGCGGAACGATGAAGGATATTGAGAAAAGCGGGGAATTCAAACGGATACCGCTATCGGACCAATCAAAGGATGAGCTGCAGGTGATGGGAGTGGCATTCAACAGGATGATGGAAAGGCTGGAGCGGAATTATGACCAACAGCAGCAATTCCTTTCAGATGCTTCACATGAATTGAAAACACCGATTACGGTCATAGAAAGCTACTCTTCCCTATTGAAACGCTGGGGAATGAAGGATGAGGCGATTCAGGAAGAGGCGGTGGAGGCAATCCATCATGAAGCCGTCCGGATGAAAAAGCTGACGGAACATCTTCTGCAGTCTGCCTCCCAAACGGAACCTTCAGCAGATGTGGAAGGGAAAATAGAACTTATCTCGTTTTGTGAAGGGATTGCCCAAACATTCAGAAGGACGGGGAATCGTGAAATAACGATAGAATCAGAGTTTAAAGAAATATATGCAATGACCATTTCCAGTAAACTTGAACAGGCGATTGTCATCCTATTGGACAATGCTATGAAATACAGTGACTCAAGTATACAGGTCATGATAAAACGGCAGGCCGATGAAATTATCATCGGTGTGAAAGATCGCGGCGCAGGGATATCACCAGAACATCTCCCACATGTGTTTGAACGTTTTTATCGCGTGGATTCATCGAGGGCAAGGAAAACGGGAGGTAATGGACTCGGGCTATCCATCGCCCGGTCGCTTGTCGAGTCATTCGACGGTAAATTGGAGATCCAAAGCGAAGTGGGAAAGGGAACGTTGGTGACGATTACTCTTTCTCATCAAATTCTAATCTAACGCTCATGTTCATTTCATGAAGGATGCTTATTATTAAGGTAACAACTTAAAGGAGGAATTCATTCATGAAAAAACAGTGGAGTACGATTAAAGAAGGTATCATTCAAAGGAAAAAGGTGATCATGACGGTGTCCATGCTTTCCGTTTTACTTTTCGGCGGTGCTGCTGGAACGGCGGTATATGCAGTCAATAAGGGTAACCTATCCGAGGATGAGGCTGTCAAAATGATTTCAGAAAAACTAGGCGGGGAAGTTACTCAATTTGAAAAGGATTGGGACCAGCCGATGACCTATGAGATGACCGTTAAAACGAAAGAAGGCTATCAAGAAGTTGACGTTGATGCTGAAAAAGGAGAGATACTTTCTCAGGAAATGGAAGACGGTGACGATGACGATCTGAGCACACAACAAGCGGCGGAAACTGTAAAAATCAGCAGTGATCAAGCCGAAAAGATTGCCTTGGAAGCGGTGGATGGTCAAGTAACGGACATGGAGCTTGATTCGGAGAATGGCACCCTTGTGTACGAGCTGGAAATAAAACAAGGACAAAAGGAATATGATGTAGTGGTGGATGCCACTACGGGAAAAGTATTGAAAAACCAATTGGATGATTAATCGAGGGTAATCTGTGATTTATGAATGATCATGAACTAAAAGTGCATGAAAGGATTTGCCGAATGGCAGATCCTTTTTTTATGCCATTACGGTTCTCAAGCGAAATTAGGGGAGAAGAAGAAACCTTCCTTAGATGAAGAGGCGGATGGGGGGAGAAACCACCGTATAGCTGATGACCTCTGAAAATATTCGAGGTCATGAAGGAGTTAAAAAAGGAATCGAGAATAGGGGTAATAAGGAATCTTATACAATGGAGGAATATAAATGGGGAATTTGGAAATGGCACTGTCATTACGAGGAAAGAAAGAGTTCAAAAAATCCAATCGATTATTGATGGATCTGGCAAAGCAAAATCCCGGCGATGCAGTCATACAGTATCAGTGTGCCTGGAGTTTGGATATTCTCGGACTTGAGGTAAAGGCGGTGCCCTATTATGAAGAGGCACTTAAATTAGGTTTGCCGGATGAGGATGCAAAAGGGGCCTACCTAGGATTGGGAAGCACATATCGCACCATAGGGGAATATGAAAAATCAAAACAGACATTGGAATCGGGGCTGGCGAAGTTTCCTGAGCATAAGGCTTTATTGGTATTCAGGGCCATGGCTTTTTATAATTTGGGCCAACACGATCTTGCAATGGAGTCTTTATTGAAGATAATTGCCGAAACCTCTAAGGATCGAGACATACAATCTTATGCTAAGGCCATAGAATTTTATAGTGATAAACTGGATAAAGTTTTCGCATAATAGTGATCATCCCCAAACTATCCACAAAGCCTGGATAAAACAAGTCATTCTTACATATCTGAAATGAACTAATCAACAAATATGACGGAAAATTTCTTGCTTTTAGCACATTTACGGATAAATGAATGTGGATAACCTCGGATTGTGGATAACTCTCCGGTGTTATTCACTACTTTTCCACAGGTAATCCACATATTCACCTTTATATGATAAAAAAACTGGAATTAAGTCTTCAGGTATTTTTTATTGTAATGACTTAAGGCTAAAAGGGGATAAATATAGCGATAGCTATGATAATGCATATACAAAAAATTGGCCATTCCCTGGCCTGCAGGATAATCATTGGTCCAGCTGTCCTGTTGACCTGCACGGATGAGATAGGCAATGCCTTTTTCCATTTCGGCTGTCGGCTTATCGGATGCCGATATTAATGCATCCACAGCCCAAGCTGTATGTGTCAGTGTACTTTCTCCGAGGGGGATGTATCGTTGCTTAATATCACTGTAACAAGATTCACCCCAGCCACCATCTTCATTTTGAATTTTCTTCAACCAAGTTAAGGCTTTTTGGATGGATGGATGTCCAGTGGCCTGCCCTGCTGCCTTCATTCCGGTCAGTGCAGACCATGTGCCATATAGATAGCAGATGCCCCAGCGCCCATACCAGGAGCCGTCACGCTTCTGGTCTTCCAATAGCCAATCCACCGCTCTTTTACTGACCTCTTCCGGCTTCTTCATATTTATATAGTTCCCCAGGAATTCCAGCGTTCTTCCTGTCAAATCAGCGGTAGAAGGGTCAGTCAGGAGATATTTCGAACCCTCAATAGGAAGAAGATGCAACCATTTATGATCGTTATTCCTTTCGAAGGCTGGAAATCCGCCATCATCATTTTGCATGGATATCGTGAAGGAGACACCGCGCTCCCAACTGTCCCGATTATCAGGTTTTTCTTGAAGTTGCTTAGCCAGCGCCCGCAGTGAGGCGGTCGTATCATCGACATCCGGATTCATGGTATTGAAATCCGAGAACCCCCAGCCGCCTGGAATCGCGTTAGGATTATGGATCAGCCAATCGCCATACATATAATGCTGGCGTGACAGTAAGTACTGATTGGCGGCCTTGACCGTTGGGTCTTTGGAAGGTATGCCAGCTTCTTGAAGGGCGTAGCTTATTAAGGAGGTATTCCAAACTTGGGGCGTCGTGAGCTGGATATGTGTGTGTCCCTCAATGGAGCAGGCCATCCCCTTCAGACCGGCAATGGCCTTTAGAATCACTGGATCCTTTTTTGAATATCCAATTGAGAGGAGGGCAAAGATCATGAAAAAGGTTGAACCGAAATAATTGTACAGTGTCCCGTCTGGTTCCAGCCTATCGAGCATGAACCTTTTCGTTGAATCCAAGGCTAGGGAATGTAAATAATCGGGATAACCAATCAAAGTTTTGACGCCATTTTGAAGTTTGGAGAAGAAGGAACGATATTCTTCGGTACGATACTCTTCCCACACATGCTCTTCGGAAAGGTCCTCCCTTGTTTGAAATAATTCTTTTAAACTTGGCGTGTCCGGGGTTTTGATCTGAAACTTTTTATGGCCTAGCAATAGCAATGGAATCATGTTGACCCGCCCATATACGGAAAGATCATAAATGCTGACGAAAAAGGTGGGAGGAAGCAAGACCACTTCGAGAGGAATGGGGAACAGGCGCGGCCATGGATATTGTCCGGTGACAGTAAGCATCATTTTCGTTAACATTTTGGCCTGTTTGATGCCACCCTTGGAAAGAATGAATTGTTGGGCTTTCCTCATATGGGGATCGTTCTTATTGCGTAGTCCGCTATAAAGAAGGCCATAATAAGCCTCGATCGTAACCGTAACATTGCCGTCCTTCTCATCTTGGAAAAGTTTCCATGAACCGTTTTCCGTTTGCTTGCTTTCAATTCTTTTTACTAAAGCCTCTATAAGAGCAGCATCTTCCATATCTAAAATTTTCAATAATATGATCATATAGGCATCTGCCGTTATCCCGGTGTCAAAGGGATAATTCCACGAACCATCAGCGGATTGGTCTTGTTTCAGGCGATGAACAAGGCGATTGATTTCCAATTGTACATGTTGGTTCAATGATTTTCCTCCTCTAAAAACACATTTTCCGTTTATATGTATATTCAAAACTTGTCGTCGCATTCAAGAAATCATGTCAGGTGCATCGCCCCACATGAATAAAGGAGGGTGAAAACTAAAAAACGCATTGGCAATGAAAGCTGCCAAAGCGTCATTTAGATACTATGCATCATTTAATTGGTAAGGAAGACGGCTGCATATAGCGGTAAATCGGCAGTTCTTTTCCTTTTTCAGCCGGGATGAAATTGAATGTCACATAGCTGTCAATGCCTTCAGGTTCGAGGGCAAGGGGGATGAAGTTGGCATCAGGCTGGGCCATGTCGAAAACATAGCTTCCTTTTGGGAAGTCCCGGGTTGTTGAAGTAACGGTGGTCGTGATTTCCCTTGTGGAATGTCCGCTTTCCAGTTCAGCGGAAACGTTTAAATCCTTGACACTATAGCTTTCAACAGCTATTTTCATAGGTTTTTTTAATTGTTTAACTTCTACTCCTAATAGCTGAAGTTTCTTTGCGATATTTTTATATTCGGGTGGAAGGATATAGGCTGTAGGACGATCCCTAACAAGGGTAGGGTAGGCATCGGTAGAATCCAGCCAATCGATGGAGGCATCGGCCATTTTAGCTGTCGCTAAATCGACTACTGTCAATTTTTGATCCTTAACCAATTTATTTTCACTTGTGATGACAATTTTATCATGATCATTTGCTTTTCGCCCTTTTTGGACGACTTCAGTTTCGGCCTGTTTAACGGCCTTTTTAACTTTACCGGCCTGTTCGGCTGTCGTTTTGATGAAGGCTGCCTGAGCAGTAGCTTGAGCAAAAACACGTCGTTTAAAATCCGTACGGCCGATATTGATTCCCCTCGTTTCAATTAAATAGGTCATTGTATTTTTCAAACCGAGGGCGTTTCGGCCAATCCGGGCTTCTGTGCTTCCTTCCGTGGCTGTAAGGACTCCATCATCAGAAGTGGCCAGTGTATAGTAATCGTGGTACGAAAGCTTTTCTTTTTCCAATGCTTTAAAAACATTAGGTAAAAGCAGTTCATCGGAAGCTTTTCGAAGCTGTTTGGGAATATTTAAATTCTTGGCTGAGGAGATGAGTAAATCATAGGAAGCGATCGATCCTTTTGCTCCCACTTTTTTCAGGGGGGCGGGATTCACTGTATATTCATGTACATCCAGAATGACTTCCGGTTCATAATCATCGATTGACTGATGAATCGTCTGTACTTCTGGATATTCCACTTTTAAGTAGTCCCTATTCGCATCCATGTCATTTGCGGTATATCGTTTGAAATAATAAGAGCCATCAGGATTGACGCGTGGAACGATGGCAACATTCACTTTATCGAGAACATCTCCAAGCTTGCCTTCAGCCAGCCATTGTGCAAGGACTAATGTTGATTCACCTGAAGCGGGTTCATTGCCATGGATCTGACCTTGAATCCAAATCAATGGCTTATGGGAATCCTTATTCGGTCTTTTTGAATCCTTACTGAAAAGAAGCAACGGGATGTCGCGTCCTTCTGTGGATTTGCCTATCGTCTTGATCTGGATGTACTTGTTTTTATGGGAAAGGGACTTGATATGATCCAACATTTCTTCCTGGCTCGTAAAGGCGATCTTGTTTTGTTTAAAGGCAGGGGTGTTAAAAGACACATTAGGTTCAGGGAAAAGGTGGGAGAGGTTATCTGGTTGAATGTAGCTTGGACCATTTCCATAATAAGGGGTGAATTCTTCTGCTTCGGCTATGGGGCCAGGCAAACCAGTGACAAGACTTAGTGTTACGGCTGATACGATGGTAGGAATGATTTTTTTCATGGACGTCCTCCTGTCTATCTTTTTCCATAAATTATCATATATTAAGCTATTTATACAGTGAAAACGTAGGAAATAGTGAAAAACAGGAAGTAACGACTAGATGAATGATTCCATGGCATGATTCGGAATTCCTTTTAATAGATGTTCATCACCTGTATTCTGCATAATTACAGGTGGAAAGTCAAAATGATACGGATCAAGCAATTTGCTTGGCCCGTATCATTTCAATTCATCATGTAGCTTATTTAAAAGATCCTGTGAATCTTTGCCATTCATTACGTGGCCGTTCACTTTCGCATAGGGGGTTTTCTTACAAAGTTTACACTCACTCAAACATTCATACTCCTTATATTGAATCATTGGATTCGCCAAGAACTTACCATAATCAGCAACTGTTTTTTCATTAAGGAAGCGGTCAAGATTATTTTGGCAAAATTCAATCTGGATTTTCGCCTTTTTTGAGAACACTTTGGATAGCAAGTTTTTCATCATATCGCTTCTTTCATTGTAAGAGTAAATATTTGTTATTTTGATTTTATCACTTCCTGTAACGAAATGCATGATTGGTTCATCCAAATTCATTACAATATGACTATTGTGAGAATATCAAAGTAATTCCCTTGTATATATTGACACATGTCCGAGAAATGATAGAATAAGAGTTAATGATAATGAATCTCATTATCACGATTGGGAAGACCTTGTAACTATTGCAACTTCATGATTTCCATTTTAATAGGTGACTTTGTGATAGTCTTCATTCAAATATATTTAATTGAAAATATTATCGCTGTATTAAATGAGATAGGAAGAGTAGGAAATGTAGATGAAGATAAGATATTTAGTCATGGCGTTAATTGTTTTATCATTTACGTCATTATTCATTGGTGTAAAAGATATTACTCCCCTGGATTTATTGGATTTAAGTGATGATAAAGTGCAAATCATGCTGCAAAGCCGTTTCCCTAGAATGGTGACCATAGTCATTGCCGGTATCGTGATGAGCATAAGCGGTCTGATCATGCAGCAATTGAGCCGCAATAAATTTGTATCCCCGACGACTGCCGGAACCATGGATTCTGCACGGCTTGGACTTCTTCTTGCCATTATCATTTTTCCATCGGCAGCACTTATTGAGAAAATGGCATTCGCTTTCATATTCGCTTTGGCAGGTACATTCTTGTTCATGAAAATTCTTGATCAAGTGAAATATAAGGATACGATTTTCATTCCATTGGTTGGTTTGATGTTTGGGAATATCGTCGGATCCATCTCGACTTTCTTTGCCTATAAATATGATTTGATTCAAAGCCTCAACACATGGATGAATGGAGATTTCTCGATGATCATGTCGGGAAGGTACGAACTTATATATGTAAGTATCCCTCTAGTCATTCTCGCATACTTCTTTGCCAATAAATTCACTGTGGCAGGGATGGGTGAAGAGTTTGCCATCAATCTAGGAATCAATTATAAGTTTATAGTCAATTTTGGGTTGATCATCGTGGCATTATCCTCCACTGTCGTTTTGTTAACGGTGGGAACGATTCCTTTCATAGGATTGATCGTACCGAATATTGTATCCCTTTACCTTGGTGACAATTTGAAAAAGAGTCTTTCTCATACAGCATTGCTAGGGGCCGTATTCCTATTGTTCTGCGATATTCTGGGCAGGATCCTCATATATCCATTTGAAATCCCGATCGGACTCGTGGTTGGTGTGATAGGAAGCGCCATATTTATCTATCTGATACTGAGGAGAAAGGCATATGAATAATAAAAGTAGGATCATTATATTGGCTGTTCTTGCAGCAGTTTTAACGGCAGGTTATATCTTTTGGGACCTTGGCCCGAATTGGGATTATGCACTGCCGAGAAGGGTTATTAAAATCATCGCCATCATCGTGGTTGGTTGTGCAATAGCCTTTTCAACGGTGATTTTCCAGACCGTCACGAATAATAAAATCCTGACACCGAGCATTTTAGGGTTGGACTCCATGTATATGCTGATCCAAACGGGAGTGATTTTCATCTTCGGTTCAACGCATATCATGATCATGAATAAAAATCTCAATTTCCTGATTACACTTGCGGCCATGCTTATTTTTTCCAGCCTGCTGTTCAAGTTCATGTTCAAGAAAAACCGCAATATTTACTTCCTATTGCTGATCGGTATCATCTTCGGAACCTTATTCGGCAGCATGTCTTCATTCATGCAGGTATTGATTGACCCGAATGAGTTTCAAATCATTCAAAATAAAATGTTCGCCAGCTTCAATAATGTCAACACGGACCTGTTAACGTTAGCTATTATCCTCATGATAGCGGCAATGATATATTTCATGAGATTTTTGAAATATTTAGATGTCATGTCCCTCGGGAGGGACCAAGCCATAAACTTGGGTGTGGATTATGATTTTGTCACCAAGCGGGTTTTAATCGTCGTTACTGTTTTAATCTCCATTTCGACTGCCCTGATCGGTCCGATCACGTTCCTCGGATTACTTGTTGCAAATGTGGCCTATCAATTCATTAAGTCCTATCAGCATAAACATATCATCCCGGGTGCCATGCTGATCAGTGTGATTGCCTTGGTCGGCGGCCAATTCATTGTGGAGAGGATCTTTACGTTCTCCACCACTCTAAGTGTCATCATCAACTTTGTCGGCGGTGTCTATTTCATCTATCTTCTATTAAAGGAGAATAAATCATGGTAGAAGTGAAAAAGTTATTCAAAAAATATAATAGTAAAACGGTTGTCGAGGATGTTTCCATTGAAATAGTGAAAGGGAAAATCACATCCTTCATCGGTCCCAATGGAGCGGGGAAAAGTACAGTCCTTTCGATGATCAGCCGTCTCATTACCCGGGATTCGGGAGAAGTCCTGATCGATGGTAAGGATATGGGGGAATTCAATAGCAATGAACTTGCTAAAAAGATTGCCATCTTAAAGCAGGCTAACCACATCAATCTTCGTTTAACGATTCGCGAACTTGTCGCCTTTGGCCGTTTTCCTTATTCACAAGGAAAGCTGACCAAAGAGGATTGGAAACACGTCGATGAAGCGATTGAATATATGGAACTTGCCGACATGCAGGATAAGTTTCTTGACCAGCTTAGCGGCGGGCAGCAACAGCGGGCCTTCATTGCCATGGTTATTGCTCAGGACACGGAGTATGTACTACTTGATGAACCTCTGAACAATCTTGATATGAAGCATTCGGTCCAAATCATGAAAGTATTGAGGAGATTGGCAGATGAATTAGGGAAAACGGTCATCATCGTCATTCATGACATTAATTTTGCATCCTGCTATTCCGACTATATTGTTGCATTGAAGGATGGCAAGGTTGTTCATAATGGACCTACCGAGCAAGTCATCAATTCCAAGGTATTAAAGGAAATCTATGATATGGATATTGAAATCCAAAGCATCAATGACAATAAGATCTGTGTGTACTTCACGTAAGACCATGCCATTTGGTTTTAAATTACTTCAGTATTCGCAGCCTTCCCGGAATCACCTCATACACTTCTTAGGCAGTTAAGTTGGCGGGCGCCCAAGACTTTAGCCGCCTCCTGTTCATATGGCAGGGAAAGTGATGAAGGTGAACTCTGTGAAGGTGAGGATTCAACATGTAATTTTAAATAAAAAAATTTTTTGAGGTGACCATAATGATTAAGAAATTATCCTTACTGCTTTTGATTGCAATGCTGGCTGTAGTGGCTGTAGCTTGTGGATCAGATAAGGAAAAAGAAGAATCAAGTGCGAAAAAAGAAAGTGCTAAAAGCGAAGAAATCACGGTTAAGCACCAACTAGGCGAAACGAAAGTGAAAACAAACCCTGAAAAAGTCGTTGTATTCGATATGGGTACTCTTGATACTCTTGATAAACTGGGTGTGGACGTAGCAGCTGTTCCTCATGATGGCCTTCCAGAATACCTTTCTAAATATGAAAGTACAACTGAAAATGCCGGCGGATTAAAAGAGCCTGACTTCGAAAAAATCAACGAAATTGCTCCTGACTTAATCCTTATTTCTGGCCGTCAATCTGAAGCATATGAAGAATTAAGCAAAATTGCTCCTACTGTTTTTGTGGGTGTGGATACAACAAAGTATATGGAATCCTTTGAAGAAAACGTAACACTTTTAGGTAAAATCTTCGATAAAAAAGACGAAGCAGCTAAAGAATTGGCAAGTGTTGAAGAAAACATTAATGCTTTGAAAGAAAAAGCCCCAACTGACAAAACTGGTTTAATCGTTCTTTCAAGCGGTGGAAAAGTAAGTGCTTACGGACCGGATTCAAGATTTGGTATCATCCATGATGTATTCGGAGTGCCTGCAGTAGATGACAAATTGGAAGTATCGACACATGGTCAAAGTATTTCTTTCGAATACATCGCTGAAAAGAATCCTGACTACCTATTCGTTGTGGATAGGGATGCGGTTGCCGGTGATGGAGCTGCAGCAAAAGAAACTATTGAAAATGACATTGTGAAAAATACAAAAGCATTTAAAGAAGGTAACATCATTTATCTAGACCCTAACTACTGGTACCTATCAGGCGGCGGTTTAGAATCTGTTGACGCTATGGTTAAAGAAATTTCTGAAGGCATCAAGTAATAGGAATAAGGAATCCTGCCCTCGATCGAGGACAGGATTTTTATTTTTTATAATAAAGCTGGATGAAACAAATATACTAACAAAGGGACGAAAAGATTTCCTGCAAACAGGTAGGCTTATAAGCCGCCACAACCACCCTTAAGGGGAATGGAAAAGACAAGGGCTATAATTCAGCCTGTTACCGCTCAGCTATGGTCATATGGCTGCTATCGAAAGAAAATGGCCCTTCAGCCGATATGGGAAAATTCGGTTTCTTCCTATTATAATGTCATTTGCAGCCTTTCCGTTTCCAGGAGGGATTTTAAAATTGTAATTTAAGCGAAATTTGGTAAATTGAATCTTTTATGGATGATAAATTATCCTGGAAAGTAAAAATATAAACACAATATGATCATCACTTTCAGGAAAAATTATTTGAAAAAGCTAATTAAATTTCCCGAAGGGGAATGATGTCGATATTACGCGAAACTAATTTGTTGTTTTATGGGATTCAAAGGGGGGGGCAGGACCCAATAATAAGCTAGTCAAACTTTTGAAGGAGTGGATTTTGGATGGGATATCAAAAGTGCGGAGGAGAGATGCGTCCATGAAACCGGCCATCCATTTTTAACTGTCGAATCATCGGGAAAGAAATCCTGGATCTATCCATGGCTTTAAACAATTGAAGCTTTATATCTTTACATATTTTGTAATGTACTGGTTTTTTTATAAAGAGTCGTTTATAATGGTAAAAGCCTGAAGGACGTGAAACTAATTAGCGACTGTCATCCGCATTCTTCACAAAAAGTTACGGTGATATTTATTGGATTAAGACATGGAGTTCCTATATATTTGTTATAGGTGCGCTGAACATTCGGGACGGGCGAAGCTCTGTTATTTTTTCAAAGGCTTGTTCATAAGCTAAAGAAGCGTTCTGGATAGAAGAGTTATGGATGTGACAAAAGGTGGTTATCACAATCTTGACTATCCAAGTGAAAGAATGCTATTATAGGGTTTCCGATTTTCCGTCTTTTGTAAGTTTGTAAAAATTTATATAAATAAACCACTAGATTAATAGAGGTGAAAGCATGAATAATTTTCTAAAAAAAAGCCGGCATTTATTTGCAGATAACATACTAGGCTTTTTCTTTATTGCGGTAGTCTTGTTTTGGATAAAAACTTATATTGGATATCGAGTTGAATTTAACTTAGGTATTGAAAATGGCCTGCAACAGTTCTTACTGTTCATAAACCCAATTAGTTCAGCCATTTTATTCTTTGGCTTGGCACTATTGGCTAGAGGCAAAAAATCGTTTAAATGGATCATCAGGTTGAACTTATTGATGTCCTTATGGCTATTCTGCAATATCGTATACTACCGTTCATTTACCGATTTCATTACATTGCCAACCTTGACGCAAGTGCAAAATAATGCCGGGGATTTGGGGCCGAGTATTTTAGAATTATTTAAGCCCCATGATGTATTTTATTTCCTTGATACGGTTCTTTTGATCGTGTTGTACAGATTCAAAGACTTTAAAGTGGAAGACTTCAAAGTCAAACGCCGTACAGTTGGATTGGTTTACCTAGCGGGACTTGCAATTTTCGCAATCAATTTGGGACTTGCTGAAAAGGATCGCCCGCAATTATTATCAAGAACATTCGACCGGAATTATATCGTCAAATATTTGGGCATGTTCAACTATACGGTTTATGATGCCGTTCAGAATACTAAAACATACGCTCAGCGTGCGACTGCAAACAGCACGGATATCGCAGAAGTCGTCAACTATACGAAGGCAACTAGCGCTGAACCGAACCCTAAATATTTTGGTGCAGCCAAAGGGAAGAATGTTATCTACCTGCATTTGGAATCGATGCAGAATTTCCTGATCGATTATAAGTTGAATGGGGAGGAAGTAACTCCATTCTTGAACTCACTTGCACATGATAAGTCGGATTTCATGCGCTTTGATAATTTCTTCCATCAAGTGGGCCAAGGTAAAACAGCGGATGCCGAATTCATGCTTGAAAATTCCCTGTTCGGTTTACCACAGGGGGCAGCATTCACAAACCGTTCCCAAAATACGTATCAAGCAGCACCAGCGATTTTAGGACAACAAGGGTACACATCGGCTGTGTTCCATGGTAATTACAAATCTTTCTGGAACCGGGATAATATGTATAAGTCTCTTGGTTTTAATCAGTTCTTCGATGCAAACCATTATAATATGGAAAATAAAGAGGAAGTACTAAGTTATGGATTAATGGATAAGCCTTTCTTCAAGGAATCGATTCCAATGTTAGAAACGCTTAAACAGCCTTTCTATACAAAATTCATAACGGTATCTCATCATTTCCCATATTCTATGGACCAGGAAAAAGCAACAATCGGTAAGCATACGACAGGCGATGCTTCCGTAGATAATTACTTCCAGACTGCACGCTATGCCGATGAGGCGCTTAAAGAGTTTTTCGATTATCTGAAGGAATCCGGTCTTTATGATAACTCGGTAATCGTCATGTATGGTGATCACTATGGTATTTCCGAAAACCATAAAGAAGCCATGTCAAAAGTGCTTGGCAAGGATGTTGGCGCATTTGAGAATGCCCAATTGCAACGTGTACCATTATTGATTCATGTTCCGGGTGTTGAAGGTGGGGAAATGCACCAATACGGAGGACAGATCGACCTTCTCCCGACTTTATTGCATCTGTTAGGAATCGAATCTAAAGATTATGTACAATTCGGTTCAGATTTATTGTCAAAAGATCATAATGAAGTGGTACCTTTCAGGAATGGTGATTTTGTTACACCTGATGTCACTTCCATTAAAGGTAAATACTACGATACTAAAACAGGGGAATTGGTCGAGGAAAATGATGATATCCTCAATTATAAAAAGAGAGCTGAAACGATGCTCAATTTATCCGACCAAGTAGTGAACGGTGACTTACTCCGTTTCTATACTCCAAATGATTTCAAACCGATAGACCCTACTGATTATGATTACACATATGATGAAGAAGGTTCAAAGGAAGATGACAAGACCGAGAAATAAGGCTAATGAAAAGAACAGGCAGGAAGCCATCGCTTCCTGCCTGTTCTTTTATGCGTCTGGTCATGCTTTATTGGTCATCATGGCAATATACTTTCTTATTTCATCAGGCTTCCCTGCATATTTTTCAGCACGCTGTTCATCTTTCATGATTTTATCCTTTGCTTTGGTAAGGATTTCTTCACCCATGGCTTGTGGCACGACCACGACTCCATCTATGTCCCCTATGACAAGGTCCCCTGGAAATACGGTGACACCCCCACAGGAAATGGGGATATTGATTTCGCCTATACCTGCCTTGCCACTTGAGGCAACCGTCGTCCCTTTGCTGAAAACAGGAAAATTCAACTCTTTAATGGCTTCAAGATCGCGAATGACTCCATCTACTACGAGGCCGCCAATTCCCATGGTCTGCATCATGCCGACTACGAAGTCTCCTGCTATAGCCCGGTATGTATCACCTTTGCTGTCAACGACTATTATATCCCCAGGCTTGGCTTCGCCGATCGCTTTTAACACGGCTGAATTATCACCAACGGGCATCTGTACAGTCAAAGCTCGTCCGGCCATATGAAATTCTTCCTTTAAGGGTTTAATCGCTGATTCCAGATTGCTCAGCCCTTCCATTGCATCGGAAATCGCCGTGGTGGGCAAATTCCTGAACTGTTGAATGAGAGTATCCATGACTATGATTCCTCCTTAAGAGTTAATGAATATAACCTAATTATACACAAATTTTCTAATTTTCTAATAGTTTTCCATTTGATAAAATGGTGAATGTAGTGTATTCAATAGATAAGTGGGAGGGAAGTGCTGATGTCGCAAGGGGGTTCCTTTTTAATCAATCGATTGATTAAACTTAATAGTCCATCATTATGAAGAGTTTGAAATTTAAGTGTGCAGATTTTCAATTCAATGCCGTAATTTCAGAAGAGCGGAAATAGTGTTTTCCACTGTATATACTTCCATATGATAGTATGAATAGAAGCAGTTCTACTTTTCGAATCTCCATGGCAGCTTGATTCGTACAGGAACGTTCTTCTAAGATCAAGAGAGGAATGTAGTTGCATATCCTCGGTGTTCTCCTGAACTGGATGGGGATGTTAGCGAAGAACTCGATAACTCAACCAGTGTGCGGGAGGTCACTAATATTCTTCAAAGCAGGAGCAGAATCAAGACGGAGGTTGCCAATGTAAGCCAAATCGGGCTGAAAACTTCTGGATGAATGATTAAAAAAATGATTCCTGCAATAGTGGCAGCCTGCTGTATGGTCAGATGTCTAATGTAGTGCATTCCAGCTTTAAAACAGGCTTTAAGCAGAGGCATTTGATTCATTTTCATTCCTCCTTTTTCTATCAATAATATGAGCAGGGATAAGAGAAAATACATGGGGATTCGTTTTCTGCCCAATTATTACGGGTATAGTAAAGGTAAAATAAAAGGAGGAATCTAGGTGATCATTGTATATATTAGTCTTGCCCTCTTTATCGGCTCGATTATCTATTTAGCGTTTTTTGCTTTTAAAACATTTAAGGATTCCAAACCGACAATTGAAAATGTGACTGAAACCGTTACGCGTATCCAGGCCAAAACGGACCAAATTAAATCGGAGACGGACCAACTCGCCATGACACAGCAAGAAATCACTGAAGATGTTCAATATAAAAAAGAGGCCGTTCAATATACGGTTGATGCGGCTAAAGAAATACCTGAACCCTTTAAAAATATTTGGTTTTCAATAAAAGGTGACAAGTGGAAGTCTAGAAACAGAAGCAATGCATAAATGTTTGACCGATTTGAAATGTACATGATAGTATGGGAATAATGAGTTTCTAGGGTTCCTCGGTTGAATTTTACCGGAATGGTCCAAGAGAAACGCGCAGGAATCTGCGTACACGGAGGGAAAAAAGCCCGGGAGGTTATGAATTATGACCTTTCGGGCTTTTTCTGTAATTGGAGGGAAAAAAGGTGGCTTGGATTCAATTGGTGATTGCCGGATTATTTGAAGTGGTATGGGCGACAAGTTTAAAGTATACTGAGGGTTTTACGAAATTATTGCCTTCTATCATAACGATTGCCGGTATGGTCATTAGTTTTTATTTTTTATCATCTGCGATAAAAACCCTGCCTATGGGAACAGCGTATGCAATTTGGACCGGAATAGGGGCTCTTGGGGCTGTTCTGGTTGGCATCATCGTATTTAACGAGCCTAAGGATGCGATGCGTTTGGTATTCGTCGGTTTAATTTTAGTGGGGATTATCGGCTTGAAAATCACTTCTTCTGAATAATCTATCCTCTCCTCGTAAATAGTAATGTTAAACGATTTAGAGGAGTGAAGATTATGAATTATAAAGCGATAGTATCAAGTGTGATGATGGCTTTAGTGATTACAGGTTGTTCATATAATAATAAAGAAGGTGCCAGTGAAAATCTTGGCCTGAATCGTACCCATCAAGATAATTTGGATAATCCGATGAATGTAAGCGATACAAGGCAAAACGTTAATGATAACGTTAATGATAATAATGACAACAATGATAATGGCATAAATGATATGAGGGTCTCCGAGGATATCTCAAACCGGGTCGAAGCCTTGAAGGAAGTAAGTAACGCAAGTGTCATCGTTACTGATAATAATGCCTATGTAGGGGCAGTATTGAAAGACGGCGGGGATAAGGATATCTCAAATGACCTTAAAGATAGGATTGCTGATGCAGTAAGGGGAGCCGATCCTTCGGTGGACCAAGTTTATGTGTCGACAAACCCGGACTTTGTTCAAAGGATGAAAGGGTATGCCAATGATATTCAGAATGGAAAACCTGTTGCAGGATTCGCTGATGAGTTCCGTGATTTAGTAACACGGATTTTTCCAAGTCCAAGGTAATTGGTATTCATTAAAGAATTAAAACGTAAAGGCTTATCCGGTGGATTCCGGATAGGTCTTTTCCTATTTTAAAGATATCGGTGGATCATGACTAACTTTAAATAGGGTGGTTACAATAATCGAATGAACGAAAAACTTTAAGAAGGAAATGGGGGTGGGATGGTGAGATTTTTTAAGGGCGGGAGGAAAATGGATGCAGCATCCTTTCAGGTCACTTCCAAGGATTTTCAGGAACTCCTTAAAAAGTTTAAAGCATCTAATGATTTTCTTACCTTCCAATTCCCGAATGATGATGGCTACACTATTTCCTACTTCAATTCACTGGTTAGTGTACAACAGCTTCATGAACAAGTATTGGCTGTCATGTCGAATCAACCAAAGAAGGATCTTAAGCAATTAAAAGGCGATATTCCAATTGAAGATATGAAATTGACAGCTGATCTAAAAGACATCCAAAGGTTGGTTTTGGCAGGAACAATCATGGTTCAATACAAGCAAGATGATGAAATGTGTTTGTTGATTCCATGTGTTCATAGTGTGAAAAGGCAAGTTTCCACACCCGAGTCGGAGTATACGGTCGTTGGGTCCAAGGAGGCATTTGTTGAATCGCTTGATTCGAATTTGAATCTGATCCGTAACCGGTTGCCCACCCCTGAATTGCAGTCCAAGGAATTAAGGGTCGGCAGCATCTCGCAAACAAGGTTAGCGGTACTCTATATAGATGGGATAGTAAATCAACAGATCGTTAATACAGTCATGCAGAGGATAGAAGATATAGATTATGATACGATCGTCGATATTTCGTTTGTAAGCCAGATGATCACGGATAATCGAAATTCGATGTTTCCGCAACTGATTGATACGGAGCGGCCTGATCATCTGGCCAGTGTATTATCGGAAGGGAAAATTGGGATCATGCTGGACGGATCTCCACATGCATTAGTTGGTCCAAACACCATCATTTCGTTCTTTTCGTCATTTGAAGATTATTTTCAAATTTGGAATCTCGGCACCTCATTCCGTTTGATTCGGCTTTTCGCAGTGCTGTTTTCCGTTTTATCTTCACCTCTGTATGTTGCCGTTTTAACCTATCATTATCAAGTGATTCCAACGGATTTGCTGCCAATCTTAATTTCATCAAGGGGAGTGATTCCTTTTCCGCCGATCTTGGAGGCTATCTTGCTGGAAGGGACAATTGAATTGCTGAGGGAAGCAGCGGTCAGGCTGCCTGCTAAGGTTGGTTCCACCATTGGTATTGTTGGCGGTATAGTCATCGGTACAGCCGCTGTGGAAGCTGGATTTGTCAGTAATGTCTTACTGATGCTTGTCGCTTTGGCAGCCTTGGCTTCATTTACGGTGCCGATTTACCAAATAAGTAATACCATTCGCCTTATCCGCTTCCCTTTTCTAATTGCAGCCCAGTTATACGGTCTGTTTGGAATAGCTTTATGCAGTGCATTCATTTTAAGTCATTTATTGAAATTGACTTCGCTTGGCAGTCCTTATTTAGATCCGCTTTACCCATTAAGAATTCATGACTTTAAAGATAGTCTCATTCGCCTCCCTTTTTCAAAGCAGAAAAAACGCCCGCAATTTCTGCGGACGGAAAATCCACTAAGGATAAGGAAGGAGGCGGAAGAGCGAAACTCCCATGGTGATATTGATGAATAAGGTGTAGAAAGCGGTGAGAAGGTATGGAAGTCAAACCAAATGAAACTAAACTAATATCTCCATTTTTTGTTTTTTTTCTCATGCCCGGCATGCAGATTGGGGTAGGGATATTGGGGTTTGAACGGGTCATAGCGAAAGAGGCTGGTCAAGACGCATGGTTATCTGTACTCATATCAGGGTTAATCATAAATGTTCTGCTTTGGATGTGTTTCAAGCTTTTAGGCAGGGGTCCCCAAACCCTTGATTTAGTCGCCATCCACAAGGATTTGTTCGGTAATTGGGTAGGAAATGCTTTCAATGTTTTATTCATCCTCTACTTTATAATGATTTCCGTCATTCTTATCAGGACTTATTTAGAAGTCATTCAGGTTTGGATGTTCCCTGGTGTCAATATCCTGATGCTAATAACCATCATTCTTATTCTCGTCTATAGCTTTGTGGAGGGAGGGTTCAGGGTCATCACTGGTTTTTGCATAATCGGACTTATTATCGGATCGCCATTATTCCTTTTGAATTATTTCCCATTGAAGTACGCCCACTTTGAAAATTTGGGTCCTTTTCTTGATCATTCCTTTTTGGAAATCATGAAGGCCTGTAAGAAAATGACCCTGAATTACCTTGGTTTTGAATTACTCCTCATTTATTACCCTTTCATTAAAAACCGTGAAAAATCTCAAAAGTGGGCCCATTTAGGGGCGGTGTTTACTATGACGATATATTTAGTATCCATCATTGTTTCATTAGCCTACTATCATCAAGATCAACTGAAAGATGTTATATGGGCAACTTTGACGTTATGGAAAATTGTAGACCTTCCATTCATTGAAAGGTTCGAATACATAGGGATTTCCGTTTGGCTGTTCATGGTGCTGCCGAATGTTTGCATAGGGGTTTGGGCAGCGAGCAGGACAGCTAAAAGAGTATTTGGACTAAGGCAAAGAAAGATGTTGGTCTTCATTCTGCTGATCATTTTAGTTTCCTGCATTTTCTTGGATAACCGCTATAGAATCGATGAGTTTAACACGATAAGTTCGGAAATTGGTTTTTATATCATTTATTTGTATCTTCCTCTCTTATTCATATGGCAGTCGATTGTCTATAAAGTCAGGGGGCATAAATCGTGAAAATCCGACTTATCTTGATAATATTGGCAAGTTTCCTGATGACGGCTTGCGGCGTGGAAAAACAAATATTAGAAGATATTTTAATTGCTGAAGTCGTAGGTTATGATGATGCCGAAGGCAAAAAGATCAAAGGTACGGTCGTTGTCAGCGTGCCTCAGCCTGGGAAGGAAGCAAATCTAGGTAAAGAAGTATATGAAGCGGTCTCCCATGATATAAAGGCAGCCCGTCAGCAGAAAAATGCAAAAACGCCATACCCGATTGTCGGTGGTAGACTGACGGTTATTCTCTATGGTGAAGAATTGGCAGGCAATGGGTTGAATGATTATGTCGATACATATAGGCGTGACCCAATGGTGGGAAGGAATTTGTATTTAGCGGTCGTTCATGGCAAAGCGGAGGATGTAGTTAAAATGGAGCCGAAGTTGATTAAAACTCCAGGGGTTCAAGTGAAAGAACTGATCGAACAGAATATAAAGACTAATTTGCCTAATGTGGATCTTCACAGGTATTTATATGCGTGTCATGGTAAAGGAATCGATCCGGTCTTGCCCTTATTGGAAACGGCAGGGGACCAAATAAGGGTAAAAGGGATCGCCCTGTTTAAAAAGGATCGTTATATTGGTAAATATATTCCATATGAGGACGGATTTTTATTTAAAGTCCTTACTGAAAACTTTAGGATGGGGAGTTATGAAATTAAATGGAAGGAAAATGATTTTACAGATATCAATAACGTGGAGTCACGTGTCCATTATCATATTTCGGATGCAAATCAAGACCCTAAGGTCAGGATTGAAGTGAAATTAAAAGCGAGTCTGCTGGAGGTCCAAGGCTACGACTTGGGCAAAGCGGTCGACCTGAATAAAATAGAGGCCAGGGCCGAGCATGTCATTGGAAAAAAATTAAATGAGATGGTAGCCATGTTTCAGGAGAACAATATCGATCCGATTGCAATCGGTGATCATGCTAAAAGTAGTACAAGAAATTTCGATCAGGAACATTGGGAGAAGGCATATCCTTATATTCCAATCGAGGTAGATCTGGATATTGAAATGATTCAAACGGGAATAGCTGAATAAAAGGAGAATATTCTGAAGTTTTTCCCTTTATAATAGGGGTATTGGTGTAATGATCATATCAATGCGGCCAAAGAGGGGGAAAGACATGGACAAAGCATGGTGGAAAGAGGCAGTTGTGTATCAAGTGTATCCAAGGAGTTTTATGGATAGTGATGGTGATGGGATAGGGGATATAAACGGGATCTTGATGAAACTCGATTATTTACAAGAGCTGGGTGTGAACGTGATATGGCTATCCCCTGTTTATCAATCTCCCAATGATGACAATGGGTACGATATCAGTGATTATAAATCAATCATGACTGAGTTCGGGACCATGGCTGATTTCGATAGGTTGTTGAAGGCGGTTCATGAACGTGGAATGAAGATCATGATGGACCTGGTGATCAACCATTCTTCTGATGAACATCCGTGGTTCAAGGAATCCCGATCCTCAAAAGATAATCCGAAACGCGATTATTATATTTGGAAACCTGGAAGGAATGGAAAGGAACCAAATAATTGGGAATCCGTTTTTAAAGGTTCAGCATGGGAATATGATGAAGGAACCGATGAATATTATTTACATTTATTCAGCAGGAAACAACCGGATTTAAACTGGGAGAACCCTAAGCTCCGTGAAGAGATCTACAGCATCATGACTTGGTGGCTGGATAAGGGTGTCGATGGCTTTCGGATGGATGTCATCAATTTCCTTTCAAAAGATCAAAGCTATTCAGATGGAGCCGTTCATCATGAGAAACAGTATGGCGATGGAAGCCCCTTTTTCCTGAACGGCCCGCGCATACATGAGTTTTTGCAGGAAATCAATCAACGGGCACTTTCTGGACATGACGTGATCACAGTTGGGGAGATGCCAGGCGTCACACCGGAGGAGGCCCAATTGTTCACAGGTAAAGATCGTGGTGAGCTACATATGGTCTTTCAATTCGAACATATGGATTTGGGGAGTGGACCGGCAGGGAAATGGAGTAATGATAAGTGGAAGCTTACCGATTTAAAGCGAATTCTCTCTAAGTGGCAGACTGGTTTGGAGGGGGATGGATGGAACAGTTTATACTGGAACAACCATGATCAGCCCCGGATTGTCTCAAGGTTTGGTGATGATGGAAAGTATCGTATTGAAAGCGCAAAGATGCTTGCAGCTTGCCTTCATATGCTTCAAGGGACACCCTATATATATCAAGGGGAAGAGCTGGGCATGACCAATGTTGCATTTGAGGGCATCGATGATTACTGTGATATCGAAACATTGAATTCATATGAAGAACTCGTCAATTCGCATGGCTGGTCAAAAGAGCGGATGATGTCAGCCATCCACGCCCGAAGCAGGGATAATGCGAGGACACCGATTCAGTGGAATGACTCCCGGAACGCAGGATTCACGAAAGGGACGCCTTGGATTAAGGTTAATCCCAATTTTCCAGAGATTAATGCAGAAAAAGCCTATAATGATCCGAATTCCATTTTTCATTTTTATAAAAAGCTTATCCAAATACGAAAGAAACATGAAATCGTCGTTTATGGCCGTTTTGAACTGCTATGGCCGGATGATGAACGAATATTTGCCTACACGAGATCGTTTGAAGAAGAAAAGCTGTTGGTGCTATGTAACTTTAAAGAAGAGGATGCCTCCTATACTTTGCCTGAAGAGCTGCATGCATATTCAGCCACAAGGCTGATAGGCAATTATGATCAGGAAGAAGAAGGAATCTCCAGCAAACCTCTGCGTCCATATGAATGCCGTGTTTATCATTTGAAATGAAAAAAGGACCTGTTCTCCTTAGAACAGGTCCTTTACGCATTATTTTGATTTAAGATCACATTCCTCCAGGGGAATGATTTTCGTTTTATGCTTGATTTTATAGCCGAACCATAGGGCGAAAAATAAAATTAAGCCAATGTAGGAAACAAACATTGAATTCCAGTCGATTCCATCGCTGCTGAAAGCTTGATAGCCTTGTCCGATGATAATGATAAGGCAAAGGACAAGTGCGAATATAGGCCCGAATGGGAAGCCTTTTGCTCGGAATGGTAAAGCATTCATATCAAGGCCTTGAGCTGCGTAAGCTTTGCGGAATCGATAATGGGCAACCGCGATCCCGACCCAGGTGACGAATCCCGCCATGCCTGAAGCGTTCAATAACCAGATATAAACCACGCCATCACCGAAAAATGAAGCTAAGAATGCAACGCAGCCTACTAAAGAAGTCACGATAAGTGCATTCACGGGTACTCCTCTTTTATCTAACTTGCCTAGGAATTTCGGTGCTTTCCCATCACGTGCCAAGTCCCATAGCATACGGGTTGAAGCGTACATGCCAGAGTTACCGGCAGAGAGTACGGATGATAGAATGATCGCGTTCATGATGGATGCAGCAAATGCAAGGCCTGCCCGTTCAAATACAAGCGTGAATGGACTTACGGCAACATCTTCACTCAATAAACGTGAATCGGTAAACGGAATGATCATTCCAATTACAAAAATGGCAAGGATATAGAATAAGATGATGCGCCAGAAAACGGATCTGATCGCCTTTGGGATATTTTTTTCTGGATCCTCACTTTCACCAGCAGTCACTCCAAGCAATTCCGTTCCTTGGAATGAAAAGCCGGCAGCCATGAATACGCCCAGGATCGTGAAGAACCCACCGTTAAAGGGACCTTCGCCCATTGTGAAATTTGAAAAACCAATTGGGTCTTTCCCACCCATGATCCCGAGAATGATCAGTACACCCGTGATCAAGAAAATGACGACTGTCACGACTTTGATCATGGCAAACCAGAATTCTGCCTCCCCGAAACCTTTAACTGACATGTAATTGATAAGAAACATAGTGATTAATGCAATGGCACTCCAGATAATTGAAGGACTATCCGGGAACCAGAACTTCATAATTAAGACAACGGCTGCCAATTCAGCGGCAATGGTGATTGCCCAGTTATACCAGTAGTTCCAACCAATCGCAAAACCGAAAGACGGATCGACGAATTTGGATGCATAGACACGGAATGAACCGGCCACTGGCATGAACGCTGCCATTTCTGCAAGACTTGTCATTAAGTAATAAACCATGATGCCGATGACTGCGTATGCCACCAAGGCACCGCCGGGACCGGCTGAATGAATGGCACCGCCACTTGCTAAAAATAAACCTGTTCCAATCGTTCCACCTAATGAAATCATCATTAAATGACGCGCTTTCAGGCTCCTTTTCAGTTCAGTAGGGCTTGATGCTGATTGTGAATTTGACAATTGATGTTACACTCCTTTTTATTGGAAGGGAACGAAAAATAAAAAACAGCAGTCGAAAAAGATCGACGGCTGTTTATAATAAACCCGTTTATCCTTCCGAAGATAGCTCCCCACGCTTTTTTGAAAAAGCGTGACAGTGGTGTTCCTGTTCGGTAACACCGCCAGCAAGAATATACATGGAATATACCCTTACTTCGGCAATTTATCCTTTCAAACGGAGTCTTGAATTTTCCAGAATCTCGTCCGTTTTACTTTTATAAGCTGCAGCCTCTAACTCATCGGTAAATGAGGAAGTATTCAATTTTCTAAAATCGTTGCGCCAGCTTGTAAGTGACGTCAGACGATAGTTCTCATGAAATTCATGCAATCGCTAATAGATTGCTAGTAATTGAGTAAACTTTACTATATCAAAATTATAAAATAATCTCATGAATATCGCAATGATTATTTTATGTGGTTATTTTTTCCTAGTTAATGAATGATGGCGGCAAGGAAGAATTCAAATGGCTATATACCAAAATAAAGCATGGAGATCATTAAACGGTCCTTCTTTTTATAAGGGCGTAGTCCAGTTTTACATGTTTGACCACCTCAGGATTCTCAAATAGGTCCACAGCCATTTTCCCAATCCATTCCAGCGGCAAGGAAATGGTCGTGATGTCGAGCATTTCACCCAGGCTATCATTATTGAAACCGAGAATGGCCACATCCTCCGGGACCCTTATACCCGATTTCTTAGCGGTGAGAATGAAGCCAGCCGCCGTGTCATCATTCGTGATGATGATGGCTTCAGGTTTATCCATCATCGAATTCCATTCCTGAAACAATTGTTCACCGTCTTTGATGTGATAACTGCCTTCAAACAGCCATTCTTTATTGTTTATCAGTTGATGTTTACTCATGATATCGTTAAAGGCCTTTGTACGATGGGAACTATTTCTGCTCTTTTTACGGCCGAGGCTGTATCCGATTTTCTTATATCCTTTAGCAATCACGTACTCAAGGGCACAGGAGAAAGCTGCATAATGATCAATGCTGATGGATGAGAATTCAGCCTGGGCCGTATCTTCACACAAAATGATTGGTCCGTATTTTTGATATTCCAAAAGGATTTTCATTTCCGAAATCCTTGAACAAACGATAATGCCATCGAGCTGCTTCATTTGCAGCATATTAAAAGCCTCGATTTCCTTCTCTCTGTCATAGTTTGTTTGAAAGATGACGATATGACAGCCAATTGCATTTGCCTGTTTAGTGATTCCGTTAACGATTGCCCCGTAATATGGGTGATTGTTGAAGGGGATGATGATGCCGATAAGATTGGTTTTACCTTTTGAAAGATGAATGGCATTTATGTTTCTCGTATAATTCAAACGATCGATGGCCTCCAAGACGCTCTTTCTTTTATCTGGGCTTACATATGGATGATCATTCAATACACGGGACACTGTTGAGACAGATACACCGGCACATTGAGCTATTTCTTTAATATTTGTCATGGTATCACCGTTTTTTCTTTTTTTATATTGTACAGTATGAAACCCATTTCAGGGCAAGAGGACAGTGTGGGGCTGCTGAAGATTTCTTCAAATAAGGTCTTGTTCTGGTATGGGTTTCATCCTTTAAGATTGTTTTAAGTCTTAGAGGAGGAGGAGACCATGATGTTCCAAACTTTAATCACCCTTTTTGTGCTTTGCGGAATCGAATTGGGATTTGCGTACTTGGCAATTTCCTTGAAAAAGTGAGTGGCAATGCACATGGAATGCGTAAAATCAGCGTTTACTCGTGAATTTTGGCACTTTACTCGTAAAATCAGCGCATTTACCCGTGAATTTCACAACGTTCCGAAATAGCCCCCATAGTTTATATTCACCATTAGAACCCCACAATATAAATATAACTTCAGAGTTTGTTTCATGTACGGCATGACCAACTGTCAGGAAGCTCCCCAGTAGAGATTCCTGACAGTTTTTTCATGTGTGAAAGTCATTGTCCTTTTTGAAGTGTTTGAAAAAATAGTTGCACTTTTTTGTATATTTGTGTATAGTATGAAATAAGTTGTATAGAGGAAACTTTTTAGCGTTTACGACAATGTAAAAATTTTTACACTTATTTTTGCACATGGCAAACTATTTTAGAAAGAGGAAAAAGGGAGGGAGTATGGATGGGTTTTCTGAAATCTATTGGGAGCGTGATTGCTGCATTGCTGATTTTAGCGGGGTGTGGCAATGATACGGTTGGAAGTGATAAAGGCAATGGTAAGCTGAATATCATTGCAACAACGGGAATGATTGGAGATTTGGTTGAGAATATCGGCGGTAAACATGTCGAGGTCACCAGTTTAATGGGTCCGGGAGTCGACCCCCATCTATATAAAGCGACACAGGGTGATGTTAAGACACTGGATTCGGCTGATATGATTTTTTATAACGGTGTGCATCTTGAAGGGAAAATGACGGATATATTTGAAATGATGAGCAAGGATAAACCGACGATTGCCGTAACGGAGGGCTTCAAGGGGAACCAACTTCGCAAAGTGAGTGCATCGGAACATGATCCCCACGTATGGTTTGATGTTAAGCTTTGGATCGTTGCGGCGGAGGCAGTGGAGAAAGAATTGATTGCCAATGATCCGGACCATGAAGCAGAGTTTCGCGAAAATTATGAAGAGTACGTTCTGCAATTGGAGGAACTCGATAAATATGTTCAAGACGAAATTAATAAAATACCAAAAAATCAGCGGGTGCTCGTTACAGCACATGATGCTTTTGGGTACTACGGTCAGTCATACGGCCTGGACGTAAGAGGGCTCCAAGGGATCAATACATTATCGGAATATGGATCAAAAGATGTGACGGATATGCGGAATTATCTTGTGAAGAACAAAATTAAAGCGATTTTCATTGAGTCAAGCGTACCAAGGAAGGCCATCGAGGCTGTCATTCAAGGAGCAGATAAGCAGGGTCACAAAGTGAAAATCGGCGGTGAATTGTTCTCGGATGCCATGGGTGAAAAAGGGACGGAAGAAGGAACGTATATCGGAATGGTCCGTCATAATACCGATACAATCGTCCGTGCTTTGAAATAAGGGGGAGAAACTATGAATCTAGCAGCTTTGAAGGTCGAGAATTTAACGATTGCTTATCATAAGAAGCCTGTTATCGAAGATGTCTCATTTGAGGTGCCGGAAGGGAATTTAATCGGGATCATTGGCCCCAATGGAGCAGGGAAGTCCACATTGATAAAGGGGATACTCGAATTGATCCCCAAAATATCAGGGCAAATCACAATAAGGGGTTCTACTTATAAATCGATGAGGAAGAGTATCGGCTATGTACCACAACGGGAGTCAGTGGATTGGGATTTTCCGACCAACGCACTCGATGTCGTGATGATGGGCAGATATGGTCATCTCGGCTGGTTGAAGCGACCAGGTAAGTCCGAAAGGCAGAAGGGGATGGAGTGCCTGGAAAAGGTAGGGATGTCTGAATATGCTAACCGCCAGATCAGCCAGCTATCAGGTGGACAGCAGCAACGGATATTCCTGGCCCGTGCATTGGCACAGGAAGCGGATATTTATTTTATGGATGAACCGTTCGTAGGGGTGGATGCCGCAACAGAGAAAGCAATCATACAATTGCTGATGGAATTGAAGGAAAAAGGCAAAACCGTTCTAGTTGTGCACCATGATCTATCGACCGTGAAGGAATATTTCGACTGGACGATGTTATTGAATAAAAAGGTGATGAAAATAGGTCCGACGGAGGAAGTATTCATTCCAGAACACTTACAGGCAACATATGGAGGCCGCTTAGCGATACTATCAGACACGAAATCCGGCCTTTTATTAAAATGAGGTGTACATGATGAACATACTGGCTATTATTACTGATCCAAATACAAGGTGGATATTGCTTGGCACGATGTTCCTCGGATTAAGCAGCGGGGTCATCGGCAGCTTTGCCTACCTCAGAAAACAATCTTTGCTTGGCGATACGCTCGCACATGCAGCGTTACCCGGTATCTGTGTCGCCTTCATTTTAACTGGAGTGAAATCCACTTCTTATTTTCTAATAGGTGCGGCCCTGGCTGGCTTAGTGGCTGTCTTCTTGATCAGTGTGCTTACGAGATACAGTAAGATCAAGCAGGATGCGGCCTTGGGAATCGTCTTATCTTCCTTCTTTGGCTTCGGAATTGTCATGCTTACACAGATTCAGCAGAGTGAGTATGGAAACCAGAGTGGATTGGATACCTTTTTATTCGGGCAGACGGCGTCAATGGTCATGTCCGATGTATATATGATGATGACGGTTTCCTTTTTTCTCATTTTCACTTGTACCGTATTTTTTAAAGAATTCAAATTACTGTCCTTCGACCCTGGGTTTGCTAAGGGGATGGGATTGCCGGTTGTTTTTCTGGATTATTTCATCATGATGCTGATCGTGGCAGCTGTGGTGATCGGTATCCAGGCTGTAGGTGTCGTATTGATGGCTTCTTTACTGATTACGCCTGCGGTTTCTGCGAGGTATTGGACTGAGCGGCTTCATATCATGGTCATCCTGTCTGGCATATTCGGAATGTTGAGCGGTGTGTCTGGAACGTTGATCAGTACTTCGGTCAATGATTTGCCAACAGGACCGTTAATTGTCTTATCCGCGACGGTATGGTTTTTCTTTTCCATGCTATTTGCACCTAAACGCGGAGTGCTTTCATCTATATGGAGAAGGGGATCGACGAAAAAGAAATATTCTCTCGAACAGAATAGAAGGAAAGGGAGCCACTCATCATGAATGATTTTTGGATTATTTTAGTCGGAGCATTGGTGGCGAGTGCTTGCAGTGTATTGGGATGTTTTTTGATAGTCAGGAAATTGACGTTGATTGGGGATGCCATCAGTCATTCCGTTTTGCCCGGAATCGTATTGGCATTTTTAATAACCGGGACTCGTGACTCTGTTCCGATGCTGATAGGGGCAGCTGCGCTCGGCTTGCTCACCGTATTCTTGATCCAGCTTTTCCAATCGTCGGGCGTTCAATCTGACGCAGCGATCGGGATTGTATTCACTTCCCTTTTTGCAACGGGGATCGTACTCGTGAGCTTGTTTACGCAACAAATAGATTTTGACCTGGAACATGTCCTTTATGGCGAAATAGCCTATTCTCCCTGGAACACGATGACAATCGCGGGAATCGAAGCTGGACCAAAAGCTGTTTGGATTGTCGGCAGTTGCTTTATCCTGAACCTCATACTGATCTTCCTTTTCTTCAAACAGTTTAAACTCGTGTCATTTGATCCATCACTTGCGGCTGCAATGGGAATTCCTGTACTGTTCTTTCATTACTTATTGATGAGCCTCATTTCCCTGACAACTGTAGCTTCTTTTGATAGTGTAGGTTCCATTTTAGTAGTTGGAATGCTCATCATACCCGCGGCAACGGCTTATCTGCTGTCAGATCGCTTAAGCCGCATGATATGGGCCAGTATCGGGGTCGGGGTGCTAAGTTCCGTCATCGGCTACTTTTCAGCCACCATTTTGGATGCCTCGATATCAGGTTGCATGGTGGGATCGGCCGCCATATTATTCGGATTGGCCTTTCTCTTCTCCCCAAGCCATGGATTGGTCAGCAGATTGCTGAAACGAAGAAAATCAAAGGAATCACATGCATAATTCCCCCTGCCTACAGGCTTCATGGAAATAACTCCAAGAAGCCTTTAAACAATTCTTCGATATAGTTGTGATTTTATTTGTTTAAAGTATAATGAATAAGTGTATTTATAGATGTTTCGCAGGAGCCTTTTTAAGGGAGAGTTAAGTATGGAAGAACAAAATAAATTTTCATCTCGAATAGATTTTTCTTTGGTCACAATATTGCTGTTATTATGCGTTGGAAGTTGCTTAGCAATCTATAGTGCCCAAACGACTGGACAGTACGCTGAAAACTTCTTAATTAAACAAATTTTTTGGTATATAGTGGGGGTTGGAATCGTATTAGGGTTCATCACACTAGATTCGGACCAACTGAAAAAAATTTCTTGGTACGCCTATGGATTCGGATTGTTTTTGCTATTTTTGCTGATCATTATGCCAAGTAGCATCGTACCTAATATAAATGGTGCAAGAAGCTGGTTCAAAATTCCGGGAGTCGGTTCGATTCAGCCATCGGAATTCATGAAGGTTTTCCTGATTTTGGCTCTAGCCAATGTCATATCGAACCACCATCTCAAAAACACGCTGAAAACGATTCAAACGGATATCTGGCTGCTTATTAAAATCGGTCTTGTGACAGGTGCCCCCTTAATGTTAATCATGCAACAGCCGGATTTGGGTACCGCGCTTGTCATCCTGTCAATCATGCTCGGAATGATTTTCATTTCAGGGGTAACATGGAGGATCCTCCTGCCGATCGTTTCGGGAGGAATTGTCGTCGCTTCAACGGTCCTGTACTTTGTCCTTTGGAAGCCGGAGATCCTGGAAAAATATCTAGGGGTAAAATCCTATCAATTCGGCCGTATCTATTCTTGGCTGGATCCATATAATTATGCCAGCTCCGAAGGGTATCACTTAACCAGATCCTTACTGGCCATCGGTTCCGGCCAGACCACAGGCAAGGGAATCGGTTCGAGGGAAGTGTATTTGCCTGAGAGCCATTCGGATTTCATTTTCAGCATCATCGGTGAAGAATTCGGCTTCATCGGATCAAGCATCATTATTTCCTTGTTTTTCCTGTTGATTTATCATATTACAAAAACGGGAATGGACACGAAAAATAACTTCTATACATATATCTGTGTTGGTGTTATAAGCATGTTGACGTTCCACGTCTTTCAAAATATCGGCATGACGGTAGGGCTTTTGCCGATTACGGGGATTCCGCTTCCATTCATCAGTTATGGAGGAAGCTCGCTAATGGGGAACATGATGGCCATGGGCTTAATATTCAGCATTCGGTATCACTATAAGAAGTATATGTTTTCAACGGATATCTAAAAATAAAGCCGGCCCCCATGGGCCGGCTTTACTTGTAGCTCAAAAACAAAAGGAGCAGAATTCACCCCCCTCAATGTTTGCTTATTGAATGTTCGTTCCAGATGGAAATTGATTTTTATAACCGGAAAATTGTTGATACGATTGGTTTAAGCTTGTTGCTTGCGCCTTTTCTAAACTATACCAGCCTTTTTCGAACATAATGTTATAGAGTTCTCGCTGCATTTCCTGATTTTCTTTGGAAACGGAGAAAATGTCTTGGAATAATGCTTGGTTACTCATCTCATGCAGGGCAACGGAAAGGGAGTTGCAAAAGTACTTTTCAGTTGTGAGCATATCATTTATAAAATCCCTGTCATTCATTTGCGGTGTCTTTGCCACGGGAGATTCAGGATTTTGGACTTTGTTTTCATTGGGCATCAAGAACACTCCTTTACTGGTATTGTTGTTGAACCTGGTTTTGGTCCGGGTTCAAATGTTTCAAAATGGTATCGTAATGGCGTTGATGCATGAGTCCGCACCGATTTAACGCATCAATGATTTGCGGGTCCTTGCACTGTGTGGCAAAAAAATGTGCTTTTTTAACCGCATTAAGATTCCATGCAAGCATATCGGTTAAGTATAGGCTATCTTTCACCGAAACCATTTCCGGCGGCTGTTTCATAAAGCCGGTGGATTGCTGTTGGCTATTAAACGAATTTTGCTGTTCCATCATTCTACCTCCTTACGTGTTCTTTAAACGAGCTTAATTTTCCCTTTATGAATTTTTTTATTCTTGATTCTAAATATCTGAAAAATGAATTAAATGGTAAAGTAATCTTGTGCATCTATTTTCCAAAATGATTTGGGAGGGGAATGCAGATGGAAAGAATTTTGAAAAATCTATTCCTTTTTTTATCAAAGAATAAAGGCATGACAAAGGCAGCGAAAAAATACGGGCTGCGGTTTGGGGCATCTCGTTTCGTGGCAGGGGAATCCTTGGATATGGCATGTGAAGTGATTGCAGATCTTAACCGGAAAGGGCTTGCTGTCACCATTGATTATTTAGGTGAATTCATTGAGGATGAACAAGAAGCAAGGAAGATGGCAGCTGAGTGCATCGAAGCGATCCGCATGATCGGCACAAATGAACTGGATTCACAGTTATCACTTAAGCTGACCTCGATGGGCCTGGATGTATCTGAACGAGTCGTAATGAATAACATGCGGAGGATATTAGATGAAGCTAAAGCCCATCGTGTTTTCGTGACGCTTGATATGGAAGATTTTCCGCGCTGTCAGCCGACTTTGGATGTATTCAAAAACCTTAAGTCTGAATATAATGAATTGGGGACTGTCATCCAAGCATATCTGTATCGGACTGAGAAGGATATCGAGGAATTGGATGCATACCAGCCGAATCTAAGACTTGTTAAAGGAGCTTATAAAGAACCGAGGGAAGTGGCCTTTCCCGAGAAAAAAGATGTGGATGAGAATTTCAAGAAAATCATCAAGAAGCATATGCAAAATGGCCATTACACAGCCGTTGCCACACATGATGATAAAATCATTGATTATACGAGGGACTTGGTCAAAGATCAGGGAATTCCCCTGGATTGTTTTGAGTTTCAAATGTTATATGGCATCCGCACTGAAAAGCAGCTTGAACTTGCTAAAGAAGGATATAAGGTAAGGGTGTATGTTCCATATGGTACGGATTGGTATGGATATTTCATGCGCCGCCTTGCGGAGAGACCGGCCAATATTGCTTTCGTTTTAAAAGGCCTATTCAAGAAATAGATACGAGAGCCGCCCCGGAAAAGAGACGGCTGTTCAAATTAAGAAGGATTATCTTTTGAACTGATTGTTCTGGCTGTTCACTTTATTGATTCCATGTTGACGTTCGGCGCCAGGTCCGGCATTGCCTTTAACGCTTGCTGCGCTCACGGCTGCTTTAGAAGGGTTATCTTTACGCTTCATTATATAAGTCACCTCCTGCCCGATTATTTTTAGCTGAATGGAGGAGAAATAACCTTAAGAACCCAGAGAAAAAAATATTTTTTTCCTGTTTAATCATTGCGGAATTTCCAAATATATTCTATATTAGTAATAAGAAAAAATATTCAAATTTTTTTGAATTAAAAATGAATGAGCATTCATTCAATAAATTGCGTAAGGGGGATATAAACTTGGTTCGACAAATACGAAAGGCTGCTGTTCTAGGGTCAGGAGTTATGGGATCAGGGATTGCTGCACACCTTGCTAACATCGGCATTCCGACTTTACTATTGGATATTGTACCTCGTGAACTCACTGAGGACGAAAAGAAAAAGGGACTGACATTAGATAATAAACAAGTGCGTAACCGCATCAGCCAAACTGCGATTACGAAACTTTTAAAACAGAAACCAGCTCCGCTTTCGGTTAAGGGAAACATTGCGTTGATCGAGGCGGGAAACCTGGAAGATGATATAAGTCGTTTAAAGGATGTCGATTGGATCATCGAAGTGGTTGTTGAGAAGCTTGAGGTTAAGCAAAGTGTGTTTGCCCAGGTTGATCAGCATCGTAAACCGGGAAGCATCGTTTCATCGAATACATCCGGAATTTCAATCGAAGCGATGGCAGAAGGCCGTTCGGAGGATTTTCAAAAGCACTTCCTGGGAACCCACTTCTTCAATCCGCCGCGTTATCTTAAATTGTTGGAGATCATCCCTACTAAAGCAACTTCACCAGAAGTGCTCGGATTCATGAAACGATTCGGGGAAGATGTACTGGGAAAAGGTGTCGTCGAAGCCAAGGATACTCCTAACTTCATCGCAAACCGCATTGGAACTTATGGATTATTGGTCACTTTGCGTGAAATGCAAAAAGGCGGATACAGTGTTGGTGAGGTCGATTCGGTTACAGGTCCTTTGATTGGGAGGGCTACTAGCGCTACTTTCCGGACACTTGATGTAGTTGGATTGGATACCTTTGCACATGTTGCCAGAAACGTATATGACCAGGTGGATGGAGAAGAAAAAGAGGTTTTCAAAATACCTGATTTCATGAATGAAATGCTTAAAAATGGGTGGCTTGGAAGCAAGTCAGGCCAAGGTTTTTTCTTGAAAAAAGGCAAGGAAATCCTTGAACTGAATCCCGAAACCCTTGAATATGATGCACGAAAACGATTAAAAACGCCTTCCATCGAAATGGCTAAACAGGCCAAGGGCTTGGAAAATAAAATGAAAGCGCTTGTTTATAGCGAAGACCGTGCCGGCCAATTACTTTGGAATGTTCTGAATCCGGCACTTGTGTATTCTGCCCAGCTGCTTGGGGACATCGCGGATGACATCGTGGCGATCGATCAAGCGATGAAATGGGGCTTCGGATGGTCCACAGGTCCCTTTGAAACCTGGGATGCGATAGGGATAGAAAAATCGGTAGCCCGAATGGAAGCGGAAGACATCGCCGTTCCGCAATGGGTGAAGGATATGATCGCTAAAGGCTTCAGTTCTTTCTATAAAGAAGAAAATGGCATTGTTCACTATTATGATGATGGTGAATATAAAGAACTTGTCGAAAATCCTAAAGTGATCAATCTTAAAGCGACCAAGAAGCAAAAAGGCGTAATCAAGAAAAACAGTGGTGCAAGCTTGATGGATATTGGCGATGGAGTGGCTCTTCTTGAATTCACTTCACCGAATAATGCAATCGGTCTGGATATCATACAAATGATCAATGCGGCGGTCGAAGAAGCGGAAGCGAATTTTAAAGGCCTGGTCATCGGAAACCAAGGAAAGAATTTCTGTGTAGGCGCTAATATTGCAATGATGCTGATGGAAGCGCAGGATGACAATATTCTTGAACTTGATATGGTCATCAGCCAATTCCAAAAGGCGATGCTGAAAATTAAGTACAGTGCAGTTCCCGTAGTGGTTGCCCCGTTTAATATGACACTTGGCGGGGGTGCTGAAGTGTCACTTCCGGCAGCGCGCATCCAGGCAACGACTGAAACATATATGGGATTAGTGGAAGCTGGCGTAGGGTTGATTCCAGGCGGCGGCGGAACTAAAGAGCTTTATGTGAAGACTTTGAAGAATATGCCGAAGGGCGTCGACTTCGACTTACAGAAAGTGGCCAACCAAGTATTTGAAACGGTCGCCATGGCAAAAGTTTCGACATCAGCCGAGGAAGCGAGAGAGAATAATTTCCTTAATATAGCTGATGGAATAAGCGTGAATGCGGATCATCAGCTATATGATGCGAAACAGGCGGTACTTTCCATGCATGAACAAGGTTATACCGCTCCAGCCCGCACAAAGATTCCTGTCGTAGGTGAAACTGGATATGCCACACTTCTATTAGGGGCGGAATCCATGCGCCTTTCAGGATTCTTATCAGATCATGACCTTGTCATAGCCAAAGAGCTTGCATACGTCCTGTCAGGAGGAAAACTCCCATTTGGCACGGAAGTAGATGAACAGTATATCTTGAATCTAGAAAAGCAGGCATTCCTAAAACTGATTTCGACTCCGAAATCCCAGGCAAGGATGCAGCACATGCTTGTTAAAGGTAAACCGCTCCGTAATTGATGAATAGATGATATGGCAAAAAACGAAGATTAATAGATCGATAGCTTAAAAATGAGTAAGGGGGATCCTCATGAAAGAAGCGGTAATAGTAGCTGGAGCAAGGACTCCGGTAGGAAGAGCGAAAAAAGGTTCTCTTGCTAGTGTACGTCCTGATGATTTAGGGGCTCTTGTTGTAAAGGAAACGTTAAAGCGGGCAGGGAATTATGAAGGCAACATAGATGACCTGATTATCGGTTGTGCAATGCCTGAAGCGGAGCAAGGATTGAACATGGCGCGTAACATTGGAGCATTGGCAGGATTGCCTTATTCAGTACCGGCCATAACGATTAATCGTTACTGTTCAAGCGGGTTGCAAAGTATCGCTTATGGAGCGGAAAGAATCATGCTCGGCCAAAGTGATACAGTCATTGCAGGCGGAGCGGAGTCCATGAGCCTTTTGCCTATGATGGGCCATGTAACACGTCCGAACGCGAGACTTGCGGAAACGGCACCGGAATATTATATGGGCATGGGACATACTGCTGAAGCCGTTGCGAAAAAATACGGCATTTCCCGTGAAGATCAAGATGCATTTTCTGTTAGAAGTCATCAAAAGGCTGCTAAGGCCATTGCAGAAGGAAAGTTTTCCGATGAGATCGTACCGGTTGAAGTGACCCTCCGTTCAGTGGGACCAGATCTTAAATTAAAGGAAAAGTCATTTGCTTTTACACAGGATGAGGGCGTTCGTCCAGGCACGACTGCTGAAGTGTTGAAAAAACTGAGACCCGCATTCTCTGTTACAGGATCCGTAACAGCAGGGAATTCATCACAAACGAGTGATGGTGCAGCCGCGGTCATGGTCATGGATAGGGAAAAGGCCTCTTCATTAGGGATGAAACCAATGGGTAAGTTCCTTTCCTTTGCAGTAGCAGGAGTACCGCCTGAAATTATGGGCATCGGACCGATTGCAGCCATTCCTAAGGCTTTGAAACTAGCAGGTCTTGAGTTATCGGATATTGGTTTATTTGAATTGAATGAAGCCTTTGCTTCCCAATCCATCCAAATCATTCGTGAGCTCGGATTGAATGAAGAGATTGTCAATGTAAATGGCGGAGCCATCGCTTTAGGCCATCCACTAGGATGTTCGGGAGCAAAATTGACATTAAGCCTGCTTCATGAAATGAAGCGCAGGAACCAACAGTTCGGAGTCGTGACAATGTGCATCGGCGGCGGAATGGGTGCTGCTGGAGTATTTGAATTATTGGCGTAATCCCACGCCTCCCGGAATCTCATGCTTCCGGCGGGCTTACCATCTTAAATACTTAGGAGGAAATAACATGTCAAATCAAACTACAGATAACCTCATTAAAGGCGGAGCTTTTTTAGTAGAAGATATTACGTATGATCAAGTGTTTACACCGGAAGATTATTCTGATGAGCATAAAATGATCGCCAAAACTGCCGAGGATTTCGTAGTGAATGAAATTCTGCCGCAGGTTGAACATTTAGAAAACCATGAATTTGACCGTTCCGTTAAATTACTGAAGCATGCAGGAGAAATCGGTTTACTTGGTGCTGATGTTCCTGAGGAATACAGCGGATTGGGTCTTGATAAAATCAGTTCGGCATTGATCACGGAAAAAATGGCGCTTGCAGGCGGGTTCGGAATTACACATGGTGCACATGTAGGTATCGGATCTTTGCCGATCGTATTATTCGGGAATGAAGAACAAAAGAAAAAATACCTCCCTTTACTGGCGACAGGTGAGAAGATTGCTGCGTATGCCTTAACGGAACCAAGCTCAGGTTCAGATGCCTTGGGAGCAAAAACGACGGCGAAATTGAATCCAGAAGGAACACACTATATTTTAAACGGTGAAAAACAATGGATTACAAATGCAGGTTTTGCAGATGTCTTCTGTGTATACGCCAAAATCGACGGCGAACAATTCTCGGCTTTCATTGTTGAGCGTGATTATAAAGGCGTATCAACTGGCGCTGAAGAAAAGAAAATGGGAATCAAAAGCTCATCAACACGTACATTAATACTTGAAGACGTACATGTACCAGTCGAAAACCTTTTGGGTGTAGCCGGAAAAGGGCATGTCATCGCTTTCAATATCCTGAATATCGGCCGCTATAAATTAGGCGTTGGTGCGGTCGGCGGATCTAAACGTGCTCTTGAGATTACAGCTGCTTATACGAATCAACGTCAACAGTTCAAAACGAAAATTTCCGATTTTAACTTGACGAAAGAAAAACTTGCAACAATGGCCGCTAAAATTTATGCAGCAGAAAGCTCTGTATATCGTACCGTTGGCCTTTATGATCAAAGACAAAGCAAATTGACGGATGAGCAAGTGAAAGATGGGAAATCAATGGCGGCCGCAGTTGCTGAATATGCCATTGAGTGTTCATTGAATAAATTCTTCGCTTCCGAAGTATTGGATTATGTTACAGATGAAGGCGTACAGCTTCATGGCGGTTATGGTTTCATGCAGGAGTATGAAATTGAAAAAGCATATCGCGATTCCCGTATTAACCGGATCTTTGAAGGTACAAATGAAATCAACCGATTGCTTGTCCCGGGAACTTTCCTGAAAAAAGCACTTAAAGGGGAATTGCCGCTTCTTCAAAAAGCCCAAGGCCTGCAAGAGGAATTAATGATGATGATGCCGGAAGAGCCTGGCGATGAGCCACTGGCACAAGAAAAGATACTTGTTAGGAACGCTAAGAAAATCGGTATTTTGGCGGCTGGCCTAGCGGCACAGAAATACGGCAAAACTCTTGATCAAGAACAAGAAATCCTCTCAAACATTGCCGATATCGTATCCCTTGCCTATGCAGCTGAATCCGTGGTATTGCGTACGGAGAAAGCTATTGCAGCTACAGGCCTGGAGAAGAACAAACAAAAAGTGCTTTACACTGAAATCTTCGTTCAGGAAGCTTTCAATGAAATAGAACAGCATGCAAAAGAAACGTTAATTGCGGTGGAAACAGGCGATACTCTTCGAATCATGCTTTCGTCGCTCCGCAAGCTGACAAGACACAATCCGATCAATGTCATTGCGAAAAAACGTGAAGCCTCCGTAAAAGTGATCGAAGCGGAAAAATATGCTCTATAAGCAATGAATCAGAATCTGTAAAGGGAATGCCCGTAAAGGCATTCCCTTTATTTCCTTTGATGAAATCGCAACGGAAATTCAAAAGACATTTCGTTGTATTGCGTGCTGAAAACGGGTATTCTATTGATAGGTGGTGAAATGATGGGCTTAACATTATATTGGTACCCAAAATGCGGCACATGCCGTAATGCGAAGAAGTGGCTGGATAATCATGAACTGCAATATGAAGCGATCCATATAGCTGAAAATCCGCCTTCGCGAACAGAAATAGAAAAACTATATAAAATCAGCAATTTGGAATTGAAGAAGTTCTTCAATACCAGCGGTCAAAAATATCGGGAGCTGGGCTTAAAGGATAAGCTGAAAGAAGCTTCTGAAGCAGAGATGCTTGATATATTGTCCACGGATGGAATGCTTCTGAAAAGGCCGATTGTTACAGATGGCACTAAAGTGACGGTAGGTTTCAAAGAAGAGCAATTCGAACAGGTTTGGAACTGAAATTTCACAAAATATTTGGTTAATTCCTTACTTAAACACACTATCTACCTTATAATGAAATAGATAAAATAAGATGTACATATGGAGGGTTAATAATGACGACAACACCAAAAGAACTTCGTTACACTAAAGAACATGAATGGGTCAAAACGGAAGATGGAACAGTGCGCATTGGGATTACAGCTTTCGCACAGTCCGAGCTTGGGGACATCGTATTCGTTGAGCTTCCGGAAATCGGCGATGAATTGAAAGCGAACGAACCATTTGGAAGTGTTGAATCCGTTAAGACAGTTTCTGAGCTTTATGCACCTATCAGTGGCAAGGTTGTTGAAGTAAACGAAGATTTAAGTGACAACCCGGAATATGTAAATGAGTCTCCTTATGAAAAGGCATGGATGGTCGTACTTGAACCATCTAATAGCAGTGATATTGAAAACTTGATGAGCGCTGAAGAGTATGAGAGTTTAATCAACGGTTAAAAAGAAGGAGAGGGGGGACTGAATGGGCCTGCTCTCTTTTTCATTTTATACAGCGGCAGTTGCGCACATAATTCATGAGATGGAGTGATGACATGGAGTGGGGCGAATTCGATAAAGTGATTATTGTAGAAGGCAGTTCCGATAGAAGAAAAGTTGCCTCCGTTTTAAATGAAGATGTGGAAATAAGATGTACAAATGGGACCATATCATTAACTAAGCTGGATGAATTAGTGGATGAATTGATGGATCGTGATGTTTATCTCCTTTTTGACGCAGATGAATCAGGAGAAAAGCTGCGGAAGCAGTTCCGAAGGGAAATGCCGGAAGCAAACCACCTGTATATTAATAAAATGTACAAAGAAGTGGAAAGCTCACCCGAACATCATATCGCAACTGTGCTACTATCTGCCAATATGAATGTGAAAATGAAATTTTTAAGTCAAAGGGTGAACGACTAATTGATGCAGGAATGGAAAGAAGAAGAGTGTAAGCTTGCTGTTGAAAATGGGGAAACCTTTTGCTTATATTTATATACGCCTTTATGCGGCACTTGTCAGGTTGCCTCCAAGATGCTGACGATATCCTTGGAGCTGTTCCCGGAATTGAAGGCAGGCAAAATGAATATGAACTATGTCCAAGCAATTGCCGAATCATATGAAATCGAAAGTGTGCCCTGTTTATTGCTTTTCAAAAAAGGAAAGCTGCACACAAAAATATATGCCTTTCAATCCGTTCCTTATTTGTACGGATTGCTTAAGGAAATCAGCTAAGAAACCAATCAGAACCGTGGTTGGTTTCTTTGTTGCGGACATTTGAATGCGAGATTGGAATTAAACAAAGAATATTCTAACAATTCATTGACTGATTTATTCTAAAATGATATATTTTGAATTAAGTAATGGCAGAATTTAATAGTTCTTATCAAGAGTGGCGGAGGGACTGGCCCGACGAAGCCCGGCAACCGGTATAAATTTTATATACGGTGCTAATTCCAGCAGAGTGTTGGCTCTGGTAGATGAGGTGTGTTCTTGAGACCTCTTCTTGTTGAAGTGGTTTTTTTGTTTATAAAAGGCCAGATATCATAAAATTCCAACTAAATCCATAGAAAAAGGTGAAACCATATGTCAGGGAAAAAGTTGCGTTTTGAAACATTGAGTGTTCATGGCGGTCTGCAAACTGATGAAACAGGTGCCCGTGCCGTTCCTATCTACCAAAGCAATGCATACTTGTTCAAAGACACCGACCATGCAGCGAATTTATTTGGCCTAAAGGAGAATGGCTATATATATACACGGCTTCATAATCCCACGGTCAGCGTTTTTGAAGAAAGAATGGCCTTATTGGAAGGTGGCATCGGCGGATTGGCAACAGCAAGCGGAATGGCTGCCATCTCACTTTCAATCCTGAACATTGCCGGTGCAGGTGATGAGATTGTTTCAGCCTCTACATTATATGGCGGTACGTATAACCTTTTTGAAAATACTCTTCCTAAATATGGGATCAAAGTGAGGTTCGTTTCTCCCGATGACCCTGAAAATTTCAAAAGGGCGATTACGCCAAGAACTAAAGCCATTTTTGCCGAAACGATCGGTAATCCAAGTTTGAGGGTGCTTGATATTGAAGCGGTAGCGAAAATCGCCCATGAAGCCGGCATACCTTTAATCATTGATAATACCTTTGCAACACCATATCTTTGCAGACCAATTGATTTTGGCGCGGACATCGTCATCCATTCCGCTACAAAATGGCTTCTGGGAAATGGAACGACACTAGGCGGTGTCATCGTGGATGGAGGGAAGTTCGATTGGAACTCGCCAAACTACCCTGGCTTCACGGAGCCTGACCCAAGTTATGACGGTCTGGTATATGCCGAGGCAGTTGGACCTGCCGCATTCATAACGAAAGCCCGAGTCCAGTTACTTCGTGATTTAGGCCCTGCGCTAAGTGCCCAAAGTGCATTCCAGTTTACGCTTGGACTTGAAACGCTGCATGTAAGGATGAAAGAGCATCTATCAAACACCAAGTCTGTCATTGAATATTTAAAAAACCATCCTGCCGTGACTTGGGTTTCGCATCCTGGTGATGAGGATCATCCCGATAAGGCCCTTGCGGATAAATATTTGCCTAAGGGAGCTGGATCTGTCGTGACTTTTGGAATACAAGGTAATCGCGAAGCTGGGGCAAAACTTATCAATTCGGTGGAATTATGGTCCCATGTGGCGAATGTAGGGGATGCGAAGAGCTTGATCATCCACCCAGCCAGTACGACCCATCAACAATTGAATGAGGCGGGTCTTGCGAAAGCGGGTGTAAGTGCCGATCAAGTCCGTTTATCAATTGGGATTGAAAATGTAGACGACTTAATAGAAGATTTAGAGCAGGCAATTGAAAAAGCGACGAATATCGTCTCCTTGACTTCCAAAACGCTTTAAGCAGAGTTCCTGTTCATTCTTGAACTAGAAATAATATACATTGCGCTCCTTTTTTATCTATGATAAAATTTCTCCATACTAAAGAACTTAATGATGTACAAATATTCTATATATTAGCTCTTATCAAGAGAGGTGGAGGGATGTGCCCGATGAAACCCGGCAACCGACAAGGAGATTTCCTTGGAAAGGTGCCAATTCACACAAAGTTTAATTACTTTGGAAGATGAGAGAAAGGCCTGTTTCTTCACCTGCCTTTCTGCTCATGCAGAAAGGTTTTTTCAGTTTTAATGGGGAAAACATGTGCATGTTATGAGAAACAGACTAATAATGTAAAGAAATCAACTAAGTTCATAGGTTTTATTGGATAAAAGAGGTGAGGATTAATGATTACATTGACGAAAGTCAGTAAGCTGTTCCGAACAGGAAAAGGAAACAGTGAGACGATCAAGGCTGTAAATAATGTGAATGTTGAAATAAATAAAGGCGAGATTTTCGGTATCATCGGTTACAGTGGAGCGGGGAAAAGTACTTTAATCAGAATGCTCAATGGATTGGAAACTCCTACAGAGGGATCCGTTGTGGTGGCTGAGAAGGAAATTTCAAAAATTAAAGGGGCTCAGCTCCGTAAGGCACGTCAAGAAATCAGCATGATTTTCCAACATTTCAATCTATTATGGTCAAGGACCGTTCAGGATAATATTTCTTTCCCATTGGAAATTGCTGGTGTTTCTAAAGCGGAACGGATCAAGCGTGTGAACGAATTGATCAAGTTAGTCGGACTGGAAGGCAGGGAAAAGGCCTATCCTTCACAATTAAGCGGAGGGCAAAAGCAAAGGGTGGGCATAGCGAGGGCTTTGGCAAATGACCCTAAAGTGCTGCTGTGTGATGAAGCGACATCTGCCTTGGATCCGCAGACTACCGACTCCATACTCGAATTGCTTGTTGACATCAATCAGCGCCTAGGATTGACGATCGTCTTGATAACACATGAAATGCATGTAATACGTAAAATCTGTCATCGCGTCGCCGTGATGGAAAACGGGCAAGTTGTTGAACAGGGTCCTGTCCTGGATGTTTTCAAGAATCCTAAAGAACAAATGACAAAGCGTTTCGTGCAGCAGGTAACGGAACCGGAAGAAACGAAAGAAACGATGGACCATTTGCTCGAACGTTATCCTGCAGGCAAAGTGATTCAATTGACCTTTGTAGGTGATCATGCAGAAAGCCCGTTGATCACCAAGCTTGTACGTAACTTCGAGTTGGATGTCAATATCGTTCAAGGTAAGATATCCCAAACAAGAAGCGGTTCATATGGAACATTGTTTATCCATCTTGATGGCACTGAGGATGAAATGCTCCGCGCAATCGAATTCATTAAAGCACAGCAGGTAGGCGTGGAGGTGATTACTCATGCTTGAAGAATTATTGCCGAATATTGATTGGGAAGACATTATTGAAGCAACGAAAGAAACGCTTTACATGACAAGCGTCTCTGTAGTGGCAACCTTTTTTATAGGCATAATATTAGGATTGATCCTGTTCCTGACAGGGAAGGGTAATATGTGGGAAAATCGGGTGATTAACGGGGTCATGAGTGCTATCGTTAATATATTCCGTTCCATTCCATTTCTTATTTTGATCGTGCTGCTCATTCCTTTCACTAAAGCACTCGTCGGATCCATGATCGGAGAGAACGCTGCACTGCCGGCACTTATTATCGGGGCTGCCCCATTTTATGCGCGTATGGTTGAAATCGGCCTGCGTGAAATCGATAAGGGTGTAATCGAAGCCGCTAAATCCATGGGGGCAAAAACGAGTACGATCATTTGGAAGGTCCTTCTTCCAGAGTCGATGCCTGCCCTTATTTCCGGGATTACGGTAACATCGATTGCATTGGTTGGATATACCGCAATGGCCGGGGTCATCGGTGCAGGCGGACTTGGTAATCTAGCCTATTTGGACGGCTATCAAAGAAATCAAAATGACGTTACGCTTGTAGCGACGATCGTTATTCTAATTATCGTCTTCATAATTCAAATTATTGGAGATGTGATTACATCTAAATTGGACAAAAGATAAAGGGAGATGAATAGGATGAAAAAGTTTTTAGGCTTTGCATTAATTTTAGTGTTATCTATCGCTTTGGCTGCTTGTGGAAGTGAAAAGGATAAAGGCGGCAGTGGTACGGAAAAAGAATCGAAGAAATTAGTTGTAGGGGCATCCAATGTTCCGCATGCTGAAATCCTTGAGGAAGCTAAGCCGCTTCTTAAAGAAAAAGGAATCGAATTGGAAATCGAAACATTCCAGGACTACGTTTTACCGAATAAGGCGTTGAATGATAAGGAATTGGATGCTAACTATTTTCAGCACATTCCTTACTTAGAGTCGCAAATTAAAGAAAATGGATATGATTTCGTCAATGCTGGCGGAATCCATATCGAGCCAATAGCACTATACTCTCAAAAATATAAAAGCATCGATAAACTACCTGATGGGGCAACGATCATTTTGAGCAGCTCTGTCGCTGACCATGGACGCGCTTTATCCCTTTTGGAAAAGAATGGCCTGATCACTTTGAAAGAAGGCATCGATAAAACGACGGCTACAACTAAAGACATCGTTGAAAATAAGAAAAACCTTAAATTCGATGCTGATTATGAAGCGGCATTACTTCCAAAAATCTATGAAAGCGGCGAAGGCGATGCTGTTTTGATCAACTCTAACTATGCAATCGACGCTGGCTTGGACCCATTGAAAGATTCAATTGCGATTGAAGATTCCGAATCACCTTATGTGAATGTCATCGCTGTAAACAAAGGCGATGAAAATAAAGAAGAAATCAAAGCGCTTGTAGAAGTATTGCATTCTAAAAAAATTCAAGATTTCATCCTTAAGGAATACAAAGGTGCGGTTGTACCGGCGGATAAATAATTCAAGAATGGCGGCCTGATTTAATTCAGGCCGTTTTTTTATGTTTAATCATGAAAGTGAAGGGTATAGAGGTAATGAAGGCATTAAAATGATACACAAATTTGAAAGGATGGTTCACTATCAATACTCTGGATTTAAATGTAACAAGCGAAATGGAAAAGGCGATGCAGTCTTCATATGGGATTGGCTACAGTGAGTACAGTAGAAACTTAGACCTCCGTATCGAGGTTGAGAAAGAACGGGATAGAGAACATGTAAAGTGCAATAAAATGGTCCAGAACCTACAACGCAAAATTCACGGATAAGCATATAAAAGAGTTCTTTAAAAGATCGGTCTGTAGAGGTAAAATGGAAAGTGGTCCATAAATAAGGGTTTCCTTATTGGATAAACTTACATAGTGCCTCTCAGTCCGATTTTTTCTTTTAAAGCGGAACGTTCATACCTTGCAATCAAATTCCTTGAGCATATATTAATAAGGATGAAGATTTGCTGAATAATAAGATAATTTTAACAAAAACTAAAATAAGTATAGATATGCAGTAAACAGGCCATATCTGTTAGTATTGTAAGAATAGGAAGGGTTTTAAACATGGCGGAAGTGAAAACCCCTATCTATTTAGTTGATTCTAAATTGGATTTGTTATAAAATTGGAATGAGAATAAAGTGAGAATGCTTTTACGCAAAATTATAGTAAAGAAAGTAATCCTTACTTTCTGGTAATAAAATTGGAATTAGTTCACGGAGGTATTATTATGTCAGCTTCTACATTAACGGTTAAAGATCTTCACGTATCAATTGAAGGTAAAGAGATTTTAAAAGGGGTAAACCTTGAAGTCAAGGGTGGAGAAATCCATGCGATCATGGGACCAAATGGAACTGGTAAATCCACTTTATCATCAGCAATCATGGGTCACCCTAAATATGAAGTGACTAGCGGAAGCATCACATTCGATGGCGAAGATGTATTGGAAATGGAAGTAGACGAGCGCGCTCGTGTAGGCCTATTCCTAGCTATGCAATATCCAAGTGAAATCAGCGGTGTTACAAATGCTGACTTCTTGCGTTCTTCCATTAATGCACGCCGTGAAGAAGGCGATGAGATTTCATTGATGAAATTCATCCGTCAAATGGACCAAAAAATGGAGTTCCTTGAAATGGATGAAGATATGGCGCAACGCTATTTGAATGAAGGATTCTCAGGCGGAGAGAAAAAACGTAACGAGATTCTTCAATTAATGATGATCCAACCTAAAATTGCAATCTTGGATGAAATTGATTCAGGTCTAGATATCGATGCACTTAAAGTCGTTTCAAAAGGAATCAACGAAATGCGCGGAGAAGACTTTGGATGCTTGATCATCACTCACTACCAACGTCTATTAAATTACATCACTCCTGATTTTGTACATGTTATGATGCAAGGACGTGTCGTTAAATCAGGCGGTCCTGAACTTGCTGCCCGTTTGGAAGCGGAAGGTTATGACTGGATTAAACAAGAATTGGGCATTGAAGACGAAACTGTTGGCGAAGAAGCGTAAGTAGGAGGATTTGCAATGACTACAGAAACGAAATTACCGTTTGAACAAGAGGATATAAGCTCCTATTCAACTAAAAATAATGATCCAGCTTGGTTATCCGAGCTTCGGATTCAAGCGTTTTCTGAATTAGAAAAGCTTCCGATGCCAAAGCCGGATAAAACGAAAATCGATAAATGGAATTTTACTTCTTTCCAGACTCATACGGTTGAAAGTGAAGCTTTTGCTTCTTTAGAGGAGCTTCCGGAAGAAATTAAATCCATCATTGAAGGAAATGAAAACTTATACATTCAACGCAATAATACGCCGGCACATATCAATCTGTCAGCAAATGTGAAAGAACAAGGCGTCATTTTCACGGATATTTTAACAGCGGCTCGCGACCATGCTGAGCTCGTGCAAAAATATTTCATGAAAGACGGCGTTAAGATAGATGAACATCGTTTAACGGCGCTTCATGCTGCATTAGTTAATGGGGGAGCATTCCTTTATGTTCCGAAAAATGTAGAAATCAAAGAGCCGATCCAGTCTGTATTCCTATTGGATAATCCAGATGCTACACTTTTCAACCATGTCTTGATCGTAGCGGAAGATAATAGCTCTGTCACATATGTAGAGAACTACTTCTCAAGCGTTGAGTCTAACGAAGGGGTTGCCAACATCGTAACGGAAGTATTTGCAAATGCGAATGCCAAAGTGGAGTACGGAGCGGTCGATACCCTTTCTAAAGGCTTCACGACATACGTTAACCGCCGTGGGGTAGCAGGGCGTGACGCTCGTATTGAGTGGGCACTTGGCATGATGAACGATGGAAATACGATATCAGATAATACAACATATCTAGTGGGCGATGGCTCTCACGGTGATACTAAATCCGTTGTAGTCGGACGCGGGGAACAAAAACAGAACTTTACGACAGCGATCATTCATTATGGCAAACGCTCTGAGGGCTATATCCTTAAGCACGGTGTCATGAAAGACGCTGCATCCTCCATTTTTAATGGAATTGGGAAAATAGAGCATGGCGCTACAAAGTCAAATGCCGAACAGGAATCACGCGTATTGATGTTAAGTGAAAAAGCACGCGGAGACGCCAATCCAATCCTCTTGATTGATGAAGATGATGTAACGGCTGGCCATGCTGCTTCCGTCGGTCGTGTCGACCCGCTTCAACTGTATTATTTAATGAGCCGTGGTATTACTAAGAAAGAAGCAGAAAGACTTGTCATTCACGGATTCTTGGCCCCTGTTGTTAACCAGCTTCCAATTGAGGGAGTTAAAAAACAATTAGTAGCGGTCATTGAAAGGAAAGTACAGTAATGAACCCATACGAAATTCGTAAGCTTTTTCCGATATTAGATCAAGAAGTCAATGGTCAGCCATTAGTTTATTTAGATAGTGCTGCAACCTCTCAAAAACCGGCTGCAGTGATTGAAGCGATTGAGCAATATTACCGCGGATACAACTCGAATGTTCACCGCGGGGTGCATACACTTGGAACAAAAGCTACGGATGCGTATGAAGGTGCACGTGAAAAGGTACGTAAATTCATTAATGCTTCTTCTACAGAAGAAATCATCTTTACAAGAGGCACAACGACTTCTTTAAATACTGTAGCAAGAAGTTACGGTGGTGCAAATATTAAAGAGGGTGACGAAATCGTCATCTCCTACATGGAGCATCACAGTAATATCATTCCGTGGCAGCAGCTTGCCAAAGAAAAAGGCGCTGTACTGAAGTATATTCCGCTTCAAGAGGATTGCACGATTTCCCTTGATGATGTCAGGGCAACGATTACGGACGCAACGAAAATCGTTTCCATCATGCAGGTTTCGAATGTACTTGGTGTCATCAATCCTGTGAAGGAAATCGCGAAAATTGCCCATGAACACGGTGCTGTAATGGTAGTCGACGGGGCGCAAAGCACGCCGCACCTAAAAGTGGATGTCCGTGATCTGGATTGTGATTTCTTTGCCTTCTCAGGTCATAAAATGGTCGGTCCAACAGGTATCGGCGTATTATATGGCAAAAAAGAACTTCTGGAAAAAATGGAGCCGATTGAATTCGGCGGAGAGATGATTGATTTTGTAGGTTTACAAGAGTCTACATGGAAAGAACTCCCGTGGAAATTCGAAGGCGGTACCCCAATCATTGCCGGCGCCATCGGCCTTGGTGCTGCAATTGATTTCTTGGAAGAAATCGGCTTGGATAATATTGAACGGCATGAACATAAGCTTGCCGCTTATGCAATGGAAAAAATGTCAGCAGTCGAAGGGCTGACCATATTCGGTCCTAAAGATGCAGAAAAGCGTGCGGGTGTAATAACCTTTAATATTAATGACGTACATCCACATGATGTCGCTACCGTTCTTGATGCAGATGGAATTGCTGTCCGCGCCGGTCATCATTGCGCACAGCCATTAATGAAATGGTTGGACGTATCATCGACGGCAAGAGCAAGTTTCTATCTATATAACACGGAAGAAGATATTGATAAGCTCGTATCCGGGCTTGTTAAAACGAAGGAGTATTTCAGTAATGTCTTTTGATAACCTAGATACACTTTACCGACAAGTCATTATGGATCACTATAAGAAACCACGTAATAAGGGCATGCTAGAGGATGGCAGCATGACTATCGATATGAATAATCCAACTTGCGGCGATCGGATTCGTTTAACGATGAAGATTGAAGATGGCAGGGTCAGCGATGTTAAATTCGATGGTGATGGTTGTTCGATATCCATGAGTTCGGCTTCCATGATGACTCAAGCCATCAAGGGCAAAGACGTTGATACTGCCCTAGCGATATCCGAGACTTTTTCCTTAATGATCCAGGGAAAAGAATACGACGATGAGATTGACCTTGGGGATATTGAAGCCCTTCAAGGTGTCTCTAAATTCCCAGCCCGAATCAAGTGTGCTACCTTAGCTTGGAAAGCCATGGAAAAGGGATTGAAGGAATAATTAAATTAAAATGAGCTGTTGTCATTCAGCCATTTGAAATGGAGGAATACGAGCTATGGCAAAGAAAATGCCTGAAATCGGCGATTATAAATATGGCTTTGCGGATAAAGATGTTTCCATCTTCCGTTCAAAGCGTGGTCTGACAAAAGAAATCGTGGAAGAAATTTCTCGAATGAAGGATGAACCGAAATGGATGCTTGATTTCCGTTTGAAATCATTGGAGCATTTTTACAATATGCCAATGCCTCAATGGGGCGGCGACATGCAGAGCCTGAATTTTGATGAAATCACATACTATGTTAAGCCATCAGAGAAATCAGAGAAATCTTGGGATGAAGTTCCTGATGAAATCAAACAGACTTTTGATAAATTGGGAATTCCTGAAGCCGAACAAAAATATCTTGCCGGCGTTTCTGCTCAATACGAATCAGAAGTGGTTTACCATAGTATGAAAGAAGAATTGGAAGACATGGGTATTGTCTTTAAAGATACGGACTCAGCACTTCGTGAAAATGAAGATATCTTCCGTGAGCACTTTGGAAAAACGATCCCGCCTACGGACAATAAATTCTCTGCATTGAATTCAGCAGTTTGGTCAGGCGGATCTTTCATCTATGTACCAAAAGGCGTAAAAGTGGATACTCCGCTTCAAGCTTATTTCCGGATTAACTCTGAAAACATGGGGCAATTCGAGCGTACGCTTATCATTGTTGATGAAGGCGCATCCGTTCACTATGTCGAAGGTTGTACAGCACCTGTTTATACGACTAACTCCCTTCATAGTGCGGTTGTTGAAATCGTCATCAAGAAAGATGCCTACTGCCGTTACACGACGATCCAAAACTGGGCAAACAACGTGTTTAACCTGGTTACGAAACGTGCGGTTTGTGATGCCAATGCAACAATGGAATGGGTCGATGGTAACATCGGTTCTAAATTGACAATGAAATATCCTGCTGTCATCTTAAAAGGTGAAGGCGCTCGCGGTATGACATTATCGATTGCCATTGCCGGCAAAGGCCAACACCAAGATGCTGGAGCAAAAATGATTCACCTGGCTCCTAATACATCTTCAACGATTGTATCAAAATCAATTTCTAAACAGGGTGGTAAAGTAACATACCGTGGTATCGTTCATTTCGGACGTAAAGCGGATGGAGCTCGTTCCAACATTGAATGTGATACATTAATCATGGATAATCAGTCTACATCTGATACGATCCCTTACAATGAAATATTGAATGATAATATTTCCCTTGAACACGAAGCGAAGGTTTCCAAAGTATCTGAAGAACAATTGTTCTACTTGATGAGCCGCGGAATTTCTGAGCAAGAAGCAACGGAAATGATTGTAATGGGCTTCATCGAACCATTTACAAAAGAACTTCCAATGGAATATGCGGTTGAAATGAACCGTCTGATCAAGTTCGAAATGGAAGGATCCATCGGGTAATAACCGACTGGCCTGCCTGTAAGGCGATTCAGGATAACCATTCATACAAAAAGCCTGCCGGGTCTGTCTGGCAGGCTTTTTGTTTTTGATATTCACGCCCTTATACCAAAGATTAGATATGGCTCCATAAGGGTAAAAAATAATAAAAGAAGAAGTCCGGTAATTGGGGCCTGTCCCAAAGGAGTGATGATGCAGATGATTTATGTTGGTGTGACCGGTTGGGGTGATCATGATAGTTTGTATCATGGCGGTGTGTCCCAGCGTGATAAACTCAAAGAGTACGGTGCTCATTTTCCCGTTGTGGAGGTGGATGCCTCATTCTATGCAGTCCAGCCAAAGAGGAACAGTGAAAAGTGGGTATCCGAGACGCCTGCATCATTCCAGTTTGTCGTTAAAGCCTATCAAGGGATGACTGGACATCAGCGTGGGGAAATCCCATTTGAAAGCAAGAAGGAAATGTTCAAGGCATTTTGCGACTCTCTGGAAGCTTATCAGAAGTCCGGTAAGCTCGCGATGGTCTTATTTCAGTTTCCGCCATGGTTTGATTGTAAACGGGAAAATGTGAATTACCTGCGATGGTGCAAAGCTGAAATGGGCAATATTCCAGTTGCCATTGAATTTCGGAATCAAAGCTGGTACAGGCCCAATGTATTTCAGCAAACTTTGGACTTTATCGAAAAGGAAGGCTGGATCCATACTGTATGCGATGAGCCGCAGGCTGGAGAGGGGTCCATTCCTGTCGTTCTGCATGCCGCCGATAAAGATAAAACCCTGATACGCTTTCATGGCCGTAACCTGCATGGTTGGCAAAGGCCTTCTTCAGGTGATAACTGGCGTGAGGTCAGGTACTTATATAGATATAATCATCAGGAATTGACAGAATGGGTGGAGAAAATCAGGAAATTGGAAAAGGAATCCAAGGAGATATATGTCCTATTCAATAATAACTCTGGCGGAGACGCTGCTGATAATGCCAAACAAATGATTGAGTTGCTTGGTATAGAATATGAAGGACTGGCTCCTAAGCAGCTTGGTTTGTTTTAAGGGGCATTATATAATTAATAAAGAGATGATGTGACAAGCTAGAGAGGTAATATCCTCACAAACAGGTAAAGGCGGATTTCTTCATGGTATGGTTAGTATTAGTTGGGATTGGATTATTAGCGGGAGCAATAGGCGCTCTAGTCGGTCTGGGCGGCGGCATTATCATTGTGCCTTCTCTTTTATATTTAGGTACATCTACGAATATTATTGATGAGCTGACTCCTCAGGTCGCCGTAGGTATTTCAACAGTCATCATGATTTTTACCGGCCTTTCTTCTACTTTATCTTATTTAAAACATAAAGTGGTGGATTATAAGGCCGGCTTAATCTTTTTTATTGGCAGTGCTCCTGGTGGAATAATAGGTGCTTATGTGAATAAAAATCTTAACGCCGAAGCTTTTTCATTGTACTTTGGAATTTTCATGGTTTTCATGGCTATTGTGTTATTAGTGAAAAATCGTTTGAAGCCAATGCTTTTCAAGCCTGGAAAAGGGAAAATTGTAAAGACGTATAAAACTGAAAATGGACATTCATTTTCCTATGGTTACCACCCCCTGTTGGCTGTATTGATTTCTTTTGTCGTGGGATTCTGCTCTGGGTTATTTGGAATTGGCGGTGGGGCCTTAATGGTTCCTGTCATGATGCTTCTATTCTTCTTCCCTCCGCATATGGCTGTAGCGACTTCGATGTTCATGGTATTTCTATCTTCCATCACTAATTCGATTACGCATATTTCCCTTGGAAATGTAAATTGGCCATATGCTTTTGCCCTGATTCCTGGTGCTTGGTTCGGTGCTAAATTGGGCGCATTCATCAATACGCGCCTAAAGAGTGCGACGTTGGAAAATATGTTGAAAATAGTGCTGATAATCATTGGTTTGCGTCTTATATATCAAGGTATTACAGGATAAACGAGGAGGAGAAATGATGTCAGAAATCATCCATTTGTATCACACCAATGATCTCCATAGTCATTTTGAGAATTGGCCTCGTATTGATAAGTTTCTTAAGGAAAGAAGACAACTTCATCAAGAAACGGGAGAAGAAGCGATCATACTGGATATAGGCGATCATGTGGACCGTTGGCATCCATATACAGAAGGTACGTTGGGTAAAGGAAATATTGAACTGTTAAATGAAGCGGGCTACCAATATGTGACCATCGGCAATAATGAAGGAATTACTTTACCTCATGAGGCGTTAGACTCCTTGTATGATCATGCAAAGTTCAAGGTCTTGGCAGCGAATATTTATTACGATGATTATGAAAGGCCGGAATGGGCTCTACCATATTGGATACATACGACGGTAAAAGGCACCAAAGTTGCCATGATAGGTTTGACAGCCTTTTTTCAAAAGTTTTATTCTGCGATGGGGTGGGAAATAACAGACCCATTCGTGGAGTTAAGGGCACAGCTCGAAAAGGTCAAAAAAGAGGCGGATGTAATCATCATCCTTTCCCACCTGGGCATCCATGATGATGAGAGGATGGCAGAGGATTTTCCGGAGATCGACATCATACTTGGCGCGCACACCCACCATATCCTCCACCAAGGTAAATTGATCAATGATACACTCCTTTGCGGTGCAGGGAAATATGGTTTCTATGTTGGACAGGTGGAAATGACCGTTAATCAGGAAAAGAAAATTAGCCAGAAGAGAGCCATTCTTTATGATACCAATGACTTTTTGGAATTGGAGAATGAACGGTCATGGATTGAAGAGATATACCAGGCCGGTGGGGAAACGCTAAAACAGGTTGCAGTGGATTTACCCGAAGCACTGGATAATGATTGGTTCAAAGGAAGTCCTTTGACTGAACTCCTTGGGGATGCCCTAAGGGAGTGGACTCAGGCGGATTGTTCCTTTTTGAATGCCGGTCTTCTGCTCGAAGGGCTGCCAAAGGGACCTGTCACAAAAGGGGATATTCACAGAATCTGTCCACACCCCATCAATCCTTGCGTCGTTGAAGTTAATGGGAATGAATTAAAAGAAATCTTAATGCAATCGAGAAATGAGGAGTGGCCTCATGTACAGGTGAAAGGTTTCGGTTTCCGCGGGAAAATCATGGGAGTCATGCATTATGATCAAATTGAATTTAACGTAATGGAGAATGGGATCGTAAAAGGGATATTAATAAAAGGGGAGAAACTGCAGACGGATAAGTCCTATAAACTGGCAATACCTGATATGTTCACGTTTGGGCACTTCTTTCCAAGTATCCAGCGTTCCAATCGCAAGGAATACTTACTACCGGAATTCTTACGGGATATCCTTTTATGGAAGCTGGAAAAAATATACGCAAACACCAAACTCTAAATCACGGTTTCGCCCTTTTTTTCATAAAGTATGGGGAAGAGAGGGGTGAAACCATTTGATTAACATGATACCAATCATTCTTGATAATCATACATTCCTTGCCATTTCTGTCCGACTTCCCAAAACGAATTTACTTGCTGTCGCGTCCGAAAAAGGGTATATAATGTGCGGTGCGTTAGATGTTGGACTGCTGAATGATAAATTGAGAGATCGAAAAATCCTTGCAGGAAGGGCCACAGGAGTTAAATCGATTGAAGAACTATTGGAAGCGCCGCTTGAATCAGTTACCTGGGAGGCTGTGGAAAAGGGCATTCATCCAGGAATGATTGGTAAAGAGGCATTAATCAAAATGATTTGAAAAGGGGGGCTTTCTTTTTTTTGAAGGGGGCCTTATTTTTTTATCAAAGAAAATGCTGATAATTTTTCAATAAATGCGTTCAAACAGATTCATTTATCAAAATATTTTCCGATAATCCTTATAAAGGAAAGAAACGGTTTGATTTACAAATATTGAGTGGGGGAATGGAGTACAAGTATGAGGCTAGCTATTACAAAGTCCCTAAGCCCTGGAGCGAGGCTCGGTAAAAACATCTATAATGAGCGGGGCCATATCCTATTGTGCGAGGGTCTTACATTAACGCAGAAAATGATCAATCGACTGGTGTCCCTAAATATTCCCTTTGTTTACATTCAAGATTCCAGGACGGATGACATTATTCCCAGGCCCCCAGTGTCAGGTAAACTACGAAAAGAAGCCATTAATACGATTGAAACCACTTTCCTGGACATGAAGAACAAAATGAACCTTGCTGGGTCATTCACGATAGAGCAGGCTAACGTCAAGTTCACTCAAATAGTTCGGAACATTATGGGCGAGCTGAAAAGGAATAAGGAGTTAATGACTTTATTGGCCGACGTTTATACATACGATGACTATATCTTTACTCATTCCTTTAATGTGACCTTATATACCCTGGCGATCGGGATGGAATTGAAAATCAATGATAAGAATCTCGAAATTCTTGGGCTGGGAGCGATTCTACATGATGTCGGCAAAATGCTCGTGCCTTTGGAAATCCTCCATAAACCCGGTAAGCTGACGGAAAAGGAGTTTGAACAAATCCAAAAACATGCCGATTACGGTTTCCATCTAATTAAAAATGTTCATACCGTGTCCCTTTTAGTTGCGAATTGTGCCTATCAGCACCATGAACGGTTAGATGGATCAGGATATCCCCGTGGGATAAAAGGAGATAAAATCCATTATTTCTGCAAGATCATTGCCGTTGCCGATGTGTTTGATGCCGTGACTTCCAACCGGGTTTACCGTAAGGCCATGCTGCCGCATCAAGGATTGGAAGTCCTTTATGCCGGAGTAGGGAAAAAGTTCGACAATACGGTCATCGAGGCTTTCCGCCGGGCGGTTGCCATTTATCCTAATGGTCTATCCGTTGAATTGAATGATGGGAGGAAAGGGGTAGTATCCGCTCAGAACGAGGGGATAGGAGACCGCCCCATGATAAGAATTCTTGAAGAAGATGGGGAGCAAATCAAAGAGCCGTATGAAGTGGACTTGAATAAAAACCTGCATTTGCTTATCATGAAATGTCTTAATATACAAGAACCAGCCTAACCTCAAGGATAAGCTGGTTTTTTCATTCCTTGTTTTCCTTCATGATGGGAGGTGCCACCGAACCGTTTCCGTTACTAAAATAACTTGGAACATCGCCTTCGATCAGCAGGCTTCCAACTGTCACTTCTTGACTCACCTTGGTCTCCTTTGTGAATGAGGGGATGACGATTTGAATATTGACATCGAAATCCACAATCAATTCATAATAAACATTATTGATGCCTGCGTTTGTCAGTTTTGTCCTCAAATCCGATTCAACATTCCCGATGACCGACATTTTCACTGGGATTTCAGGACCGTAATTGGAAAGGAGGTTATTCCCGGTCACGACACCAAATGGTATATAATAGACCACACTTTTATATTGTTCATCATTTATTTTGGCTGAACCTGTTTTAAAAGGGTTTCCTTGTTTGATGCCAAGTTTTTTTTGAATATCATTCGTAATGTTAGCCCGCAATTCACTGTATATGACCGGATTGAAGCTATAGGAAGAGCTGGAGTCCTTACCGCCCTTGGTGCTAGTGATGATTTTGTTCATATCAACCTTCGCTATATTCTCATCGACAGATTCATGAATCGTTTCCGTTGCAATCCGCTTGATTTCATATTCGGCTACACTCATGATCACGGGTTCGATTGATTTGTCCACGTACCAAAGGGTCATGATGCTTGATATGATAAACAGGATAAATGAATAGAGAAATACTTTTCGGGTGGGAAGAGGCCCCTTTTTTCGGAATTTCTTCGTTCGAAATCTTTTTCGGAACACGCTTTAGCCCCCTTTACTAATAACTATGCATCAAGTTTGGGGGTTTATGTTATGTTCGAATCAAAAAAAGCAGCGTAAAATTCACGCCGCTCACTTTTGTTTTTTAGCCAGATCCTTCCTTTCCCATAATCTTAAATAGGGGTAAGGGTCAAAGCTCCATTCTGTTATTCCGTTGTCTTTGTACATTCCGTAATGAAGATGTGGAGGGAATTTTCCGGAAGTTCCTGGAGGGCCGTAACCTGTACTGCCGACACCTCCGATGACTTGTCCTGGCTCGACGATTTGTCCGACTTTCAACCCCTTGGCAAAGCCGCTTAAATGGGCAAAGTAATGATAGGTATTATTTAAATCCCGTATCCCAATCCGCCAACCGCCGAATTTATTCCAGCCTTTCATTTCAATGATCCCATAGCTCGTGGAACGAACGGGAAGGCTATAATCCGCAAAAATATCAGTGCCCTCATGGATTCTCCTTCCGCCCCATCCACGAGCGCTTCCCCATGTATTTAAGTACGTATAATGAGTGCGTACTGGAACCGGGAAGGCCTTTTCATGCAGATCCAACCGGCCATATTTTTTATAGATCTCGGCATTGCCGATAATGATGCTGACGGCTTTATCTCGTTTATAATAATTCCACAAGCCGATCCGGATATTATCTTCATCAGCACCATAAGATTGGAGATGCCTCGAAAACGCATACAATCGATCTGTATCATTCGTGATATCAGCTTTGCCATCACCATTACCATCGTGTCCCAACCCATCAAAAAATGCGATCGTGAGCGGGTTCACGTCGTTTAAATCAGGATTGAGGGCCCCGCTCCACTTTGAAGGCTCGATGTGGATGCCTATTAAACCCTTTGCCGGCTCTAAATCCCTTCGTGCGGCCCTGAGGCTGTGCTCATATTGATCAGCTCCAGCAAGGTAATACCACGGGATTTGAAGGGTGGCCTCCATATTTTTATATAACTCGATCCTCCCGGCATATACATCTGGGGTATCGGCAGCGTCAGCCACTTGGCCTGGTGCATTCAAAATAAACAAACATGTTATGGTAATAAGGAATAATTTTTTCAACGGGGCAGGCTCCTTTCATGACATTTTCCGTATTTAAAAGACATCAGTCCATCCATCTTTTATAGTTTTGCTGATTTAGCTATAAACATGAAAAATAAATAATGGGAAACCAACTATAACTTGTATAATTGCTTTTTTATTGTTAAAGTAGGGTGTGTTAATTTCTATAGAATGGAGTGGCATTTTCATGTCTTCTACAAATAAAGAAATTCTTCGTAAACCAGATTGGTTGAAAATAAAGCTTAATACTAACGAAAATTACCTCGGTTTAAAAAATATGATGCGCGAGAAAAATCTTCATACTGTCTGTGAAGAGGCAAAATGTCCGAATATTCACGAATGCTGGGCAGTGAGAAGGACGGCTACTTTCATGATCTTAGGTGAGATTTGTACAAGGGCTTGCCGCTTTTGTGCTGTTACAACCGGACGTCCAAATGAATTGGACTGGGCTGAACCGGAGCGTGTTGCCGATTCCGTTGTTTTGATGAATTTAAAGCATGTCGTCATTACAGCTGTTGCCCGTGATGATTTAAAGGATGGAGGCGCTGAAGTTTTCGCTGAAACCGTCCGTGCCATCCGACGCAAAAATCCTTTTACATCAATTGAAGTATTGCCGTCCGATATGGGCGGTGTGTTTGAAAATATTAAGACTTTGATGGATGCTAAACCTGATATCCTGAACCATAATATAGAGACTGTCAGAAGTTTATCCGACCGTGTACGGGCTCAGGCCAAATACGAACGTTCATTGGAGCTTTTAAGAAGAGCCAAGGAACTTTATCCGGAAATCCCGACAAAGTCCAGTTTAATGGTAGGCTTAGGTGAAACGCGGGATGAAATCCTCGAGACCATGGATGACCTAAGGGCTAATAATGTGGATATCATGACGATCGGCCAGTATTTGCAGCCGACGAAAAAGCATTTAAAGGTGCTGAAATACTACACGCCTGAGGAATTTGCCGAACTTAAGGAACGTGCATTGGAAAAAGGCTTCAGCCATTGTGAGTCCGGTCCGCTTGTCCGTTCATCCTACCATGCGGATGAACAGGTTAATGCTGCGGCAAAACATAAGCAAATCAAAGGTGAAGAATTATTGAAATAGAGTGAAAAAAGGACCGAAAAAATTCGGTCCTTTTTTATTAACGGTTATCCATTTTTTGATGGATGTTATCGTGATGATCTCTTTTATCGTTAACCATTTCCCCGTTTTCATTTTCTTCGTCACTCATTTTGTGTCCTTGAGGCGACTTCAGCATTCGTTTGATGGTTTGTTCAATCGTATAGTCGATCCCTTTGCTGCCGGATTTCAAAGTAGAGAAGTTCTCGATATCTTGGGCAAGGGTTTGATAATCATCACTGACGTAAACATGATAATAGCGAGGCACGATGGACATGGCAGTGCGTTTAACTTGATCTGCGGTTTCCGTCCGATCCTTGGTATTGGTATCATATACGACAAGCACTTCCTCATCAGTAACGAGGGTAGCGGCATCATTGACATTTGGAATTTGAACACTCAGTTTAGAAATGACATCAGATAGTTGTTCACGGTCAATGGAAGCAGCTTTGTTGGAAATGTTACGGCCATCAATGGTTGCACTATTTGTGCGGGTAAAACCGAAATCATCACTTTTATTGTCATTATTACGATAATCCTCATCATAATATTGAGTTGGATTATTTACGTTTGTTGGGTTACCGGCATTGTTTTTTGCGCCGAGCCCCTGATCTTTTGCTTTATCAGCACATCCGGTCAGTGCAATAATCGAACTTAAACCTATCGTTATTATTGTTTTTTTCATTAATAACACCCCCATAACTTTAGGATGAACATATTTCTCTATTTTTCGCTTAGTAATTGATGGGGAATCAGTTATAATTTAAAGAAGGAATGTATATATGAGAGGTGAAAACAATGATTAACATCAATAACATGACCTATGAAATAATTGAGAATGAAAGGGAAGGCTATAACGAAGAAGCGTTTAAGGCCAGATACAGTGAGATTTTAACGAAGTATGATTATATAGTGGGTGATTGGGGTTATGGGCAATTGAGGCTGCGTGGATTTTTTGACGATAATAATCAGAAAGCTACCTTTGATACGAAAATAAGCACGCTTAGTGAATATTTATATGAATACTGCAATTTTGGCTGTCCTTATTTCGTCGTAAAGAAAATAAAGAAATAAAAAGGCCAGAATTCTCTCTGGCCTTTCCGTGTTAAGAGCTGCCATATCCTTTATATGGAGGCTGTTCATCTTTTTCTGAATCATCATGTGTCGGATGAGCACCAGGATATTTTCGAGGTAAATTTTCGTGCAACGCTTTATTTTCATAATTAAAGGCACTTTGATATCGTTGCCCTTCCTGCCAAGGGGTGTTTTTATTCTGAACTGGTGCATCTTTTGCTATGGCTGATCCAAAAGGCCCTTCGGGAAATTCTTCAGGAATTAAATAATCCCTCTGTTTTTCGACATTGGAAAAATCGTGGTATTCTTCTTTGTCCAAGATAATCCCCCCTCATGTAATCGATCTTACATTCAGTAGGTTTCCCGTTTAAGATAAAAAACTTCAGCTCTCAGACGATTTCCATTAAAAAGTGACGCAGCTCTTCGGCTTCCGCTTCTGATAACTGAAAGGCATGCTCAAGATAGCCTTCCTCTTCTAAATCATCAGGCCCAATAATCGCGAAACGATTACTCTGCATATTTAAAACAAGCTTCTTTCCATAAAAACGATCGGTGGTCGTAATGGCCAGATCGAATCTTGATTCCTCTCCCATGAAGCTTATGAACCGGGTTTTTGAATCAACGACGTCATTGTATAAATAAAAACGATCTTCCATAGTATCATTCCCTTCTTATCTTCACATTTGTAGTTCCATCATAACAAAGTGACTTCAATAGGGGAACAGACATTTTACGAGGCTTCTGCCTGAGAACCTCTTTGCTCCTCATGAGCCTTAGGAACCTCCGGCAAACATAAGTGTTCATCGATTAAATGAAAATGGTAAGAATATAAATGGGATCGTGAGTTGTTTTTCTTGGAGTTGATCTCGGGAAATGCACCCATAGAAAAGGCAATGTGTAACACACCCGCTTCTGTTAGTTATTGGATGGTACAATGGTTGTGGTTGAAGGAATTGAGAGTAAGGGAGAAGCTATGGTATTATCAAGGAATAAGGTTGGTTCGGCACAGGGTTTTATTATGCCGCTCATTCAACCAATGATTCCCTATATCATCTTAGATCAGAAAGGATCTGGAAAAAAATGTACTTTGTAGACCGCCAAAAGATTGAACAAATATTAGGTTTTCTTGAAAAGCAGCTTGGACTTTTTGAAGGGCATGATAATTGGGATGGAGATCTTTCGGAACTTATCGCTGAAAGGCTCATACAAACTTCCATCGATTCCGTATTGGACGTAGGAAATGCGGTAATTGATGGTTTTATTATGCGTGATCCAGGAAGTTATGAAGATATTATCGATATCCTTCAAGATGAAAAAGTCATTTCTGAAGAAAAAGCGATACAGTTCAAAAAGGTTTTACCGCTAAGGAAAATGCTGGTTCAAGACTTCATTGAAGTGAATCATGAAGAACTGCATGCCGTATTTTCGGAAAATATCGAGGCATTCAAGCAATTCCCGGATTTGGTGAGGGACTATTTAACAAATGAATTGGGACCTGTATCAGCTTTTAAAAACTAGCAGCGTTAGGAAGGCGAATTCAAATGAAGTCGTATAAAGGATATTTAATTGACTTGGATGGCACCATGTATCGCGGGACTGAACAAATTGCGGAAGCCGCAGGGTTTATTAATGACCTAAGGGAAAGGGATATCCCTTATTTATTCGTCACAAATAATTCATCCCGGACTCCGGCACAGGTGGCTGATAAATTGAGAAGCATCGGCATATCGACGGAAGATGACCAGGTTTTCACGACAAGCATGGCCACTGCCAATTACATAGCTGAACAAAAGAAAGATGCATCGGTTTATGTGGTGGGTGAAGAAGGCATCATCGAGGCTCTTAAGGAAAAAGGAATGAAGCTTGTGGAAGAGCATCCAGACTATCTGGTAATGGGCATCGACCGCGGGGTCAATTATGAAAAGTTATCAAAAGCCTGTCTTGCTGTAAGAAATGGCGCTGTTTTCATTTCGACCAATGGTGATATTGCCATTCCTACAGAGCAAGGCCTTTTACCGGGGAATGGTGCCTTGACCTCAGTAGTTTCCGTTTCGACCCAGGTACAGCCGATTTTCATCGGAAAACCTGAATCCGTCATAGTCGAGCAAGCACTAAGAGTACTAGGGGTACCTAAAGAAGAGACAATCATGGTTGGAGATAACTATGATACGGATATCCTTGCCGGCATCAATGCAGGGATTGATACACTGCTTGTACATACTGGCGTAACGACAAAAGAACGCTTAAAGCAATATAAGAAGCAGCCGACGCATGTGGTGGACACCCTCGACTTATGGCGCTTCGAATGAAAAAAACCAGGCCTGCGAATGCAGCCCTGGTTTTTTTGTCGTGAATATCATTAGTTCACTATTCCGCATTTTCGGTTCTATGGGCAAGCCGGCTTGAAGCGGCAGCTGCAATTGCCCCAACGATATCATCTAAAAAGGTGTTCACCTTACCCGTGCTTTTATCGTTTAAATATTTTAAGATACCCGGCTTTTGTTTATCGATGAAACCATAATTGGTAAAGCCGATGGATCCATAAACATTCACAATTGAAAATGCCAATATTTCATCGACCCCATATAGGCCTTCATCTATTTCAATGATGCTCTGCAATGGCTCCTCGAGCAGTTTTTTCTCAGCTAGGATATCCAACTGTATGCCGGTAAGGATGGCATTTTGGACTTCGCGTTTTGAAAGGACCCGTTCGACGTTGTGAAGGCAATCGGACATTTGGAGATTTTCATGGTAGCCTGATTGTAAATACATGACAAGCTCAGCGATATCCTCCAATTTCACTCCTCGGTCAATTAGCCATTTTCGAGCCGTTTTTTCAGACATTGATTGTTCGATATTAGCCATGTCATCACCCATTTCTCTATATTTTAAAGGGAAGGTTCTAATGCAGATAGTTTGATTTGATTAAACGTTTTGATTGGAATTTCTAATAAGGTTTCGATAATCATTCAGAAAACGGGTTATTCCACATATATATAAGAGTATGATGTCCAATATTTCTATTATATCCATTTGATGAAGGGGGCCATTCCATGATAGAAGAAATCATTTTTAATAATTATGGGATACAGGTGGAGCTCCAAGAAACCAATGTCAGGTTTCCAAGCTTCCGTTCAGGAAATATGGTGTACAGTATCGTTCCCATTGAAAATATGGAGCAGGAGGAATTAGTGGAACGTTATAAAATGTCTCAACATCTGATTTCACAAGGTGATCGTCACGTATCCGCCTTTGTCCTTGCCAATCATGGAAGCTATGTTTCGGAAGCGGATGAACAATTATTCGTCCTTCTTGCCAATCAAGCATTGGAAGGTCCGAGAAATTTCAACCCAGGAAGGCGTCTGGCAAGATTCCATCAGCGTGGGAGAACGATTAATGATACGATTCGAACATGTTCAAGGATCGGTAAATGGAAAGAACTCTGGGAACAAAGGATCGATCAGTTAGAAAAGATTTGGCGGGATAAGCTCATCGCCCATCCTGATAACCAGTTTGAAAAATTGTTTATAGAAACCTTTCCCTATTATATGGTCCTAGGTGAAAATGCGATTCAATATTTAGTCGACACGGAAATCGATGATACCCCGCAAATTGTCGATAGTGGAACGGTATGTTATGAACGTTTTTTACATGATACGTGGAAAAGCAATAAGTGGATGAAAAATCCGTTCGATTGGGTATTTGACCACGGAACCAGGGATGTCGCGGAATGGGTGAGGGAACATTATTTTCAAAATGTGCACACCCATCAGCGGGGAATTTCCCATTTCTTTCACGAATATCAGTCCATAGAACCGTTCTCCAGCTTTTCGGCCCGGTTATTATATTCAAGGATGCTATTTCCCATTCATTATTTTGAAACGGTGGAAGAGTATTTTTCAAAAACGACGGAATCAAGGTCGAATCAATTGGAGGATAAAATATATTCGATCACGAAATCCTCCCAACAATATGAGTCTTTCCTCAAACATTTTTATGAATTGGCAGAGGTCCCTGCCAAGCAATATGATTTGCCTAAAATTGACTGGATTTAGATAAAACGGGAAAGAAATATGATTCATTCTTACTTACTATGTTATGATGATAACAAGATTTTTTAGAATAATTAGATATTGATCACTACGGAAGGATGGGACCATGAAAAGATTGATGATGGCCGCCTTTATAGCCCTTTTAATCATCCAAACGGCAAATTTTGCGAAAGCTGAAACGAAAACAGGCTGCGAAGCAACTCTATTCAAGATTGTCACGAAGTCTGATGCGGATGTGAAGGAAAAGGCGTCGGCTGCAAGTAAAACGTTAAAAACTTACAAGAAAAATAAAGAATTATCGGCAAGCGGAAGAACCGGTAGCTGGTATAAGGTCTGTCACTCAAATAGGACTGCATATATCAATATGGCAGATGCAAAAGAGGTTTTCAGTTCCGGCGAAAAAGCCATTTTGAAGAAATTCGATGGGAGAAAAGGCGTTAACCAAATTGTATCTGTGACAGGTAAAGCGATGAGTGAAACGAAGGTCACGATCCAAACTTATGAGAAGAAACAAGGGGAATGGCGCCGGGCATTGAAGAAGATGGAGGGTGTCATTGGGAAGAATGGCTTCACGAAGAGCAAAAAAGAGGGTGATGGGAAATCCCCGGTCGGGATTTATTCCTTTGGTACGGCCTTTGGAAGCGAAACGAAGCCGGCAGGAGTGAAAATGAGTTATAAGAAAACGACTAAATATGACTACTGGGTTGATGATCAGACATCCACGGATTATAACAAGTGGAAAACCTACAAAGGAAATCCTGCAGTTAAATGGAAGTCTTTCGAAAGGATGAATCATGAACTCTATAAGTATGGGGCAGTCATCAATTATAATACGAATCCCATCGTAAAAGGAAAAGGAAGTGCAATCTTCCTTCATATATGGAGAGGGAGTACAAAAGCGACGGCTGGATGTACAGCCACGGCCGAAAAGAATGTCGTCAGTATACTGAAATGGATGGATCCAGTTCAAAAGCCACATATTGTAATGGGCACTAATGATTCATTGAAGAGTGTTAAGTAATAATCATCAAAATGGTTTCCCATAAAAAATTTAGCTTTACCCGTCCTTACTCGTTCAAGGGATGGACGAAAAAAGTTCGTGCATCCATCTTCTCTAACTATTGATAATTATATGAATTAAACTTATAATGTCTACTATACAAATACAAACGTCTTCTTCAGGCAAACAGTTTTTAAGGGGGAACAGAAATATGAAAGCCATCTCGATCGGTTTATTGGGGTTAGGTACAGTTGGATCAGGAGTCGTACAAATCATTGAAAGCCATCAGGACAAGCTCATGCACCAAGTGGGCTGTTCCATATCCATTAAGAAGATACTAGTCAAAGATACGACGAAGGAGAGGCTTATCGAGATCGATAAAGGTATATTAACGGACAATCCTGAGGATATCCTTTCGAATCCCGAGATTGATGTTGTAATAGAAGTGATGGGTGGAATCGAAGAAACACGCGGTTATCTGATAGAGGCAATAAAGAATAAAAAGCATATCGTTACGGCCAATAAAGACCTAATGGCTTTATATGGACCGGAATTGCTGGAATTGGCCACCGAGAATCAATGTGATTTGTTCTATGAAGCAAGTGTTGCAGGGGGAATCCCGATTTTACGCGGACTTGTGGATGGATTATCTTCTGACCGCATCACGAAAATGATGGGAATCGTCAATGGAACGACAAACTTCATTTTAACGAAGATGAGCAAGGAAGGCAGAGCTTATGATGACGTATTGAAGGAAGCTCAGGAACTGGGATTTGCTGAAGCTGATCCGACAGCCGATGTAGGCGGTTTGGATGCGGCCCGTAAAATGGCTATCCTTTCCACACTTGGGTTCTCCATGAATATTGGCTTGAATGATGTTGAGGTACAGGGCATTACCGAGATATCCGAAGAGGATTTGAGATATAGCAAGAAGCTTGGCTATACAATGAAATTGATCGGTGTCGCTTCCAGGGCAGGGGATAGGGTCGAAGTAAGTGTCCAGCCTGCACTGCTTCCTGAAGCACATCCGCTAGCATCGGTAAATAATGAGTATAATGCTGTATACGTTTATGGGGAAGCCGTAGGGGAAACGATGTTTTACGGACCGGGGGCTGGCAGTCTTCCTACTGCGACTGCAGTCGTTTCGGATATGGTGACGGTCATTAAGAATATGAGGCTGGGCGTAAATGGCCGCAGTGCCGTTTCACCTCAGTACCCGAAACAATTGAAAGATGGTACTGAGATTTTCGCTAAATTCTTCATTCGATTACATGTTCAAGATGAAGTCGGCGTTTTAGCCAAAATCACGAATTTATTTGCCGAGCATGGGGTAGGATTCGATAAAATCCTTCAATTGCCCCTGGATGAAAAGGAATCTTCCGAAATCGTATTGGTTACGCATACTGCCACAAAGGCTGCATTTGAGCAAATAATACAGAAATTAAATGATTACAATATGGTAAGAGAAGTGAAAAGCACATACAGAGTTGAAGGAGAGGACATCAAATGAGCTGGCAAGGACTTATAAGCACGTATAAAGATTTTTTACCCGTTAATGAAAATACACCTGCACTAACCCTTTTGGAGGGTAATACTCCTTTAATCAGACTGAATCGATTATCCGAAGAGTGGGGAATCGACTTACATGTAAAGTATGAAGGGGCAAATCCGACTGGATCATTTAAAGACCGCGGAATGGTCATGGCTGTCGCCAAGGCGATAGAAGAGGGCAGTGACACGATCATCTGTGCTTCCACCGGGAATACATCAGCAGCTGCAGCAGCTTATGCGGCCCGTGCCAACCTGCGCTGTATCGTTGTCATCCCGGAAGGTAAAATAGCCATGGGCAAGCTTGCCCAAGCCGTTATGTATGGAGCGGAAATCATCTCGATCGAAGGGAACTTCGACCAAGCTTTAAAAATCGTTCGTTCACTTAGTGAGAGCTCACCGATAACTCTTGTGAATTCGGTCAACCCATACCGGATTGAAGGGCAGAAGACAGCGGCATTCGAAATTTGTGATGCTCTCGGCTCGGCACCGGATATTTTGGCGCTTCCTGTCGGGAATGCAGGTAATATAACTGCTTACTGGAAAGGCTTTAAAGAATATAACGAATCGAAACAAACGGGCCTTCCTGAAATGAGAGGGTTCGAAGCTGAAGGTGCGGCTGCAATTGTCCGGGATAGCATCATTGAAAATCCAGAAACGATTGCAACAGCCATCCGGATTGGAAATCCTGCAAGTTGGAACTTTGCTGTGGAAGCAGCAAATGAATCCAAAGGCAAAATTGATGAGGTGACAGACGAAGAAATTCTGGAAGCCTATCATTTCCTTGCTAAAAAAGAAGGGGTATTCGCAGAGCCGGCATCTTGTGCTTCCATTGCAGGTATCTATAAACAACTTAAAAACGGTGAAATCAAAAAAGGAAGTAAGATTGTTGCTGTATTGACTGGAAATGGATTGAAAGATCCGAATGTGGCTGTCGATACAAGTACGATTCAGCCGACATTGCTGCCAATGGACGAAGAAGTCATTTTAGAACATCTGCAGGGTGTGAAGCAGGCATGAGTGCAGAATCGGAGATGTTCTTGATCCGTGTACCAGCAAGTACGGCCAACTTAGGCCCAGGATTCGATTCCATCGGCTTGGCGTTAGGGCTTTACCTGGAAATACACGGATCTTCATCAGATCATTGGGAAGTCGTTCCGCTTTCAGAAGAAATGTCTGCTTTTCCAAGGGATGATCGTAATTATATCGTCCAGATTGCCAAGGAAACGGCGGCTTACTATGGAAAGGAACTATCTCCATGCCGGCTTTTCGTCTCTAGCGAAATTCCGCTGGCCCGGGGTCTTGGAAGCAGTGCCTCTGCCATTGTGGCGGGGATTGAATTGGCGAACATCGTTGGTGAACTGCACTTATCCGATGATGAGAAGAATAGGCATGCTTCCCTCTTTGAAGGGCATCCGGATAATGCGGGGGCATCTGTTTATGGTGGATTGGTCGTGGGCCTTCATACGGATGAAAGAACGGATGTCGTGTCGTTTCCAATCGAGGGAGTTAAGGTGATTGCTGTCATTCCCAATTTTGAATTGCTTACTGAGGATTCAAGAAATGTCCTTCCGAATTCGCTTTCCTATAAAGATGCAATAAGTGGAAGTGCAGCCGCAAATGTTTTGCTGGCGGGTGTTCTATCAAAAGATTGGAAGCTTGTTGGTGAAATGATGCAAAGTGATCGTTTCCATCAACCATATAGAGCGGAGTTAGTCCCTCATTTAGCGCTTATAGAAGAAGTTGTCCTTAATGAAGGCGGATTTGGTGCAGCATTAAGCGGAGCGGGGCCAACTGTTTTATGCTTGGCATCGGCAGAAAAAAGTGAAGGATTGCTCACTGGAATGAAGGAAAGGTTTCCGGAATTTCTTGTGAAAGAATTGGAAATCGATAATGATGGCAGTTATACGGCAATCCTTTCAGAACAGGAAAAAAAGGAATTGAAATTTTTGAAATCGTAAGCCATGTTCATTTGCCGTCCAAATAAAAAAGCTGACTCGCGTCAAGCCGTATCAATTCATTTGATAGGGCAAAAGCCGAGTCAGCTTTATTTTTATTACAGCCCGAAAAAATTCCGGCCTGCATGAAAAAGGTTGAACGTTTATAGATGAAGTGATCCTTCATCCATACGCTGCATGTTATTTTAAAGGGCTATTAGAAAACTTGTTCAACTTCCACTACACCGGGAACTTCTTCAAGAAGGGCACGCTCAATCCCAGCTTTTAGCGTAATGGTCGAACTTGGACAGCTTCCGCAGGCGCCTAGTAATCGTAATTTTACAATTCCATCTTCTACGTCAACTAGTTCACAGTCACCGCCATCACGAAGAAGAAACGGACGAAGCTTATCTAGAACCTCTTGAACTTGGACTTCCATTGTTTGTTGGTCGGACATTGCAATCGACTCCTTTCCTAATCATATTATAATGCGAAGGTAATAAAAAATCCAACTGTAACTTTGCGGAAATATAATCTATATTATTCTGGTATGATGGAAACAGGTGAATGTTTCTAAAAAGTATTCAAAATGAAGTATATATACTAAAATGAAGGAGGAAGAGATGGTAATGAAAGAAATCGAAATAGAAGTGTATGGAGCGGAGCAAATTTGCGCGAGTTGTGTGAATCTCCCTTCTTCGAAAGATACTTGCGAGTGGCTAGAAGCCGCTTTAACGAGAAAGTTTCCTGAGCAGAAATTCAAAATATCCTATATAGATATGTATAATCCCCCAGAAACGTTGAAGCAAAAGAGCTTTGCCGCAAAGATGATCGAAGAAGATTTATTTTATCCATTGGTCCTCATTGAAGGCGAGATCATTGCAGAAGGAAATGTGCGTCTCAAAAAAGTGGTGGAAACTATGGAGAAATACGGATATACGATGCAAGTGTGATATATAATGGAAGAAATAAGAAAAACTGACCCATGAGCTGCATGCAGCTCATGGGGCCAGTTTAATGTAGCATGGTTGGAATCAACCGTTATGGTATTTATACATCCAGAGGATGCCTGATTTCATTAGGCGTGCCACTCTGCCTGTGATTGGGCGATTTGCAACAAGACCAAAACCTTGCTTCTTCCCAAGGGAACCTAATGTTCCTTTTAATTTCATTGTAGGGAAGCTTTCCGGAAGTGGTTCATTTGCCCATTTCTTCACAAGAACTTGGACGATTTGCTCTGCTTGGGACTCCGCTAATTGAGCACTTGGCGCATGAGGCAGGCTCGCACAGTCGCCCACGACAAAGATGCTGTCATCATTAGGTAGGAAATGTTGAGGAGTCAGGACAGCTCTTCCTTGACGGTCCTTTTCAATATCCATATCGCGGATGATCTTACTTGGCTGAATTCCAGCTGTCCATACGATGACGTCGCTTTGAACGGCTTCGTCACCATTATAAAGAAGGTTTGGCTCAACTTTCGTTATATTTGAATGATGGACGATTTCGATTGTATGTTTATCGAACCATGATTCAACAAAGGTGCTTAATCTTTCTGGGAATGCAGATAGAATATGCGGTCCACGGTCGAATAGCTTAACGTTTAAATCTGAACGGCTTTCAATCAATTCACTTGCAAGCTCAACACCACTCAATCCTCCACCAACGATAGAAACGGTTGCACCGGCACCTAAATTATTCAAAGCTGAATATGTGCGGCGTGATTTATCGATTGTTTGGATACTGTAAGTATGTGTGTCTGCACCAGGAATATCGTGGTATTTATCTTCGCAGCCAAGGCCAATGACTAAATCATCATAAACGACAGGATCTTGATTTTCTATAATGACTTGTTTATTTTCCATATCGATGGAAAGTACTTCTCCGTATACGTTCTTCAAGCGAGGATGTTCAGGAAATGCAACACGGATGTGCTGATCTGGAATGGTACCTGCTGCTAAAGCATAATATTCCGTTTTTAAGCAGTGATAAGGATTACGGTCGATAAGCGTGATGCTCACATTTTCAGGAAGCTGATTAGGCAGCAATCTTTGCAACATGCGCATACCACCATACCCGCCACCAAGTATGACTAGATTCTTCATATGATTTTTCCCCTTTATTTGATCTCTTGAAAATTTGACTAGCTTTTAACGATAGGATTCCCCCAAATGGTCCCCTTTAAAGTGTAAATAAATATATATACCCCAATTAGTAACAAGAATAAAAAAATTAGATAATTTTCTTTTTTTACGTACCCCGACAAAAGTATAACGAATATAAAAGGAAATCACAACCGATATCTTGAAATCGGCTGATTTTTTATGCGTAAATATTGACTGTTTATGGGAAAAGTAATAAGATGGTTTGTTAGTAACTGTGAGGTGAAACAATGTACCCGATTATTGAATTTTGTGTAAGCAATCTGGCCAGTGGCGCTCAGGAGGCTCTGGAAAGATTGGAGCGGGATCCGAATTTAGATATCATAGAATATGGTTGTCTGGGATATTGCGGCAGGTGCTCCAGTAACTTATATGCACTTGTGAACGGTGAAGTGGTTTTTGGTGACACTACGGATGAATTGGTGGATAAAATATATAAGTACATTGATGAAAATGAAATGTTCTAATCATCAACGGCGAATAAAAAAGCTGTTCCTCGATGGAACAGCCTTTTTAATTTTCAGTTATGCAGCATCGGATGGGATGTTTCATGTTTCTGCTTGAGTTCCTGAAAGCGATCCCTGGCCATCTGGATGATAGAGGCTTCCCGGGCATTTTTTTGTCTTTCGAACACTAATGAAAAATACTTGATGGCTGCCTTTTCATTTCCTATCCTTCTAGAAATGTCGCCAGCGAGATAGAGGAGCCTTGCTTCAGATACCTGGGTGCCGCTGAAGTCCCCTGTTGAATAGGATGCTTCATACTCCTTCAGGGCGAACCTCAAAAATCTTTCTTCTTGTTCCTTGGTTTGGTTGATCCTGTATAACCAGGCTATCCGTAAACAGATTCCGGCAAGGATAATATGTTTTTCCTTTTTTAAAGCTCCGCAATAGCTCGCCAACTTGTATGTATTGATCGCATCTTTAATGGATCTCTCCTTGCTGAAATGATGTGGAACCCACTGGGAGCTGACTTTTTCCATAATGGTTTCCATTGTGGTGGGGGGGAAGTACCGGGAGAAATCCTCGGAATAAGAAAAGCCGCAGTGAGGGCAAACAAAAATATTATAGTAAAGTGTGTTAACGGTTGAATCTTCATAAATGGGGTGAAAGTCCGTGTCATACTTAGCTACTTTTACAAAACGCGACCGTACCTTTTTAGTGGTTGATTTTTGCTTGCATAAAAGGCATTCCATGCTTTTGTCATATAGAGGATGTATACCTTCCATGGTGATTACCCCCTTTATTGTAATTTGGGATTGGGTCCAATAGATTGGTTCATTATACCCATTAATCTTATTATAAACTAATTTTTGTTGGTAAAATAGGTGGAGGAATATGAATTTTTCCAAGCTGGAAAATTGAGCGTGGGAATTTCTTTGGTATATACTATAAAGAGGAATAGTTCTATCTCACATATCAGAAGAAGGAGGGATTTATTGTGAGTGAAGTTGTTCAAATAACGGAAGCTGCCGCTTTTCAGATAAAAGAAATGATGAAACATAATGGCGAAGAGGGTTCATTTTTAAGAGTCGCCGTTAAAGGCGGAGGCTGCAGCGGATTGTCCTACGGAATGGGTTTTGAACAAGAGCCTGGGGAAAAAGATAGCCAGCTGGAACAGTTTGAAATCAAGATCCTTGTTGATGTCGAGGATGCAGATATATTGAATGGAACGGTAATTGATTATAAACAAACGATGATGGGCGGAGGCTTTACGATCGAGAACCCAAATGCTATCGCTTCATGCGGTTGCGGGTCTTCCTTCAAAACGGCAAAAAACGCCGGTACGCCGGAGAACTGCTAAGAAACTCCAAAACATAAAAAAAGGGGGCACTTTAATAAGTGCCCCCTTTTTTTATGTTTATTTGCTGCCTTACATATTGTAAAGGGCCTCCTTGATTGGGAGGGTGCCGCTGAAAATCTCGAATGTTTTATTGAATGTTTTTTCCTCTGTGACTGATTGGGCAAGAACGGCGGCGACATCGGCCCTTGGAATGGATTTATTAGTATGATCCACTTTCTCATCCGCAAAGATTTTTCCGATGGCTTGTTCATTTGTCAAAGCAGCCGGCCGAACAATCGTGTAGGTCAGTCCGCTTGCTTTTAAATGTTCATCGGCATCATGCTTTGCTTCGAGATAATGGCGCATTCCTTCTTGGGCTTGTTCCGGATCATCGGAACCGACAGAGCTTAACATGACAAACCGTTCGATACCCTTCTTCTTGGCGGCATCAACCAGTTTAATGGCCCCATTCTTATCCACAGCTGTCGTTTTATCCGGCCCTGTTTTTGGTCCAGATCCGGCGGCAAAAATGATGGCTTCCATGTTATCCACTGCTTTATCCACATTTCCCTCTAAATCGGCAAGGATTGGATGTCCGCCGAGTTCTTTTATCGTTTGAGCCTGTTCCTCTTTCCGGATCATCCCGTATACATTCATTTGCTGATTTTTTGATAATTCCCTAATGATCTGTTTCCCGGTCGTTCCGTTGGCTCCTGCAATTAAAATATTCATATATATGCATTCCCCTTTCTTGGCTTATCACACTCTTTACCCTTAGAATGACAATGATAAGCACTGTGGATAACTAATGGATGGAAATAAGTTATCCACAATCATCGAATTGGGGACAACAAAAAAACCGGCTGTGAAAGCCGGGTTTTTGCGTGATTTTAAAACATGGAAGAGCTGTGCATCGGCTGGACTTTTGCTTTTGGGTCAATATATTGTTTGGCGTGATTGACGGCAGTGGGAGCCTCACCAAAACCACTTGCAATCAATTTTACTTTGCCATCATATGTTGCAATATCACCTGCTGCATAAATTCCAGGGATATTCGTTTCCATTCTGGAATTCACCAAAATACTGTTCTTCTGGATATCGAGTCCCCATTCCTTAATGGGACCAAGGGAAGAAACGAAGCCGTAGTTGACGATGACTGCATCTACCTCCATCGTCTCTGTATCTTCACCATTTGTATCCTTGATGACTATTGTATGGATGCGTCCGTCTGTACCAATCAACTCTGAAGGTATGTAAGGAGTCTTTATTTCAACTTTTGAATTCTTAAGTGTTTCTACACTATGTTCGTGGGCACGGAATTTATCCCTTCTGTGTATGATGCTCACTTTCTCGGCGATTGGCTCCAGCATCAGGGCCCAGTCCACCGCCGAATCTCCACCGCCGAAAACCACCACTTTTTTGCCGGCAAAATGATTGAGGTCATCGATGAAATAGTGAAGGTTACTGCTTTCATATTTTTTTGCATCATCAATCTCGATGCGGCGGGGTTGGAAAGCCCCATTTCCAGCTGTGATGATAATTGTTTTGGAGTAATGGATTTCTTTATCAGTCGTTAACTTGAAAACTCCATCGGCTTGCTTTTCCACTTCTTGAACGGCCTGCTCCAAGACAACATCCTGTTCGAACTTTGCCATTTGTTCTTTCAAATTATTCACTAGCTCCTGTGCGCGCACTTTGGGGAAACCGGCGATATCATAGATGAATTTTTCAGGATAAAGGGCAGACAATTGTCCGCCTAATTGTGGTAGGCTCTCGATGATTTTTACGGATGCCTGTCTCATTCCCCCATAAAATGCAGTGAATAATCCAACTGGGCCTCCGCCAATGATGGTAATATCATAAACTTTTTCATTAACTTCCAACGTTATCCCTCCGATATACTAGGTTTGCTGAAATTTATTCTCTTATTTTAACATAGATGAACTTTTAAAAAACGGGTAAAGTTAGAAAAGTGGGAAAGTTTCGACTATATATGGGCGGTTTTACGATGAATGTTCTTCATTCTCTTTCAAAAGTGGGTAAAATTACTCTTTAAGCATTTCGTATAAATATGGTTCGGAACTGGGTGAAAAGTAATGCTTTTCGGCTTAATTTTAACCCGAAATAGTTCGGTTTGTTACTTGAAAAAGGTATGGAAAAAGACTAATATTTACTTAGACATCATTTGGTAAAATTTTTATGAATTTTTTATGACATTTATGAAGTGTTACGTGAAATACGTCACAAATGTATAAGAGTGCTTTTTATAATGGAAATTAATAAGATAGACAATATATTTTAGTTATGGAAAGCACCACAAGAAAATATCGTAAAGGTGGACGAATACTTTTGAAAAAGCCAACTATCGTTGTTTTGGGAGCAGGTTATGGTGGATTGATGACTGTTACTCGCTTACAGAAGGCATTAGGTCAAAATGAAGCAGAAATCGTATTAGTTAACAAAAATGATTACCACTATGAAACAACATGGCTACATGAAGCATCCGCTGGAACTCTACATCATGATCGTGTGCGCTATCCTATCAAAAGTGTCATTAACAGCAAAGTTAAATTCATCCAGGACTCTGTTTTGGAAGTGAAAACAGAAAACAAAAAAGTCATCCTTGAAAACGGCGAAATTTCTTATGATTACTTAGTGATTGGACTTGGACCTGAATCGGAAACATTCGGAATCCAAGGGCTAAAAGAATATGCTTTCTCTATCTCCAACGTGAACACTGCACGAAAAATCCGTGACCATATCCAATTGCAATTCGCTACGTACAGTACTGAGGTCGAGAAGAATGATGACCGCTTGACGATCGTTGTTGGAGGAGCAGGATTTACGGGTATCGAATTCCTTGGCGAATTGGCTAACCGTGTCCCTCAACTATGTAAAGAGTACGACATCGATTTCCAAAAGGTCCGTATGTACTGTGTGGAGGCAGCACCAGCGGTCCTTCCTGGCTTTGATCCGGAATTGGTGGATTATGCAGTATCTTACCTTGAGAAAAAAGGTGTGGAATTCAAGATCGGTACACCTATCAAGGGGGCGACTCCCGAAGGCATCATCGTGGCAAAAGGCGAAGATGAAGTGGAAGAAATCAAAGCGGGCACCGTTGTCTGGGCAGCTGGCGTACGTGGAAATTCCGTGATAGAGGCTTCCGGTTTTGAAGCTATGCGCGGACGCATCAAAGTGAACCTTGACATGCGGGCACCGGGTCATGACGATATTTTCATCGTGGGGGATTGCGCTTTGATCATCAACGAGGAAATTAATCGTCCATATCCACCTACTGCCCAAATCGCCATGCAGCAGGGTGAGGTCATTGCGAAGAACCTGACTAAATTGGTTCGTAATGAAAGCGACCTTGAAACGTTCACTTTCGAAAACAAAGGAACGGTATGTTCACTTGGTGAAGACAACGCGATTGGTGTTGTCTTCGGCAAGAAAGTTACAGGTAAGACTGCATCATTCATGAAGAAAATGGTTGATAACAGAGCATTGTTATTGATTGGCGGAGCTTCCCTTGTTGCAAAAAAAGGTAAATTCAACGTCCTTTAATTTTTTCGATATAAATAATGGCCATTTGGGGATTGTCCCTGAATGGCTTTTTCATTGGAATCTCATCCTTCGATGAGCGTGTCATAGTGGAGTATGCTCCTTTCTTATGTGGAATATGATGGGGATAAGGATGGCGAAGCTGCATCAAGAAAGTCCTTACCTTTGGTACCATATGTTCTTCTGCTGTTTGGAGGTTATACTGATTATAATGAATGTGGGGGAAGTGGATTTTGGTGGAACGATGCAAAAATGTTTGGCTGGCAGTGTCCGGCCTTGTGATATCTGATAAAGGTGAGTGGCTGGTCGTGAATAAAAGGTATGGCGGATTGAAAGGGCAATGGTCGCTTCCGGCAGGTTTTGTCAAAAATGATGAAACCGTCGATGAAGCTGTCGTAAGGGAAGTGTTGGAGGAGACGGGTGTTCAAACAGAAATTGAAGGCATTGTAGGTATGAGAAGCGGAGTCATCAAAGGGGATATAAGTGATAATATGTTGATATTTTTACTTAAACCAGTCAGTTTTGAAGTAACCGCTCAATTGGATGAATTATATGAAGCTAAATTTTATGACCCTGATTTACTCATGCAGGAGGGGAAGCAATCTTTACTATTGGAACAGCTTTTAGCTTTTAAAAAGGAAAGAATGCAGACGATGCTTGACGGGTTGAACCCGGGAGATCAATTTGGATATACATCATATAAATTATTCATGTGATTTGGGTAATTATCTTTTCTTCGGCATTATTTGGTATAAGTCGTTGACGCAGCAATTATTTTTTCAGTAAACTAAAGGTGTCGCTTTTAAGGAGGGTCAAGAATAACATGCCATTGCCTGTTTTAATTATCTCAATACTCTTATTTTTCATATTGTTTTTCGGAATTGGCTTTTTGCTGAATATGCTTTTTCGTTCTTCGTGGATCATGGTCATCTTATTTCCAATCGTCTTCATCATCATTGTCAATGAAACAAAGCTAATAGAATATTTTAGAAATCCGGGAATCTCTTTTTCCAATCTTGGAACGAACCTTACATCCCTTCATACGGCAGACATCATTATTTTATCAAGCGGGCTGCTTGGTGCGGTTTTAGCGGGTGTGGTCATCAAGATTCTAAGGAAAAAAGGATATCAAATGTTTTAATAATGGAAAGGGCCGTCATTTATGGACGGTCCTTTTTTTGTAGGCTGTTTTCGCATACTTTGTTGCTATTTACCAAGTAGTGCGGTGTGGTTGATTTCCCCTCCAGATGCTCGCTTTCCGCGGGGCGGGCGGTGAGTCTCCTCGGCGTAAACGCCTGTGAGGTCTCACCTGTCCCGCTGCTCCCGCAGGAGTCTCGCACTTCCGCTCTAATCAACCTTAAATAGTTTCGTTTAAAAACAACAATCCTTTACGAAAAGAGCCTTTTTGTAAGAAAAATTGGATCTTTCCATGCTTTATGAATACTTTCACTCTGGAAAGGGAACAAATATCCTTGTGAGAGGAGTGGAATTAATACATATGAAGATTGTAAAGGCATTATTTCTGAGGGTTGCTATTATCATATTATTTATCTTGGCCATCGAATCAACCTTGAATCATGTTTTTGGAGCTGTGCCTGAAGGCCATCCTTTTGACCAGGCAATGAGACAGCATCGAATGCTTGGTCTCGAATATAAAGCGATCCATAGTGGAGGCCAAGTTGCAACGCTAATGGCATCGGCATCCACGAGCAATGGTCCGACGACGATAGCGGAGGCAATCGAGCTCTCGAAATACCCGAAGCATGAAGTTTTGGCTACAGGATATACAGCAGGGTATGAATCGACAGGAAAGTACCCGGAAAGCCCATCCTATGGAATCACATATTCAGGGGTGAAGGTGAAACGGGATCTGTTTTCCACCATTGCCGCCGATCTTGCCGTATTCCCTCTCGGAACCATCCTTTGGATTCCGGGCTATGGCTATGGGGTTGTAGCGGACAAGGGTGGTGCGATTAAAGGAAACCACCTGGACCTATACTACGAAACGGTACAAGATGTATATGAGAACTGGGGCAAGAAAACCCTTGAAGTATATGTTGTGCAAAAAGGGAATGGCGAGTTATCTGAAGAACAGCTAAGCAAGTTGAATGAAACAAAGATCAAGCAGGTATTCAAGCCGAAAATCGCTGAGAAAACATTGAACGAGAATGTAGCTTCCTTTGCTTTTTAATGTTTGATAGACAAATCGGAGAAAGTGAAGGTGAAAGGCTGCCTCGATTGAGGCAGCCTTTTTGATAGTCTGTTTCAGTTGTGACGCCCTTAGGCCATGCTTTTGTAGGCTTCAGGATGCAGGGTCTTTGCCAATTTGGAAAGACCATCCAGTAAACGCGGAGAAGGCCGGCAGAATAATGGTTCCTCCATGATGTGAATATTGTTATCCCGGACGGCCTTCATATCAGACCACCCTTTCCGTTTCTTGACCAGCTCTGGGTTTACTTTTCGTAAAGGGACACCGACCCAAGCTAAGCAAATATGGTCGGGGTCCTTTTTTTTGACATCTTCGGAAGTGACTTGAATGCTTGCCATGTCGACATCTTCGAAAAGGTTATATCCTCCCGCAAGCGTGCTGATTTCGGATAACCAATTAACTCCCCCTGGGCTGAATAAGGGATTAGGCCACCATTCCCAATACAGGGAAGGCTTTGTTTCGATTTTGTCGGCGACGTTTTTATATTGAAGGATGGCATGACGGAATTTGGCAGCCTGTTCCTCTGCTTTTTCCTTAAGATCCATGGCCTCGCCCAAGGTCACTAAATCTTTTGCGATATCTTCAAGTGATTGCGGGTTGAAGATGATATGGGGGATGTTCCTTTCTTTTAGCCCTTCAATATTTTTTTCCATTCCCGGTACACTCAGGGAAGCCAGCACCAAATCGGGTTTTAGTGATTCAACATGATTGATGTCGATCGATAAGTCTGGCCCCACCTTGGGCAGGTGCTGTATGGTTTCAGGCCAATCAGAGTAGTCATCGATGGCGATAAGCTGATCTTCAATCCCTAGATATGTGCATAGTTCCGTATTGCTGGGGCAAAGAGAGATTATTTTCAAATTGAACACCTACCCTTGAAAGATGAAAAAATGAAGTGCCAGTGCAATGAATACTCCGGTCAAGGCTCCGAAAAATACCTCGATTGGCTTATGGCCCAACAGTTCCTTTAATTGTTGTTGTTTCTGTTTATCTTCTTTTTTCTGCCAGTTCTTTGCTTGCTCGACAAATGTATTGAAGTCGGTAACGAGCTGGTTCAGGACAGCTGCCTGTTCCCCTGCCTGCCGTCTCACTCCTGTTGCATCGAACATCGTGATGACTGCAAAGATCGTGGCAACCGCAAATACAGGGGAATCCATTCCGGTTTCGATTCCTACCGCTACGGTTAGGGCTGACACGGCCGCAGAGTGGGAGCTTGGCATACCGCCTGTGGAGTTAATGAGTGACCAGTTCACTTTACGAAATGCTATGAAGTGGATGGGCACTTTAATGAATTGAGCAAAGAAAATGGCAATCAATGCTGCGATTAAAGGGAAGTTGAGTAATAATTCCAAGAGTATCAGCCTTCTTTCTAGTTATAAGTAAAGATGAAAACCATATTTGGGTAAATACATCCTGCTCGGAATAAGGCCCTTATTATTAGTTCCATTCAGTCCTGTCGATTCCCTGCTGGTAATAGTATAAATATGATCTTTCTTATACTATTACTCTAAAGTCACCCAATCTAAACTATATCCCTTTTTATTATTATTTTCTCAGGCCTTATTCGAAAATTTTCGAAGATTTCGTTATAATGAATGTAATTGAATGGAGGAGGTAGCAGGATGTTCACAGTAAAAGATTCCTTGAATATAGATTTGATTGACGAATGCCTGATTCTAGGCGTATTTGAAGGACCCGTAAAATTTACAGGCATAGGAAAAGAAGCGGATGAGCGATTGGACGGCCAGCTAACAGAGTTAGTGAAAGCGGGAGAAATCTCTTCTAAGAAAAAATCGGTGGTCAAAATACATACATTAGGTAAATTAAGCGTAAAGAGATTGATTTTCGTAGGGTTGGGCAAGGAAAAGGAGCTATCCTTTGAAACCCTTCGCGAAGCGTTGGGAAAAGCGCGTAAGACGATTAAAGAATCCAAGGTTACGACTCTTTCGATCGCTTTGGATACATTCACGACTGAAAATCTGGATGCATTGGACGCAGCGCATGCTTGTTCCGAGGCTTTCGAACTTGCTTCCTATAAATTTGATGGATACAAGCAAAAATCGAATCAGGTTGAAAAAAGCCTCGAATCAATCACGGTTTACAGTGAATATGGTCAAGAAGAGGTCGGTGCCGCGCTTCATGTAGGGAGAATCTTCGGAAGGGCGACGAACTCAGCCAGAACATTGGTCAACACACCAGGTAATTTGTTGACTTCCACGGATTTGGCGGATTATTCATCCGCCTTGGGCGAACGTTATGGTTTTGAAGTGGAGATACTCGAGAAGGGAGATATGCTCAAGTTGGGAATGGGCGCACTACTTGCTGTCAATAAAGGCTCGGCCGAACCTCCGAAAATGATCGTCCTGAAGTATCAAGGTAAGGATGAATGGAAGGATGTTATCGGGCTGGTCGGTAAGGGCATCACATTCGATACGGGTGGATACTCACTGAAAACGAAGGCTGGAATCGTTGGGATGAAAACGGATATGGGCGGTGCGGCAGCTGTTTTAGGTGCAATGGAAATTATCGGCGAATTAGGTCCCGATCAAAATGTCGTGGCTGTCATTCCATCTACTGATAACATGATCAGCGGTGATGCATTCAAGCCGGATGATGTGATCACTGCCATGAGCGGTAAGACGATAGAGGTGTTGAATACGGATGCGGAAGGCCGGCTGGTTTTGGCGGATGCCATGACGTACGCTAAACATCATGGGGCTGACTATCTTATTGACGTTGCCACCTTAACGGGCGGTGTAATAACGGCGCTGGGCATGGATATGACGGGTGCAATGACAAATGACACGGAATTCTATGAGCAGGTGGTCAACGCCTCAGAGGAGGCCGGAGAGCCCATTTGGAGATTGCCGATTACAGAAAAGGATAAAGAACGGGTACGCAATAGTAAAATAGCGGATTTGAATAATTCACCTGGAGGGGCAGGACATGCAATCATGGGTGGTGCCTTCGTCGGCGAATTTGCTGAAGGCACTCCGTGGGTCCATCTGGATATTGCCGGAACTTCCACAACCTCGAACAACTCCGAATTGTGCACGGCGGGGGCTACCGGTGTCATGGCACGAACGCTTGCACTATTGGTTGAAACCTTTGAAACGAAAACAAGCTGAACCCAAATATCCGAAGCCGAAAATAGGCTTCGGTTTTTTTACCAAAAGAGGGTGGTGGACGTTATACATCCCTCCATTTCAAACTGACGATGATATGACAATTTTCTTCCCCCGCTTTAGGATAAAAATCAAAACGGATCCCATCGGGGTTATACGTGATATCAGGCTCGTTATTAATTCCTATCTTTCGGATCATATCGATCACGACACTCTTTTGCGATGCTTGGGCTGCGGTCATCAACCGGTTCGAGAAAGGCTTGGATGTGGCTAAAGTATCCATGACTTTTTTTACATCAAGCATTAAAAATTGCGAGGTCTTTGCCGATTTAACCAGCAGATCCGGATTGGTTGCCGAGTAGGGACGCAATGTTCCTTCCCGTTCCCGATTCAGATTCATTGCCCTGGCGTGAGGCGGAAATAGGATGGGGTCATATAAAAAATAAGGGAAATCCTCCAAAAGGTTTCCGTCCTTTCCTTAAGTCTGTCTATAGACACGTTTTCGTTATACGTTAAAATATGTATATAGGCCAGCCGATATGATTGCGGTTTGTGAAAGACCTTTCTCCTGCAAATAAACTTCCCGAAAATTATGATCAAAGACACACTATTATTTGTAAACTGCTTCATTGACAGGTATAGTGTATAGTAATATACTTACTTACCTAAAGTAAGGAGAAGGCACACTATAAATTATAAAATAGGTGATGTTAACATGAAAATAACCGAGGAAACAAAAAACCTTTTAATAGATAAAATGAATATCATCAAAACCCCGGGAAAAGCTGATATATGCCTTGTGGGACCTGTGAACCTGCCTGTTGAACAAGGAGATTTCTCAACGGTTTTCCAGTGGTATACATGGCTTCAGCTTGACGGCGCGGATAATGACAAGGAAGCGGTGCTTGATTCGCTTTCGGAAGCCAACCTCGCTTTTGGACAGCAATCCTCCGTATTGGTGTATGGAGATTTTAAAAATTCGGGGGATGCACTTGTCCGGATGCATAGCATCTGTCACACGGGTGATATCTTCGGCAGTAAACGCTGTGATTGCGGCTACCAGCTCCACCAATCAATGAAAATGATAGCCGAACATGGGTGCGGGGCCATCTTTTACCTTGCAGACCATGAAGGAAGAGGGATCGGCCTGTTTTCCAAATCACTTGCCTATTTGCTTCAGCAGGAGGGTTATGACACGGTAGAGGCGAATGAGGCTTTAGGATTCGAAGATGATACGCGATCTTACGAGGGAGCCATTCGAGTGTTGAGTGAACTGCGCGAGAATCCGGTGACTTTAATCACGAACAACCCCAAAAAGCTGGACGCCCTCATGAAGCATGGACTTGCGGCAAAGGACCATATTCCGCTTTGGGGCGGTTTGACGGAAGATAATAGTTTCTATCTGGATACAAAAGTTAAGAAGTCTGGACATATTCCCCAAAAGAAGCCAACTTTGATTGTATAAGGAGAGCTATAGTATGAATGATGATCAATATTACATGAAGCTGGCACTAGATTTGGCAGCCAGTGCAAAAGGAAAGACGAATCCGAATCCAGTGGTCGGTGCAGTCATAGTCAAAGACGGCGTGATAGCCGGGACAGGGATCCACCGTAAAGCGGGTGAACCGCATGCGGAAGTGCATGCTTTCAAAATGGCGGGTGAGTATGCAGAAGGTGCAACGCTTTATGTGACTCTTGAGCCTTGTTCACATTATGGAAAGACCCCTCCTTGTGCAAACTTGGTGAAAGAATCAGGTGTCCGGAGAGTTGTAGTGGCTACTCAAGATCCGAATCCGGAAGTGGCCGGCAGAGGGATATCGATCATAAAGGAAGCGGGCATTGAAGTGGAAGTTGGCATCCTGGAAAAGGAAGCTCAAAGGCTGAATGAGCGTTTCATTCACAATATGCTGACGAATCGGCCATTTGTCATATCGAAGTATGCGATGACGCTCGATGGAAAACTTGCAACCCATACAGGCCATTCAAAATGGATAACAGGGGAAGAATCACGTCATTCCGTTCATTTGCTGCGTGATGAGGTGGATGCCATTCTTGTTGGTATCGGGACAGTATTGGCCGATGATCCATCACTGACGACCAGACTTCCGGAAGGCGGAGGGAAAAATCCGATCCGGATCATTTTAGACAGTGAATTACGGGTTCCCTTGGATGCCAATGTTGTACAAGTATCAGATGCAAAAACCTTGATCGTAACACAGGAAAAAGCACCTGCGGATAAAATGGACCTTTTACGTGAAAAAGGGATCGAATTCATTTTCATCCCCAAAAACGAGACGGGACTGAATCTAAGGGCTTTGATGGAAGAGCTGTATAAAAAGGGGATTACGGATGTTTTGCTGGAAGGCGGAAGCGAAGTGAATGCCTCTTTCCTTAGGGAAGGGCTCATCGATAAATACTTGATTTATATAGCCCCTAAACTATTGGGCGGAAGAAACTCATTAACACCGTTTACTGGAATGAATGTGGATACGATGGATGAAGCGATGGATGTTTCCTTCTCTGGCGTGGAAACGTTTGGCGAGGACATACGCATCACGGCTTATCCTAAATTAAAATAGACAACAGGTGAAGAGGCATGTTGGTTAAATCAGATGTATGCATAGTAGGATCAGGACCTGGAGGAGCCCTGCTGGCCTACCTATTGGCCAAGCAGGACATTTCAGTCGTATTGCTTGAGAGGCATTCTGAGGTTTCAAGGGAGTTCAGGGGCGAGTTCTTGAACGATGAAGGAGAGGGCATTCTTAAAAAACATGGTTTATTCCAGAGTGTGGAAAGACTGGGCTTGCTTAGGATGGAACAAATTGAATATTGGAATGACGGCCAAATATTCAAAAGGATTTTCCCTGAATGGCCTGTCGATCATGTTGGGATACATGTCCCTCAAAATCATCTGCTTACAGCTATATTGAATGAAGCCGAAAAGCTGGACTCTTTTCAATTGATGATGAATACGAGGGTTACGGACTTGATACAGGATGAAATGGGCCGTTTTACGGGTGTCAAGGCCCGAAATGGCGGAAATGACCTGGAAGTGCAAAGTTCATTGATAATCGGGGCGGACGGCAGATTTTCCATCGTTCGAAAAAAAGCGGGGATTCCAGTCGTGATAAAAAATCATGGTTATGATTTACTGTGGGCAAAAATTCCAGCCCCCGAGGGATGGAAGCCTTCGATCAAGATGGCATTGGTCAATGGCTCACAGGTTGCCCTCTTCACTCAGGCTGGAGGTTTCATCCAAATTGGCTGGAATATAGAACATGGTTCGTTTCCGCATTTGCGAAAACAGCATTTTGATCCGTTCATCGAAGATTTGCTTTTTGCCTTTCCTGAATTAAAAAAGGTTGTGGGTGAAAATATCCGCTCTTGGCATGACTTCATTTTATTGGATGTTTACAGTAGCTATTGTGAAACATGGACAAAGGATGGCGTTGCTTTATTAGGTGATGCAGCCCATACGATGACGCCTACAGGTGCATTCGGACTCAATTGTGCCATGAAGGATGCAGATATATTAGCCGAGCTTATTTCTGGATGCATCCTGAAGGGGGATGCTGGTTTCCTTGGGCTTAAAATGGCTGAGCCAAAAAGAAAAGCCGAAATTGATAGATTACAGGCCATTCAGGTGGACAAGGAAATTTCCTTCGCATCACAGTTTGCCGCCGCTTATGTTTGAATGGGAGTGAAGGATATGAAATTTGGTTTTGATATTGACGATACCCTTATTAACTTGAGGGAGTTTGCGTTCCATCTTTATAATGAAAAGCTTAATACGAATATAGAGATATCGAAATTCAGAGCTTTAAAGACGTTGGAGATCCATGAAGCTTTCGGGCTTGATAAAGAGGCTGGGGGCAAGATGTGGAACAGCCTTGCCGAGGAAGTTTATTATTCATCCTGTCCAGCCTTCGAGGGCGCAGTGGAAACGCTGCAGGAGCTTGAACGCGATGGTCATGAAGTCTATTACATCACAGCCAGGAAAGCGGAGCATGGTGAACGGACGAAAAAATGGCTGATTGAAAACGGCTTTCCGGTTAAGGATGACCATTTTTACTGCGGTATGAAGGATCATGAAAAAATTGAAACGATCCGCAAATTGGAACTGGATTATTATTTTGATGATAAACCGGCAGTGCTGGAAACTTTATTGGATATTCCAACGAAAGTGTATGCAATAGATAATTCCTATAACAGGGAATTGGATATTCCAAGACTGACAAGCTGGTTTGAATTAAAAGAAATCCTCTCCAAATAATACAATTCACATTATTGAGGGATGACTTGATAGACTTGGGTCATCCTTTTTTTGTATACTGATATGAATAGTGATTCATTTATTTACAGAAAAAAGTTGGGGGTAATGGGATGGAAAGAAATATTGAACAGTCATTGATCGGCACGCTTGGGATAGAAATGAAAGAAGTCGGTGATGGGAAAGTCATTGCGAAGATGCCTGTAGATGAACGAACTAGGCAGCCGTATGGTTTATTGCACGGGGGAGCGTCCGTTGCCCTTGCTGAATCTGTTGCAAGTTTTGGCGGCATGCAGCTGGTGGATCGTACAAAACAGGCTGTCGTCGGCCTTGAAATCAATGCCAATCATGTAAGGGGCGTCCGTTCCGGTTTTGTTACCGCAGAAGGGAACATCCTCCATCGCGGGAAGACGACGATGGTGTGGGACGTGAAAATCCGTGATGAGGAGAGTCATCTTATCTGCGTTTCACGCTGTACATTGGCCGTTATCGACTTACCAAAACCAAAATGAATCAATAGAACAATCGCAATAAAGTGGCGCAATGATTAGTATCCGGTTTAAGTATAATATGGCAGCAGATTATTGTATGAGAAGAGGTGTTTTTATGCTGGTTGGTCATATACAAGAAATCACCCGTCATCCTGTAAAATCATTTACTGGTGAACAGGTACAGAAAACAAGGGTGATGGATTATGGATTATATGGAGATCGCAGCCATGCCTTTAAAGGCAAAAATGGGAAATTCCTGACGATAACCCAAGTCCCGGAAATGGTCCGTTATCAAGCTGCTTTTTCTGGTGAGGAAACCGTTGACCAATATCCGGAAATCAAGGTGAAGACCCCAACAGGACAGGTGCTGACATGGGGAGAGGAAGCCTTTCAGGAGGAAATGGAGCGGTTGTTGAAACAAGAGGCAGCACCAGTTGTTTATCATCCTGCACATATTCCGTTAGGTGCGATTGAAGAAGAAAACATCCTGCTTGTCAGTGATGCCTCGATTGGCGAATTGACAAAGCTTTGGGGAAAAGAACTGGATGGCAGGAGATTCAGGCAAAATTTGGTGCTATCTTTAGTGAACAAAACGCCCTTTTTAGAAGAGCAATGGTTCGGAAAAAGGATTCTAATCGGAAATGAAGTGGAATTGGAGATCAAAAGGCATTGTGAGCGTTGTATGATCATAACGGTCGATCCAAGCGATTCCCATAGAGATCCAAGTCTCCTGAAAACTGTCGTCAAGGAAAGGAACAATCATTTTGGCGTATATGCCTCAGTCATCAAAACAGGTGAAATCAGAGTGGGCGACCAAGTATTTTTAAAGGATTGAAACAGAAAAGAGCTGCTCCTGTAATCAGGGCAGCTCTTTTTCATGGCAGGGATCACCGGGTTTTCTTTAAATCATCCTGGATACTCCGATCCCACATTTTTATGCCAGTATGATAAGCCGAGCGCATGATTAAATGTCCGGCAACAGGACTGGTCATGAAGATAAAGATGATTGCTAGCACGACCCGGAAATCGAAATGGCCATGTTCATAGTAAAAATATAACAAGGTGCCGATCAGGATGAACATGATTCCAAGTGTCGAGCTCTTTGAGGCAGCGTGATTTCTGGTATAGACGTCGGGCAGCCGGATGATGCCGAAAGCCGAGACTAAAAAGAGAAAGACTCCCATCAATAGGAATAGGGCCGATAGGATTTCAACGATTGCGGTCATCTTCGATTATCTCCCCTTTCTCAAGGAATTTGGCGAAAGCGACCGTTCCGATGAATGATAGGATCCCGAGCAGTAGAATGGCTTCCAGATATGCGCTTGTATCCATGACAATGGAGGCAAGTGCAACGATCGCGATAAGATTGATTCCCATTGCATCGAGTGCGATGACCCGATCCGGTACGGAAGGCCCTTTGATTAAACGGTATAAGAATCCAATCATGGAAAGCGAAACACCTAGCAACGCGATTTTAAGCATTAGATCGAACATTATTTGCCCACCTCCATAATCGCTTTTTCAAATGTATTCTTAATGCTGTCCACAGCCTCATCTTTGTCGGCAATATCCATCGCGTGGATATAAAGAATCCGATTATCTTCCGATACCTCAACGACAAGTGTTCCTGGTGTAAGTGTAATTAAATTCGATAGTATCGTAATTTCCCAATCCTTGGTCAGCACGGTTTCAAATGCGAATATGCCAGGTCTCATATCCAGGCTCGGTTTAAGCACGGCCTTCAGGACGCTAATGTTGGAAAGTATGAGTTCCCTTGCGAATATGAGGAGCAATAGAACGACGGCATTCACCCTTTTCAAATAAAAACGTTCATTGAAAAAATGACGGAAGACGAACATGATGCCGAGCCCCAATATATATCCGATGATAAAAGTGCTCCCGTTAAACTCATTTTTCAAAAACATCCAGATAACCGCAAGGAACACATTCAATAAAATTTGGAATGACATCAGGCACTACTCCTTTAAAACCGCTTTGTTATAGATTTCGGGATTCATTAATGAATCTACAGCTTGTGAAATGAATGGGTAAATCGATTCAATCCCTACTCCGAATAAAACGGAAATGATCACAAGAATGACGGCAGGGACCAGCATTTTATTAACCGTTTGATTAGTTAAGGTATAATCAGCTTTCGGAGTTCCCCAAAAGCCATTCATGAATATTTTCATGACGGAATATAGGACCATCAAACTTGAAAGTAAGACAATGGCCATTCCAAAGTAGTCCCCTTTTTCGGCAGCTCCCTGAAGAATCAGGAGCTTGCCGGCGAAACCGCTGAACGGCGGGATTCCCGCCAATGATATGGCAGCTATGAAGAAGGTCCATGCAACGGCCGGGTATTGCTTGATCAAGCCGCCCATGTCCCGCAAATCATCCGATCCGCTGATTTTGATCATGATGCCAACCAGCAGGAAGAGTGCAGCCTTGATCAGCATGTCATGAATGATATATAGAATGGAGCCTGATAAAGCCTGTTCATTCATGACGGAGATGCCGAACAGGATAACCCCGACAGCGATGATGATATTGTAAATGATTATTTTTTTTACATCCCAATAAGCTATCGCACCAATGACACCGATGATGATGGTCAAGATGGCAAGTATCGCAAGGAAAGTATGGGTGAAATCCTGGTCATGATAAAACATGAGTGTATAGGTCCTGAAAATGGAATAGATCCCGACCTTTGTCAGCAATGCCCCGAATAGGGCCATCACGGGAATGGGCGGAGCATAATAGGACCCAGGGAGCCATTGGAAGAGCGGGAAAATGGCTCCCTTCAAACCGAATACGATCAAAAAGCCAATCGCTATCACCGAGACGATTCCAGGCTGGTTGACTTCCGCTATCTTCTGGCTGATGTCCGCCATGTTCAATGTTCCTAGAACTGAATAAAGGTACGCCACCATGATGACGAAAAAGGAAGAAGAAAGCACATTGACGATGATATACTTCAATGATTCCCTCAGCTGGATTTTCGTCCCTCCCAGTACAAGCAGCACGTAGGAAGCCATCAGCATGACTTCGAAGAAAACGAATAGATTGAAAAGATCCCCCGTAAGGAAGGCACCGTTTACACCAATCAGCAAAAATTGAAATACAGGATAATAATAATGTCTTTCACGTTCCTCCCCTATGGAATAAAACGAGTAAAGCAGTATGGCCAATCCAATGATATTCGTGGTCAGTACGAGCAGCGAAGAAAGCATATCTGCGACGATCACGATCCCGAATGGCGCATCCCAGCTGCCGACACCTAAAGTCAAGATCCCTTGAGTATGGACCGTAAACACTAGATAAAGGGAAATCGCAATTCCTATTAGAGAAGAAAAAAGGGATATCCCTCTTTGGAGTTTGATTTTTTTTGCAAAGAAAATGAGAAAGATGCCTGTGAAAAGCGGCCATAAAACAGGCATGAAAGTTAGATTATTCATTCGCTTCCGTACCTCTCATTTCATCCATGTCATCCGTACCGAGTTCCTGGTAGGTCCGGTATGCAAGTACCAGCAGAAATGATGTGACCCCGAAACTGATGACGATCGCCGTCAAGATAAGCGCTTGCGGAAGCGGATCGACATAGGATGCGGCTTCATCACTCAGCAATGGAACGGAACCGCCTTTCAAACCGCCCATCGTCAATATCAAAAGGTGGGCGCCGTGACTAAGCAGCCCAGTACCGATTATGATTCTTAAAATGCTTTTGGAAAGCATTAAATATGTTGCACACATAAATAGTATTCCAATGACAATGGCCATTAAAAGTTCCATTATTCACTCTCCCCTATCGTTTGAATAATGGTCATCGTTACACCAACAACCACAAGATAAACACCCAGATCAAAAAGTACCGCGGTATGAAGCGAAATGTGCCCAAGAAGCGGTAAATCAACATAATGATAAACATGTGTCATGAGGGGCACCCCAAACGCCAGCCCACCGGCTACGGTCAAGCTTGATATGAGCAAGCCTGAACCGATCATTAACTTATAGTCAATCGGCAAGATGCCGGTAACGGTCTTAATGTCGAAAGCGAGCAACAGCAGGACTATGGCGGCTGAAGTCATTAAACCGCCGACAAACCCGCCTCCTGGCGAATAATGCCCGCCTAAAAAGATGGCAACCGCGAACAGCAGGATAACAAAGGCGGCGACTTTCGTAACCGTTTGAAGAATTAGGTCATTTTGCTTCATGATTTATCTTTCCTCCCCGTCAAACGCAGTTTGATCATCGCGAATATTCCGAGCGCAGCGATGGAAAGGACAGTGATTTCAAACATTGTATCAAGTCCGCGGAAGTCAACGAGAATGACGTTCACGACGTTTTTTCCGCCTGCTTCCTTATAAGCATTTTCAAGATAGTAATTTGATATGGAATCAAATAGTTTATTGCTATGTGCCGATAAGGCAATCAATGTCACGATGACTCCTACACCAATGGATATCAACGCGTTATTCAACTTGAATGTCATCCGTTCTTCCTTTCTGCTTGCCATTAATGGAAGGTGGAAGAAACAGAGCAAAAACAGGGATACCGAAATCGTTTCGATGACTAGTTGGGTCAGGGCTAAATCTGGTGCCCGCAGCAAAACGAAAAATAAGGAAATCGTATAACCGACCGCTCCTAAGATGATAATGGAAGTTAAACGGGATCTTGCAAACAGAATGGCGATCGAGCCAATTACGATGATCGCAGCCAATATCAATTCATATAGGCCAATCCGGGCAAAGTTCCCTGTATCCAATTTAAATGCATCCTTCCAATAAAGCGTAAAGCCCAATGAGAGAATGAAGAAAAGGAAGATTGAAAGCAGATATGTCCGAATATAACCTGTCATTAAAAATTTCATGACGGATGATGCTGAGCGATCGAGCCCTCTAACCCCGTTATCATACAAAGCATTCAGGGAGATGCGTTCAGGAATCCATCTAGTGATCTTCTGCCACTTCGGAAGCGTTTTGTATAAAAGGATTCCAAATGCTATGATGCCGACGGTCATCCATACTTCAGGTTTAAATCCATGCCAGAAGGCGATATGGACTTGGAAATCGGGACCCGCCAAGCTAGGCTGTATGCTGGCTACCGCAGGTTCAATGATCCGTGAAGATAGCAAGTTTGGAAAAATACCGAAAACGATGACCAGCGAAGCAAGGATGATCGGGGATATCAGCATCCCGACCGGTGCCTCGTGGGGCCTCTTGTCCAATAGTTGCAACTGAAGTTTACCTGTAAAGGGTTTGAGCACGACGATCATGCTATATATGAAAGTGAATACACTGGCTACCCATGCCGCCACAGGGAAAAGGACCCCCCATGTCTCCATATTGAAGATATTCAATTCCAATACATTCACCATGCTGGCCAAGAACATTTCCTTGCTCAAAAAACCATTGAAGGGCGGAAGTCCAGCCATTGAAAAAGCGCCTATGACAGCGACGGTGAAAGTGATCGGCATCACCTGCATCAATCCGCCGAGCTTTCTGATATCACGTGTACCGGTTTCATGGTCAATGATGCCGGCAACCATGAAAAGGCTGCCTTTAAAGGTCGCATGATTAATCAAGTGGAATACTGCAGCAACCGTGGCTGCCAAGTATATATTTTCCCCAAAAGATTCATAGTGGAGGGCCGCTGCCCCAAGTCCCAAAAGCGACATGATCAATCCGAGCTGACTGATGGTGGAAAAAGCGAGAATACCCTTTAAATCAGTCTGCTTGATTGCTGAGAATGAGCCCCAGAACAGGGTGATCAATCCGGCGATCGAAACGAGCCAGAACCATAATCCTGATTCTGCAAAAACAGGACTTAATCGGGCTACCAAATAAATTCCGGCCTTGACCATTGTGGCGGAATGAAGGTAAGCACTGACCGGTGTCGGGGCTTCCATCGCGTCAGGAAGCCAAATATGGAACGGGAACTGTGCAGATTTGGTGAACGCTCCAAGCAGCACAAGCAAAAGTGCAGGAATGAAGAGCGAGTGGTCCATAAGTTCCCCGCTTTGGGCAATCAATTCACGAATGCTGAATGTGTTCCCCATAATGGAAAGGAGAATGATGCCGCCAAGCAAGCTTAAGCCACCAAGCACAGTGATCAACAGGGATTTCTGCGCCCCATAACGTGAACGCTCCCTTTCATTCCAATATCCTATCAAGAGAAAAGATGATAAACTCGTGAATTCCCAAAATGAATAAAGAACAATTAGATTATCGGATAAGACGACACCAAGCATCGCTCCCATGAAAAGCAAAAGGAAGACGTAAAATTGGTTCAGCTTTTCTTTCTCTTTCGATAAATAGAAAATTGAATACAGAACGACGAGTGAACCTATACCTGTAATGAGCAAGGCGAACAAAAGGCCTAGTCCATCTATATAGAAATCAACGTGAATTCCGAGAGAAGGAATCCATGTAGCGCTTTCCATAATGATATCCCCTTGTTTGGTCAAGGAAATGAACCTTGAAAAATACGTGAAAAGGAGAATCGGTAAAATCAATACAAACCATCCTGTATGTATTTGTCGAAATAGTTTGTATAATATTGGTACGATGATTGCTAATAGAAACGGTGATAATACCGCCCAATGAAGTAAAGACATAAACTCCCTCCCTTTTTAAAACGAACCTCAGCTGTCTCGTCTTATTATGCTTTTTTTGAGCAATTCTAGACGTTAGGAAATCTTCGCTGAATATGTATTTTTTTATCGAATACTTGCCTCGCTTAAAAGTATAACGCAATTTATGTGGGTTTGCATGGCTTTGAAAACGGTGAAGGCCAACTTGAACGAAGTTTTATATATAGGTAGAAAAGGAGGGGGAACCGACCTTAAAAAGTTTTATAAAAAAATTTTTTAAGGGTGAATTAATAGAATATCCATTGTGAAATAGTGGATTACCTAGCATAATATAGGGTAAAAGACGCGCGGATGGAGAAATCATGAAAAACACATATTTACTTAGCTATTTACCAATCATTTCAATCTTATTATTCAGCCTCTCCTTTGCCATTTATGGGGAAATGCAAATGCTCAAGTTATTTGGTAATTTGGGAATCTACCAAGGGATGCTTGAGTTCTTTTCTGAAACCGGCATCAAACTGGCGCTGCTGATCGTATTGCTCCTATCATTCTTCATGGTTTTCGCTGCATTGAAGCTGATCTCCGATACGATATTGGAGCTGTCTTTATTATTCTTTTCCAAGGATTCGGAGGGTAAAGCCCTTACCAGTGTAAGAAAGGGAGCGGTCATATATGTGATTGGCGGTGCCTGTTCATTGTTCAGTGTTCAGTTCATCATCGGGCTGGGGTCGATCTTTATCGCAACGAATATTGTGGCTTTAATTTATTTTGTCAATAAGTTAAGCCCAAGCCTGGACTTATCGAGGCTGGTGGGATTGGTCATCTTTCCAATCTTCGCTTGGACGGCACTGATTTCAATTGTCGCTTATGCGGGATTGAAGCTTTATAACAGCGTTATTGCAAGTCTTCCCATATAGCAAAAAAGAAGGTGCCATCTCGGCACCTTCTTTTTTCATTCGGCAGTCTGGCTGATATCTTTCCAAATCAATACATGGGGTGATTTTGAATAGATGGATTGTAGAGTGGATGGCTTGTCTCTTCCAACCCAAACTCCCGTTGTATAGTTTGCTGTCAGACCGACAAACCATATGTCTTTCACGTCATTGGTCGTACCGGTTTTCCCACCGACATAATCCGTAGGAAAGTAGGCCTTGCGGGCTGTCCCGGAAAGGGCCGTTTCGTGGAGCAGCTGCCGCATCTTGGCTACGGTGCCTTTGCTCCATATCTCCTTGGAACGGTCTTTCCATTTATAAAGGACTTTACCTTCTTGATCGGTGACTTTAGTAATGGCGCGCGCTGGCTGATAGTTTCCGTCATTGAAGGAAGTATAGGCATCCGTCAGTTCTAGGGGACTCATGCCATATTCGAATCCGCCTATGGCAGAACTTGTATGGTGGTCTTTTTTGCTCACCTTTTTAAAGTCGAAAGCATCCAGGTACTTGAAACTCGTCTCAACCCCCGTCTTTTCAAAAAGCCTTATGGCGGGTGTGTTATAGGATTGAGCGAAGGCAGTTCTTATTGAGACCATCCCGTAGCTGGCACCGCTATAATTATTTGGGCAATAGCTATTGCTGCAATAGCTTGCTCCACTAACGAGCTGATTGATGTCAGCATCCGTTTCTTCTAAGTAGGGAGCATAATCGAGAAGTGGCTTAATGGCTGACCCTGGCTGCCTATAGCTTTGGTATGCCCGATTGAAAGAATTTTTTTTATAATCCTTTCCCCCAATCAAAGAGACAAGCTCGTGCGTATGATGCTGTATAACCACTAAAGCTCCCTCGATATCATTGACACCGAGTTTTGATTGAACAGCAGTCTTTGACTGTGTTTGCAGTTTAGTATCGAGGGCGGTATGGATGGTTACACCGGAATTCAAAAGCTTTTTTATCTTTTTATCCAGCTCGGCTTCTGCCTGCTTACGGATAGCGATATCAGGGCTTTGCAGAGTTTTGTCGAAACCCTCGGAGGATGCAACCAGGTTTTTCAATTCCTGATGAACATACGTCACGTAATCGGGATATAAGTCGACTGGGGTGGACAAGTCTAATTTAATCGTACTTTTGATAAGTTTTTCGTACTCGTCCTGTTTTAAATCACCTTCGGCCACCATTTGTTTCAGTAATCTCTCCTGACGCTGTTTCGTTGCATCGAAATGTTTAAGAGGATTATAGTTTTCCGGATTATTAGGGATTGCGGCCAGGAAGGCAAGTTCTGCCTTGGATAACTCTCCAGTCGGTTTACTGAAATAATATTGGGAAGCAGCTTCGATTCCATATGCGCCATTACTGAAATATATGGCATTCAAATACAGCTCCATGATTTCCGGTTTTGATTTTTTTCTCTCTATCTGATGGGCATAAATGAACTCACTGAGTTTTCGGCTATACGTCCTATCATGCGAGAGATAAACATTCCTGGCCAGTTGCTGGGTAATGGTACTGCCGCCTTGTTCGATTGCTTTATTTTGTGAATTGATAAGAAGCGCCCTGCTTATGCCGGATATGTCAACGCCTGCATGATCATAAAATTTCTGATCCTCTGTAACGATGAACAGATTTTCCAGGAAAGGGGGGATGTCTTCAAGTTTTAGGTAAGTTCGTTTCTCACCAGTGGAAATTTCACTGATGACCTTTCCATTTGCGGCCTTCATGTAACTATTCTGAGCCAGTTTTATCGATTCAATGGGAATTCGCTCGTCGAGTACATGATAGGGAGATTGCGCTACGGACCACTCCTGATAAGAAAGGAAAATGGAAAGGATCAGTATGGGAACTAAGAGGAAAATCGTGATATAACCAAGATACGTGCGCATAGTTCAACTTCCTCACTAATATATTTTTAGTATGTCCTTGGATTGAAGGGATGTAAAAATGGTACTTTTGGTCCATTCATCCATCATAATCCAAATAAGGTAGACAATAAAGAGTTTTGGGTAAATTAGGTATGACGTCAGGGTCCGTATCCGAATGGTATGTTACGATCCTAAGAAAAAATTCTAAATCTTCTGTTATAATGAGAAAAAAACATTTTTTGCATATATGTTGATGTCAGGAATATGAAGGGGGTCATAAAAATGGATGAACAACAGCAATATGTATTCATTGATTTTGAATTTACGATGCCGGAAGGAAAAGCCAATCCAGTAGGGTTTTATCCGGAAATCATTGAGGTTGGTTTAGTCACCGTCATTAATGAGACCATTCAGGAACAATTCTCATCTTTTGTTAATCCGATGAAATTTCCAGTTTTGACGGGGAGATGCAAGAAGTTCTTGAACATTGCCCAGGATCAGGTGGACCGGGGGATTTCATTTGAAGAGCTGGTCACTTTATTGAAGAAAATGGATGAGCAGCACCCGACGACGATTGTTACATGGGGAAATATGGACATGAAGGTGCTTCGCCAGAACTGTCAGAAAGCAGGGTTGGATTTCCCTTTTTCAGGGAAACAAATTGATCTTTGCCTGGAGTATAAACGCTTTTTCGGGGATCAAAACCAAACCGGACTTTGGAAAGCTGTACAGGCCTATGGCAAAGAAGGGACAGGCAAGCATCACAGGGCGTTGGATGATGCCATTACGACCTATAATATCTTTAAGTTAGTAGAGAAAGATAAAAGTTATATGAAAAATCATGAACCGACGACAATTGGCGATCGCATTGATTTATCAAAGGTTTTGAATCATTTAGCGTTATAAAAGCCAAATCATATACTACTGATTTGGCTTTTATCATGCTTTATTTGAAATAGTCTGCTGCTAGATCTTTAAGCAACTGTAAGCTTTTATCATTCCACTCTGTTTGGGCTTCGCTTAAAGTGCTTTTCATTTTCTCAACTGCTTCTCTTAAGGATTCCTTATACTCAGGAATCTCCTCATCAAAGTTCTTTACCATATTCTTTGGTACATTGGTTTGCTCCCGGAATGCCAGAGCACGCCGTTGATGGAACATGGACACTTCCGTTTGCTTCGGGTTATGAAGATCTCCCTGCATGGGATGCTTCAAGACAGCCAACACTTTAACAAGATATGCAGCAGGTCTGATATCGGTGACTTCCCCGATGTATTTTCCAGTTTTATATATGGCGGTAACCTTATCGCCTATTTTAAAATCCTGTTCTGACATTTCCCTACCACCTTTCTTTTAACTTCCTTCATGATACATAAGAACAACGATTTTTCACAGCGAATTTGTTCAATTTCGTAAAGATGCTTTTTTTATGGAAATCGTGTAAAGTGTACAAATGAAGATGAAAAATGGTGTTTCATGCCATTTTATTTTTAAAAAGAAAGAGGTTATGTCCAATGACAAACTTTCCACAATTAACAAGTGAAGTTTTGGAAAATGAAAAAGCGGTTATCATGCAAACGACGATGGGCGATATTAAAATTAAACTATTCCCTGAACTGGCTCCAAAGACAGTGGAGAATTTCCTGACACATGCTGAAAACGGTTATTACGAAGGAATCATCTTCCACCGTGTCATCAAGGATTTCATGCTTCAAGGCGGAGATCCGACAGGGACTGGAATGGGTGGAGAAAGTATCTGGGGAGCTCCATTTGAGGACGAGTTCTCCATGCAATTATTCAATTTGCGCGGAGCTCTTTCCATGGCTAATGCAGGCCCGGGAACAAACGGCAGCCAATTCTTCGTCGTACAAGCCCAGCATGTGGACAGCAGGATGGGTGAGCAAATGAAGCAAGCCGGTTATCCGGAGGAAATCATCAGTGCATATATGGAACAAGGAGGCACACCTTGGCTGGATCATAAACACTCTGTTTTTGGACAAGTGGTCGAAGGCATGGACGTTGTTGATACGATTGCCAACGTGGAGACAGTTGCGGGAGACAAGCCAGCAGTGGACGTGGTCATAAAAGGGATCACCATTTTATAAATAAAAGAAAAGGGGGGGGCTTACTGCCTCTCGTTTTTTTATGTTTTAGTGGATTAGGCCCACTAGTGGATTGTTCTGGTAATTGATATAATGGGATAATGCAGTTTAATTCCCTATCAGGAAGGATGTATCGGATGGACTTTCTCAATCATGCTTTACTGGGTTTGTTTCTTTACTTTCCAGAAGACAAGACTGAATATATCTCGGCTGGTATAACTTGCTTCATTTTTTTAGTGGCAGCCGTTTTTACGATGAGGGCAATTATAAGATATTCAAAGAAGGAAGAAATGAAAACCAAGCAATTCGAAGATGAAGTCACCAAAAGGAACCAGCGAATGAAGGATGATACCATTTCTTGATCCTAGAAGATGCCAGCAATTTGCGAGCCCCGTTTTTTTGATATTGATTATCTGAATATGAATGGTATTATGTTTTTGTTAGAAGGTAGAGATGAATTAAATGTTCCCTTATCAGCATAAGCATTTTATACTATAAACATAGAGATAGAAATTTTGGGGGCGTAATTGGTTATGCAAATCATAGCGAAAAGAATGATTGCGGCAGATACGGTTAAGGATTTTTTCATTCAGCACTGGGAGACGACTCAAGTCGTTTTTTCAAGAGGCTTGTTTCATTATGCGGAACTTGAGGGTGTTGGGGTGATGAACGAGAATGAAAAAATCACGGGGTTGGGAACATACAAATTATCCGGCCATGTTTGTCAGATCATCTCTTTGAATAGTGAGCGTGAGAATCAAGGTGTGGGCTCATCGTTGCTTTACGTGATGGAAAATATCGCTAAGGAAAAAAATTGCCATACTATTAAAGCGATTACAACGAACGATAATCTACAGGCATTGAAGTTTTTTCAAAAGCGTGGTTATGTCATCTCGGAAATCGTTAAAAATGCCGTTGAAGAATCACGGAAAATCAAGCCCGAAATACCATTTTACAGTTTTGATGGAATTCCGATCAGAGACGAGATAATACTGGAGAAATACTTATAATAAGGTGAGATTCACCTGGATTTTGATAGGGGGAATAGGGATGTTTAAGAAAATGGCGGCAGATGCCCTTGGTCTTAGTGATATTGGAAGTGTGATTAAGCCTGCTGATTATGACAAGGTGGATGCAGATGACTATATCATGCATGAAGATGGGGAAAAAATTTATTTCCTGATCAAATCGAAAACCGATGAGTATTGTTTTACGAATCAAGCCTTCATACATTTGGACGGCACAAGTGCCATAAGCAAAAAGCGTACACTTACAAGGTATAGCTACAGCCAGCATAATATTTCCAACGCTACACTTGAAACCGCAGGAACCGTGGATTTGGATGCGGAAATTAAATTTTCGATCGGTGCAAAGACTTTCTCGATTGATGTCCATAAGAAATTCATTGAAGAATTAAAAGACTTATTCAAATCACTCGTGAAAATCTCGGAAATTTGCCATGAGAATGAGTATGCCCTTCAATATGCCCAGCAAAGCGTAAACCTTGCTTCTTCCACTTTGAACCAGGTTCGAACTGATGGAAGCCAAATGGCTGAAAGTTTCAAGGAAATTAATTCTGCAGCTTTCGAATGGTTGATGGATAGCCGGAAAAAGTACCATGTTAAAGATTTCGGCTTTGTTTTCGAGAAATATATCAATAATTAAAAAAGGAGGCGAACACGGAATGATGTGTCCGCCTTCTTTTTTATTTGTTCAAATCACTCAAGCCAGGGCTATGTTCATTTGGCATATCCGGCATTTCAGGGACAGGGAATCCTTTTGGCGGATCGGTAACAGCAAGGTTTCCGCCATTTCGGCTTGGTGTCTCCCCTTTGAAAATCTCGCCGATTCGTGTTTGGTCCAGCCTGAAATTGAATTGTGCATTATGGTAGCCTAAATCCACATATTTGCGGCATTCAGGATATTTGTTCAAATCATAATTAGGTACAGGGAAGATTTTTCCCCAGTCAACCCCAAGCGTTTCTAATGCCTTGGCAAATGCATTTTGGTGGGCATTGTCGCGCACCATTAAAAATGCCAGTGTTTCGCGCATGGATTTATTGGAACTCATTTCATAAATCCTGGACTTTTGCAGGACCCCTGTGGATTCAAGCATGACATTGTTCAAAAGGTTAGCCACAAGATTACCATGATCATAAACCCATGATCCATTCCATGGATTGCCGCCAGCATCGACGGGCAGGGATGCTTTCGCACCGATGATGAAGTGATGGGGGTTTGCGCCGCCTTTGATGACTTCATCCAGTGGGGCGCCATCGGTAGCGGAATCTCCAGGCATATTCCCGCCAGCACCATTCAGCAGCTGGTTGATGGTTGATTGGACAAGTTCAATGTGGCTAAGTTCCTCCAAGAAAACTCCACGGAGTAAATCACGATATTGTTTAGCCTTGCCGCGGAAGTTTGCGCTTTGGAAAGAATACTGCATCATCGTCCGCATTTCGCCGAATTGTCCTCCAAGCGCTTCCTGAAGTACTTTTGCTGCATTCGGATCAGGCTTATCGGGAACGATCATATTGATTAAGTCTTCTTTATAGAAATACAATTGAAAAGCCCTCCTTGAAGTTAATATTCCTAAGTTAGCTTCTGTTATCTGAATTAAATTATTCCTAAGGTAAAAAGTACCTTTATGGAATGGCGGGAAGAGAGAAATACTAGAGGGAAGAACGATTTTGAAAGGATGTTGCACATGCTATCCAATCAGCAGCTTAAAGAATTTCAACAGCAATTGCAGCAATCGAAGCAAGAGTTGGAAGAGCGGTTAAATGATTCAGGCAACTACGATTTAAGAAGAAGCTTGGAGGATTCGACAGGTGAGTTATCGAGTTACGATAATCATCCCGGAGATGAAGGAACCGAGTTATATGAACGGGAAAAGGATTTGGCCCTTTCCGAGCATGACCGCGATGAAATAAGGGATATTGAACGAGCGCTTTCCGCCATCGAGGCAGGTGATTATGGAAAGTGTGAGGTTTGTTCAAAGGAAATACCTCTTGAACGTTTGAATGCCATCCCTACCACTACTTATTGTGTCGAGCATACCCCATCACAGGAAACTTCGGACAATCGGCCGGTGGAAGAGGAAGTGCTGGGACCCCCATTTGGAAAATTCGATTATGATGACCGTCACGAATCGGTAGCATACGATGCGGAGGATTCATGGCAGGATGTTGCCAGTTATGGAACATCTGAATCGCCTTCCGATTTTGTAAATCCGCCAAACGATTATGAAGATATGTATGTCGAGTCCGAAGAAAATATCGGATATGTCGAAAATTATGAAAACTTTGTTGGTGTGGATCTATACGGTAAAGAGATAACGGTTTATCCAAACTCCCAATATCAAGAATTGAAGGAAGAACTTTTTGAAGAAAATATTCAAACCTCGTTTGGGGATTTGCCACGATATGAGCATGATCCTTATGTCGATGAAGAGAAAGATTGAAAAAGAAGAACCAGGATTCTAATCCTGGTTCTTCTTTTTATTTATGAAAACGCCAATTTCAAACGGTTTAGCCCTTCCATCAGGACGCTGCGTGAACAACCGAGATTCATTCGGACGAAACCTTCCCCACCAGGTCCATATTTTGAACCAGGTTCCAATGCGAGCTTCCCTTGATGGATCAGTCGATCCTTGATTTCCTTGTCGGTCAATCCAAGGTCACGGCAGTCAATCCATAAAAGGTAAGAAGCTTCCGGATGCATGACATGCAGTGAAGGAATTTCGGCAGCAATGAATTCCTCTGCCACTTTAATATTTTCCTCAATGTAGCCAATCATTTCTTCAAGCCATTCCAGGCCCTCTCGATAAGCGGCTTCCATTGCTGTTAAGGCAAAGATGTTAAGACCATGGAAGGCCAGTTTCGTTTGCGCCTTTTGTAGTTGCTTCTGCAATTTTTCATTACTGGCGATCAGGAATGAAGCCTGAATGCCGGCAATATTGAATGTTTTGCTTGGCGCCATCAATGTAACGGTTATGTCCGCCAAATTTTTTGAAAGCGAGCCGATCGGATAATGCCTTGATGTTTTATGGAATAAGTCAGCATGTATCTCATCACTGACGATGACTACATTATATTTTGCACATAACTCCCCGATTCGTAACAGTTCGCCCTTAGTCCAAACGCGTCCGCCCGGGTTATGCGGACTGCAAAAAAGGAATAGTTTCACTCCGCTTTTCAGCTTGTCCTCAAAATCGGTGAAATCAATCTCGAAGCGGTCCTCTTCCATGATAAGGGGACTATTGACCACCACCCGGTCATTATTTTTGATCATATCAAAAAATGGGGTATAGACTGGAGATTGTAACAATATTTTATCGCCCGGGTTCGTGAATGCTTGGATCGTTGTACCGATTGCAGAAACGACGCCAGAGCTAAATGAAATCCACTCTTTATCGATTTGCCAGGAATGCCGGTCTTTAAGCCAGCTTTGAATTTCAGTGAAAACCGTTTCAGAAGGGACCGTATAGCCGAAAATTGGATGGTTCAAACGTTCCATCAATGCCTTTTGAATGCCCTCAGGAGATGGGAAGTCCATATCGGCAACCCACATCGGAAGAACATCTTCGCGACCATATAATGATGTGAGCGAGTTTTTATCCCATTTTGCAGACCCTGAATTTTCCCTGTTTATTTGTTCTTCGAATATTGACTTGTTCAAAATATCCACCACCGAATAAAAATTTGTCATTTCGCGAAAAGCTTGTTGTTATGATACTATGAAATCATGTTCTTTGAAAATATTGAGCAGGTGATGATTAAATGGATACACAGCAAATGAATCTAGCGTTGGTTGCCGTATTGCAAGAATGGGATCCATTCAAGATAGGATGGGATCTTTATGAGCCGGAAATTGCAGATACGGTCGTAGCAATCCGGGATATAGATGAACCAAAGGAACTGGCGGAAAAAATAAAATCCATTTACGAGTTCTCGTTCGATGAATCCGTTCAGATGGAAAAGTGCCTTGAAGTTGCACAACAGCTGCTCATCATAAAAAATGATGCCAGCTGCTCGATCTAAAGGTGAAAAAGGGTGTACCCATCAGGGGCACCTTTTTTAGGTTTTTTTTGCTCTATACTCGTAGTTTGTGCAGTATAATCGCAATTTGTGCAGTATAATCGTGAATTTGCGCGATCTACTCGTAAATTTGTGCAATTTACTCGTGAGTTTCGGCGATTTACTCGAGAGTTTGCACGATTTACTCGTGAATTTCGGCGATATACTCGTGAGTCGTTGGGGTGGCCACTCCAATGAACCCTTTAATTAATTGATACACTTCTTCCGGTTTCTCCTCTGGAAGAAGGTGCCCGGATTCCTCAAGGACAACAAGCTTGGAATTAGGCAGGTCTTCATGGAGCCTTTGGCCAATATTCAATGGCACAACTCGATCATGCCTTCCCCAAATAAGCAGGCATGGTGTATGGATATCACTAAGGTCATCCTTCAATAAATCGACTTCCTTGTCTCGAAGCATCCTCCCCAATGCCCGGAAAATATCATGCTTCTTTATGAAGGGACCTAGGTATCCCTGCCGCATTTCATCGTCAATCATTGCCGGGTCGTGGACGACATTTTTCAAATTCTTTTCGATACCTGATTTTTGTAGATGCCGTTTTATCCCGAATGAAAAGAAGGGCAGGTAACTGACCATCTTCATTTTCTCCGAATAGCTGGGCTGATAGCCTGAACCGGCAAGAAGAATGGCATGGTCGACAAGATGAGGATACGATTTGATGAGCTGCAGGGAAATCTGCCCGCCCATGGAATGGCCGATGGTGCTGAATTTCCTGATGTCTTTTCCTTCTAAGAACATAACGACTGATTTAGCGATGTTCCGGAATGAATATGTATATCGATAATCTTTTCCGCTTTGCCCGAATGGCGGGAGGTCTATGGAAATCACATTGTATTCCTTGATTAAATAGGGCACTAATTTACGGAAACTGAAGCTCGACGACAAAAATCCATGAAGCAGGACAAGGGTGGGTAGGGAATCGTCGATTCGGTCATATTCAAAATAGATATCCATATTGCCCACCTGTTCGACGCCTTTGATTGTATGACTTTCCATAAAAGCTCCTCCTCCGTAATTGGTCCATGATAAAAATCCATGTTTTCCTGGATATTCCAAAAAAGGTCCTTTAATACTGTTGCATAACAGTAATTGTAATAATAACGATGAAAAAAGACAATTACTATAACAGGTCACCAACCAATTTTGATATAATAGTGTAAGTTTATCCTGACAGAATAGGACTTATTAAATTATATTGTCATATAGGTTTTTAAAAAAGTCTAATAAGGTAATACGTGAGACTATCTGCCAGCCAAACCATCACATCTAAATTAGTGAATTCCAAAAGGGGGGTTTTCCAATGCACTTGAATGAAGAGGAATTGGAAGTCTTGAGAATCATTGAAAGTAACAGCCGGATTGATATGAAGGATTTGGCTAAAATGACCGATCAATCAGAATCGGACATTGAAATCACATTGAAGAAATTAGAAGATATGCGGGTCATTGTCCGTTATTTAACAGTCATTAACTGGGCTAAAGTGGATGAATACCATGGTGTCACAGCTATGATCGATGTAAAAGTCACTCCTAAGCGCGGCGTCGGTTTCGATGAGGTCGCAAAAAGGATTTATAAATTCAAAGAAGTCCAGTCCGTTTATTTAATGTCTGGGGCTTATGATCTTTCGGTCATTGTCGAAGGACGTTCGATGAACGAAGTGGCAAGCTTTGTTTCGGAAAAGCTTTCGACACTGGATTCCGTCATTTCTACGACGACTCACTTCATTATGAAAAAATATAAGCATGATGGCACTATTTTCGAGCAAACTGAAGAAGATAAGCGGATAGTGGTGTCACCATGATTAAAACGAGTTATGTTTCAAAAACGGTTGCAGAGATTAAACCATCAGGCATCCGCCGTTTTTTCGACTTGGCTGCCAATTTGGAAGGGGTCGTCTCCCTTGGTGTGGGTGAACCGGATTTCGTTACATCTTGGGCAGTAAGGGAAGCGGCGATCAACTCCTTGGAGGAAGGGTATACCTCTTATACGGCCAATGCCGGATTATATGAATTAAGGTCGGAAATCAGCGGGTATATGGAGAAGCAGTTCCATGTTTCGTATAGACCGGAGGATCAAATCATCGTCACGGTCGGAGCAAGCCAAGCCCTCGATATTGCCCTGAGGACAATCTTGAATCCGGGTGAAGAAGTCATTGTCGTCGAACCGTGTTTCGTCGCCTATGCACCGCTTGTGACCATGGCAGGTGGAATACCGGTCACGGTCCAAACATCCAAGGAAGATGATTTTAAATTGACTCCCCAACAACTCGAGGCGGCGATCACACCTAAAACGAAGGCTGTATTAATCTGTTCGCCGAATAACCCGACGGGAACCCAACTTGGGCAGGAAGAATTAGTGATGCTTGCTGACATCGTTAAAAAGCATGACTTGCTGGTGATTTCCGATGAAATCTATGCAGAACTTGCTTATGATGAGACATTCACTTCTTTTGCTGCCATTGACGGCATGCTTGAGCGGACAATTGTCATCAATGGGTTTTCGAAAGGGTTTGCGATGACTGGATGGCGTCTTGGGTTCGTTTGTGCACCTAAGGAAATTTCCGAAGCGATGCTTAAGCTTCATCAATATGCGATGATGTGTGCGCCGACCATTGCGCAGCATGCTGCATTGGAAGCTTTAAAGCACGGAATGCAGGATGTGGAGGAAATGCGCCGAAGTTATCGAAGAAGGCGAAATTATATCGTGAAATCATTTAACGATATGGGGCTGAATTGCCATAATCCTGGCGGGGCTTTTTACGCATTTCCTTCAATCGAGAAAACGGGAATGACTTCAATGGAATTTGCTGAAAAACTTCTGACGGAAGAACTTGTAGCCGTTGTGCCGGGTGATGTATTTGGGGAAAGCGGCGAAGGTCATATCCGCTGTTCCTATGCATCCTCGATGGAACAGCTTCAAGAAGCGCTTAGAAGGATGGAACGTTTCATGAAGAAACATTGCAAATAAAAGCAAAAAAATAGGGATCCGGCCGTTCCAAGCAGCCGGATCCCTTTCCATAGGGGGAATTAGAAAAAAGAGTTAATCTAATGGATTAACATAGAAAGTGTTAATCATAGTATATCCAGTACCCTGGAAAAAAATACACATACTATGACCTTTTTTTGAATTAAGCTTGTGTATTATATAAAGTATGCATAACATTCAGAATTTGGTCTTCACTAAAGTCCTTGGCTGTTCTTAGAATGAGCTCCGCTTTTTTTGTTCCGATTTCTTCAATCAGTTTTTTTATGTCCTCGTCGATACCAGCAGCGTTCCCAGTTTGGGCATCCTTCAGGAATTCTGAAGCAGGAATGTCAAGAACGGTGGAAAGCCGTAGAATGGTTTGTGTATCTGGAATCGATTCACCCGATTCATACATTTCTATCTTCTTCGTGCCCATTCGTAATTTCAAAGCAAGTTCCTGTTGAGTGAGGTTGTGATTTTCTCGGTATTGCCGGATATTCTTCGCGATATTTGACATAGTCAGACACTCCTTTTTCAGGAAATATATTTTCTTCTTGTCATTATTTTACCATATTATTACTTAAGGAAAGTCACGGAATATGTAGGTTTTGTGAAAAAAATGCCGCATCGAGAAATATCGAAACGGCACGTCGGATGTTAAATGAGACTAGTGGACTTAAGGAATACGAGTATGATCATGATCGGCACGACGTAGCGAATCAGGAAATACCAAAGTTTAAAAAGTGATCGGCCGGAATCAGCGCCAGATTCGAACTCCTTTTGTACCTCGATCCTTTTCATTTGATAGCCGATGAAAAGAGATATGAACAAGGCACCGACTGGCAGCGCGATATTGCTTGTCAGATAATCAGCGAAATCGAATATGGATAAATTGAAAATCTTCACATCCGAAAGCACCCCAAATGATAATGCACTAGGAATCCCAATCAGGAAAACGGTGATACCAGCTATCCAAGAAGCCTTCTTCCGCTTTGCAGCATCACCCTTGATCATGGCTGCAACGGTGATTTCGAGAATGGAGAATGCCGTCGTAAGGGTGGCAAATAATAATAATATGAAGAAAATGAACATGAAGATCCCGCCAAGCGCCATTTCATTGAATACGGCAGGCAACACGACAAAAACCAGTCCAGGCCCGCTTGAAGGGCTGAAACCCAGTGCGAAAACAGCCGGGAAGATGACCAAACCTGCCAGCAAGGAAATGAAGATATTCAGTCCGACTACCGAAAAGGCCGATTTTGTAATATCTTCTTTTTTACTTAAATAGGATGCGTAGGTTACCATCACGGAAACACCGACACTTAGTGCAAAGAAGGATTGGCCAAGTGCCAATAGGATCGTTTCCCCTGTTAATGCGGAAAAGTCCGGCTTCAAGAAGAATTTAACACCCTCCATCGCTCCATTCAGAGTCAAGGAACGGATAAGAAGAATGATGAAAAGGATGAACAAGGAAGGCATCATATATTTATTAGCCTTTTCAATTCCCTTGGAAACCCCGCCTTGCACGACCCAAATGGTAAAGACCATGAATAATAACTGAGCGATAACCGTTTCATATGGATTACTGATTATCGTATTGAAGAAGTTCCCATATTCTTCTTGCGTCAAGTTTGAGAGAGAACCTGTAAAGCTTCTTGCTAAATACGAGATGATCCAGCCTCCGACAACACTGAAGAAGGAAAGAAGAATGATTGAAGCGACGACACCGCCATATCCAATCAACGCCCAAGGCTTTCCAGGGGCGATATGTTTATATGCGCTAATGGCATCTTTCTGTGCATTGCGGCCAATCGTGAATTCCGCTATTAATATCGGTGCACCGATAAGTATGGTGAATAAAATGAAGAGCAGGAAGAAGGCCCCTCCGCCATTTGCCCCAGTCATATATGGGAGCTTCCAGATGGCGCCTAATCCAATAGCGGATCCCGCGGCTGCTAGGATGAACCCAAGTTTTGAAGTCCATTGATCTTGTTTTGACATGATGGAAAAACTCCTTTGGATGTAAAGAATATCTAGCTTTATAATACTTATTTAAAACATTTTCTCATCTTACTATGATTCGGGGGAAATGGGTAGTGCTCACTATTGCAATCTTTAGAAAAATGAGCAAATATTTAAGGGGAATAGAGGTTATTTGCAAATTTTTAGGATAAGTTATACGTAAAGAACTTATAATATTTATTATTTCCAAAAAACAAACATTTTTAATGAGTAAAATCCCAAAAAGTATGGTATACTTAACTTTGATTATTTTCCAATTATGTGATATAATTTTTTATTGCGTGAAAAGACGAAAAAATATATATAAAATAGGAGTGTTACCATGTCTGAAAAATTCGAAATTGGTGCGGTAGTTGCTGGTAAAGTAACTGGTATTCAACCATACGGTGCATTTGTTGCTTTAGATGATTCAACTCAAGGTTTAGTTCATATTTCTGAAATTACTCACGGCTTCGTTAAAGATATCAACGAACATTTAAAAGTGGGCGATGAAGTGAAAGTTAAAGTCCTTTCCATCGATTCAGCTGCTGGAAAAATCGGCTTATCGATCCGCGCTACAGAAGAAGCTCCTGAGCGTACTGAAGCTCCGAAAAAAGCTCCGAAAAAACGCCAAGCTTCTGTTAAAGCGACATCTCACATCGAATCTACTGAAGGTTTCAACACATTGAAAGACAAACTTCAAGAGTGGATTGAACAATCTCAACGCGAAGACTTAATCAAAAAATAATTTTGGGAACCGGCAAGATCCTTCGATCAGCCGGTTTTTTTTGTCCAGTGGGGCAATGAATGAAATAAAGCCGGGTCATGTGTTTATCCATGGTCCGGCTTTATTTTATAAAACATAAACAATGTCGATGACATCAACGAGTCGGTTTAGTTTCAGGCTCTCTGGAAATTTCAGGGCTTGGTTTAAAGAGAAGACCAAGATTAATGAGACCGGCGATTCCAACCAACCCATAAACGATACGGGCTAATCCAGCATCTTGCCCCCCGAAAATCGAAGCGACCAAGTCAAATTGGAAAAAACCTATTAATCCCCAGTTGATTGCCCCAATTATTGTAAGAACAAGTGCAGTTCTTTGTATTCCACTCATTGTACTGCCTCCTTTTTTTGAAAAAAATCAGTTCTTTATTTATCATGCTTTTTCATCATGTAAATATACATCACTTCAAAAGTTCCGGGCGGATATTTTGTATTTAAATGGAACATTGGTCATAATGAATAAAAGAAAAACTAGCACATGCACTTTGGACAATTCTAAAACGGAGTCAATGTGGCATCATTAAAGGAGAGATATCCATTGGAGAATTACACTTATAAAAATCCTACTAAAGTCATTTTCGGCAAAGGTCAGCTTGAAAGCCTAAAAACTGAAATTCCTGCGTATGGAGATAAAGTTTTACTTGTATACGGTGGGGGAAGCATAAAGAAAAATGGCTTATATGAAAAAGTGGTCAATACCTTGAAAGAGATTGATGCAGAGGTGCACGAACTTTCCGGGGTTGAACCGAATCCACGCATCTCGACAGTCCGAAAAGGTGTTGATCTTTGTAAAGAACATGGTATCGACTTTGTCCTGGCTGTTGGGGGAGGAAGCGTAATCGACGCTACAAAGGCCATCGTTGCGGGTGCTAAATATGAGGGGGATCCATGGGATCTTGTCATTAAGAAGGCACCAGTCGAAGAGGCACTTCCATTCGGAACGGTGCTGACTTTAGCTGCAACCGGCTCTGAAGCGAATTCGGGATCTGTCATAACCAACTGGGAAACGAAAGAGAAATATGGATGGGGAAGTCCATTGGTATTTCCGCAGTTCTCCATTTTGGATCCTGAAAATACTTTTTCAGTACCAAAAGACCAAACGGTATACGGAATGGTCGATATGATGTCACATGTGTTCGAAACGTATTTCCATCCGGAAACGCATGCGCCGCTACAGGACCGTTTTTGTGAATCGCTGTTATCGACGGTGATTGAAACGGCACCTAAACTATTGGAAGACCTGGAGAATTACGAGCACCGGGCTACCATCCTGTATGCTGGAAACCTGGCCTTGAATGGGTCGCTTGGGGTCGGTTACAGCGGTGATTGGGCAACGCATAACATTGAACATGCCGTTTCAGCTGTTTATGACATCCCGCATGCAGGGGGATTGGCCATCTTATTCCCAAATTGGATGATGCATGTGCTGCATGAAAATGTCGCACGCTTTAAACAAGTGGCAGTCCGTGTATTCCATGTAGATCCTGAAGGTAAGACAGATGAGGAAGCGGCCCTTGAAGGCATTGAAAGACTTAGGTCATTTTGGAGCAGCTTAGGGGCTCCGACCAATCTTTCGGATTATGGCATCGATGACTCACAATTGGAAGTCATGGCTGATAAAGCGATGAGCAGAGGGGATTTTGGAAGATTCAAAGTGCTGAACCGGGAAGATGTTCTTGCCATTTTACGGGCTTCATTATAAACAAGTGATATGATCCATTCTCCCGCCTTGTCAGGTGGGAGATTACTTTATATGCATAATTCATTGTTTACTTGATCGATTTCTTGATTATGAGAATTACATCAGATAAAGTGAAAGGGAAACTAAAGAATTCAAGGAGGAATTTGAATGGCCCATATTCGTTTCGATTATTCAAAAGCCCTGCCGTTTTTCGGGGAGCATGAAATTACCTATTTACAGGATGCTGTAAAAGTGGCACACCATTCCCTGCATGAGCAGACAGGGGCAGGCAATGAATATCTTGGCTGGCTGGATTTACCCGCCAATTATGATAAAGAAGAGTTCTCAAGAATCAAAAAAGCGGCCGCGAAAATAAAAGAAGATTCAGAAGTGCTGCTGGTTATCGGAATCGGTGGATCATATCTAGGAGCGCGGGCAGCAGTTGAGATGCTTCAACATAGTTTTTATAACATTTTACCTTCGGATAAAAGAAATGCACCGCAAATTTTGTTTGTGGGTAATAATATAAGCTCTACATATATGCAGGACGTCATGGACCTATTGGAAAATAGGGATTTCTCGATCAATGTCATCTCTAAATCCGGTACGACCACGGAGCCTGCACTGGCCTTCAGGATTTTCCGAAAACTGCTGGAACAAAAATACGGCGTTGAAGAAGCTAAGGGCCGCATTTATGCTACCACTGATAAAGAGAAGGGTGCATTAAAAACGGTAGCGACGGAGGAAGGTTTCCAAACTTTCGTCATTCCTGATGATGTTGGCGGACGTTACTCGGTCTTAACGGCTGTAGGGCTGCTGCCGATTGCGGTCAGCGGGGCGGATATCGATCAAATCATGGAGGGAGCCGAACGTGCCAGGGTGGACTTCAGTTCTTCCGAGTTAGGCGAGAATCAGGCATACCAATATGCGGCGGTTCGGAATATCCTTTACAATAAAGGGAAAACGATTGAAATGCTGATAAACTATGAGCCTGGACTTCAATACTTCTCTGAGTGGTGGAAACAATTATTCGGGGAAAGCGAAGGAAAGGATCAAAAAGGGATATTCCCTTCATCGGCTAACTTCTCGACTGACCTGCATTCATTAGGGCAGTATGTTCAGGAAGGACGGCGTGATCTTTTTGAGACGGTCATCAAAGTGGAAAAGGCCCGTCATGAAATCTTGATTGAAGAAGCGGCCAATGACTTGGATGGCCTGAATTACCTATCAGGTAAAACGGTTCAATTCGTGAATGATAAAGCATTTGAGGGTACGCTGTTAGCCCATACGGACGGTGGCGTTCCCAACCTGATCGTAACGGTTCCGCAGCTTGATGCTTATACTTTTGGCTACCTTGTGTATTTCTTCGAGAAAGCTTGTGCAATGAGCGGATACTTACTGGGTGTAAATCCATTTGATCAGCCTGGAGTGGAAGCCTATAAGGTGAACATGTTTGCACTTTTAGGAAAGCCGGGTTATGAAAAGAAAAAAGCGGAGCTCGAACAGCGCTTATAATAAAAAAGGCATCAAGCGGGAATAACATCCTGCTTGATGCCTTTTTTTGTTGAAAGCTAGAGCAGTGCCATCAAGGAAGCGATGAAGAAAGAGGAACTTCACAAAAGCATAAGGGTGTCTTGGAAGCAACCTTTCGCCAATCGAGGGAACAATAGAGGCATTCCAGGTTTTTTTTTAGACACTTTGGTTAAGCTAATAGAAAATTAGCGAAAGAGGTTTTATACAATGATTAAAATTTCTTCTCAGTTGGAAGGGAAAACATTCGGTTTGTTCGATCTGGAGACGAAGTTGAAACCGGAAGGATATGTGATAGGCGGGGGATGGGATTATGACCACGGGTCTTTTGATTATAAGATTGATGGCAGTGATGGCTACCAATTCTTGCGAGTCCCTTTCAAGGCTGTTGATGGTTCACTCGATAAGGATGGGGCAATGGTCGAACTATTACAACCGTTTTTGCTATCTCACAAGTACGAGGACGGGATGGATGATGAAGGAAATATCGGAAACCTCTCCGCTTCCTTCAATCAGTTTGCCGAGCCTGAAGATCCGGATGCCGAATTTCCGGAAAACTATATTTCATTAGGAAAAGCGCTTGTCCGTGATTTGGAAAAGATTTTATTACATTAATCTTCAATGATGAGCAAAGTGTCACCACGATGTATGATTACATCTCCAGGGGGCTTGAATAATGTCTTGCCTCCTGAAATGATGCCGACCAATAAAATATCTTGATCGAATAGTTTAACGTTCAACTGTTTAAACGTTAATTCAACCCAGTCATCCTCGACGGACAACTGCTTGATGTTCAATCCATCCCGGTCTTTTTGTTCTTCGGCATCCGCAAGGATTCCCTTCGATAAGCAATCCTGCATATATTCACTCGCAAATTTATTCGTTTCCACGATACCGTCCGCTCCAGCCCGTAAAGCATTTTCCTTTTGTTCATGCGTTAATATTTCCACAAGACAATATACATGAGGATTCAGCCCTTTGACGGCCAGTAATGTTAATATCGAGAACATATCCGTTTGCAGCTCGTCTTGCTTAAGGTCAGCCGTGATCAGGACGCGTATGGCTTGCTTTACATTTGCTTTCTGCAAAACGGAATCCAATGTAGCCTTTCCTTGAATAAAGTGGATATTCGTTCTTGGAAGCGGGTGCTTTTGCAGCGTATCATCTATAAGGACAATGCATTGATGATGATTACGATCATGAATGTTTTCGATGATTCTCTGGGAACGGCCATTCCAGCCCACAATGATAAAATGTCCGCGGCCGCCGAATACTTTCTTTCCTGTTAGAAATTGCTGTTCATTGGAAATGGAAATCTTTGCAATGTACGCAAAATAAGAGGTAATCAGGCCGGCGCCTGACAAAATGAGGACCATCCCAATGACTTTACCAAGATTTGTAACGGGAGTGAAATCTCCGTAACCCACCGTTGACATAGTCACGATTGCCCACCAGATGCCATCAAGTAAAGTAGGGAATCTCTCCGGCTCCACAAAGTGTATCAAGACCCCGAATGAAAGTAAAAATAATGCGATGGTGGATAGCAACCTGATGAAACGCGGAAATCTGGGAACGATGCTGGAGTATGGACCGATTCGAATCATGTTTTTCACCCCCCTTAAGCTGTTCCTTTTAGTATGGTCAAAAAAGGCTTGGCTCATAAGGGTGCGGCCAGACAAACTTTGAATGATGAATATTGGAAAGTTGCCATTATATTTCGGGTAAATGATAAAAGCCATCCGGATGATGCCGGAAGGCTTTTATGGTTGAGTCACGTATCCTAAAACCGGACTTCATGCTCGATGATTGATTATATGCCCGTTTGCGTTGCGGTATTCCTTCATCTTTTTTTAGACCCTTCTCCTGACGTTAAAGTTATCACTGATGAGCAGCCAGTTTTGAGGGAAGGCTAAGCCGAGCTTCCAATAACTCATTCCCCTTAGATTCAGTTCTTTGATTAAATCGAATTTAGCCTGAATGGATCTGGCATCTTCAAACCACACCTCATGCTTCCTATCCTCTATATCGGTATAGTTGAAGTGCGGGGCCTGTGCGGTTTCATCATACTCGATGGCAACATTATTGGCCGCTGCAATCTGGATGGCCTGCTGCGGGCTCACGGCCTTGGCAGTGGATCCCTGTACAAAAGGCAGGGTCCAATCATAGCCATATAGATTCTGCCCCATCAGGATCTTGTTGGAGGGAATATCGGTGACAGCATATTCGAGAACTTCCCGAACAGGTCCAATAGGTGACACGGCCATTGCCGGTCCTCCGCTATATCCCCATTCATAAGTCATGATGATAACGAAGTCGACGATTTCACCATGTGCTTTATAGTCATGTGCCTCATACCAACGGCCTTTTTGCTCAGCACTTGTTTTAGGGGCAAGTGCCGTGGAAATGTACCATCCTTCTTTCTTGAAACGTTCCTTGGCTTTTCGGAGAAATTGATTATACGCTTCCCTATCGGCCGGCCTTAAAAACTCAAAGTCAAAGTGAATATCCCGGAATCCATATTTCTTTGCCGTAGTAACGATATTGTTCAGGAACTTATTTTGAATGGAAGTATTCGTTAAAATGATTCGCCCAAGCTCATCGCTGAATTGGTCGTTTTCCTGATTCGTGATGACCATCATCAGGACATTTTTATTTTCTCTGGCGATGGCAGGGAATTCATTGAGCAAAGGCTCTTTTAAGGAGCCGTCACGAAGCGCTTGGAAGCTGAAGGGGGCTAAATAGGTTAAATAGGGTCCAGCTTCCCTGGCGGCCGTTTCAAGGGCCGGTGCAACGGATGTACCCCGCGGCTCGACATACCCGTTGAATTCGGCGGTCCTTTTCTTTCGTGCCGGAATATAGAGCCGGTATCCAACGGATAGGTTTTGATTTTCGGAAATGCCATTTATTTTTGCCAATTCTTGAACAGGGACATCAACTTTTTGAGATATCGAATATAAACTATCACCCGGTTGAACGAAATAATAACTGCCGACGATTGGAATGACAAGGGCCTGCCCCGAAACAAGATTATTTGGGTTAGGGATCTTATTTGATTCGATGAGCCTGTCAACGGTTACGCTGTATGTCTGGGCGATGCCATATAACGTCTGGCCTGGCCTAACCACATGTATTTGCAATTCTTTTCCCTCCTACTGAAAGTTTCCTAACAGTTTATGAGCATAAAAAGAAATTCATGATAAAGAGCTTAGGGTTGAGAGAATCCCAAATGGAAAAATTCAATAAATTGGCAATAATAATTTAAGCTTAAAATGCTAATTAATATTAGTAGGAGGTGAAAACACATGGCAAACAACAATAACAGCAATCAACTAGTAGTAGCTGGTGCAGAGCAAGCTCTACAACAAATGAAGAATGAAATCGCTAGTGAATTTGGTGTAAACCTAGGTGCTGACACTACTTCTCGCGCTAACGGATCTGTTGGTGGGGAAATCACAAAACGTTTGGTTCAAATGGCTGAACAACAACTAGGCGGTTCAAACTTTTCTCGTTAATTAATTGAATAAATATGGATTAGAAAGAGAAGGAGCATCGCTCCTTCTCTTTCGCATTGTTCAGCCATGTGACTGCCGGGCTTTTAAAATCTTGATTGCCTTTTCAGGGAAATCGGTCATGATGACGTCGACTCCCAACTCTGCCAGCTTGACGATGTCGGCTTCATCATTGGCGACCCAAGGACGAATTTTATATCCAAGTTTTTTCGCTTTTTCATTAACTTCCGGGGTCAGGCTGTTTTTATCGGGATGAAAACCCGCTTCTTTTTTATTACGTAAGATTTCTTCGTAGTTTTCAGGAAGCCCCTCGAACAATAATGCACGTTCAAGGTCTGGGGCAAGCATTTTCACTTTTTCAATGGATTGATGGTTGAAGGAAGAGAGGATCACCCGATTTTCCATTTGATATTGACGAATTAGATCAATGATTTTCTGTTCGATTCCCTCGTAAGCGAGTTTATCCGTTTTGATTTCGATATTCATCAATAAAGCGTTGCCCTTAGCCCAGTCGAAAACGTCCATTAAAAAAGGGATCCGCTCCCCAAAGAATTCCTTGGAAAACTTCCTCCCGGCATCAGCCGTTTTCAGCCTTTGTGCCGACTGCTCTTTTACATAACCAGTAAGGGTGGTCGTTCGATCAAGTGTTTCGTCATGGATGATGACCAATTCCCCATCAGAACTGAGATGGACATCGAACTCGATACCTTCGGCCCCGATTTCTGCCGCCTTTTGAAATGCAGCCATGGTATTTTCAGGATGCGTCCCCTTGGACCCCCTATGGGCAAAAATAAGTATGTTTTGCAAAATCATCACATCCCCTTTAAACTTTATCTTGAACCCTATCATACATGTATCAATGAATTGTTTCAGCAATGTTTAATAGACAATATTTTAAACAACGAGTAAAATACATATGGTATTTCCATAAATAGGCGTTCGAAATATGAGGTGAATAAAATGAATATGTGGGAAATTTTTGTTGCAGTTATCCTTGGTCTTGTAGAAGGGTTAACTGAATTTGCTCCTGTATCTTCTACAGGGCATATGATCATCGTCGATGATTTATGGCTGAAATCAACTGAGCTTTTCGGGAGTGAAGTGGCGAATGCCTTTAAGGTGGTCATCCAGCTTGGTTCGATACTCGCCGTTGTCGTGCTCTTCTGGGGACGGTTCATGGACTTGCTTGGTTTAAGGAAGCTGAAGGGCACATCCGCTGCGAACGGCCCAAAGCTTAACTTATTGCAGATCTTTGTCGGATTGCTGCCGGCTGGCGTTTTAGGTCTAATATTCGAAGATTACATTGATGAACATTTATTTACGATGAAGACGGTCATCGTCGGATTGTTCCTTGGCGCATTCTTGATGATTGCTGCGGATAAATTCCGTCCTAAGCTGACTGCTGAAACGGTTGACCAAATCACTTATAAACAAGCTTTCGGTGTAGGGTTAATTCAATGTTTGTCATTGTGGCCGGGATTCTCTCGTTCAGGTTCAACCATTTCCGGAGGCGTGCTTTTAGGAATGAGCTATCGCGCTGCTTCCGATTTCACGTTCATCATGGCTGTTCCGATCATGGCAGGTGCCAGTCTGTTGAAAATCGTGAAATATTGGGAATTCTTCACGCCTGAAGTTCTGCCATTCTTTATTGCAGGTTTCATCAGTGCATTTATCTTTGCATTATTCTGTATCCGCTTTTTCTTGATTTTAATCAATAAAGTTAAATTGACTCCTTTTGCCATTTACCGGATTGTCTTGGCGGTTGTGCTTCTATTCATTATTTGGTAATACGAAATGAAGCGTGAAATAGGAGAGGAACCACCCCGTTGATTCGGGGTGGCCTTTTTTTGTGGTCGAAAAAAAGCTGAATTGCCAGAAAAATCTTTACGAATGATAATTGGATTTTTGTATTTTTAGTTCGTTATTATTGAGTTAATTATCAATAAATCTTTTGATGATAAAAAAACATTCGGTTTTTGGTGTGTTTTTAGACATAGTTAGTAAAAAAAATATAAGTGCGGTAAAGCTCCCTGAGCGTAGTGATACCAACGTGTTTGATTATTTTTTGTAATATTCAAATGATTGCATAAACTATTCTCGTATAATTTATATGATATAATTTTTAGTATAAATTAAGTACATGTGTACACCTGGGGAGGACAACATGAGAAATGACCAATTGAAGAAAACGATTGGCTTTTGGGTTGGAACATCAATTGTAGTTGGTACAGTTATCGGTTCTGGTATTTTCATGAGACCCGGTGACGTGCTTGAGTTAAGCGGTAATTCAACCATGGCCTTATTAGCCTGGCTGATAGGCGGCCTGATTACCCTTGCTAGCGGGTTGACGATTGCGGAAGTGAGTACACGGATCCCTAAAACCGGAGGCTTATATGTTTATATGGAAGAAGTGTACGGAAAAGCATGGGGATTCCTATGCGGCTGGGTTCAGACATTAGTATATGGACCTGCAGTCATGGGCGCACTCAGTTTATACTTCGGGTTATTAGTCGCAGGAATATTTAATATCGCTTCTGGCTACACTTTGGCGATAGGGATTTTTACGATTGTATTCATAGCAGGCATGAATCTTCTGGGGACAAAATACGGCGGTATCATACAAACCTTATCGACCGTTGCTAAACTGATCCCCATCATTTTCATAGCGGTGTTCGGTATCGCACAAGGTGATATGCCTGTATTCAATATCGATAGTGAAAGTTCAATGAAAATCAGTATGGCCGGTGCGATTTTGGCTACCCTCTGGGCGTATGATGGCTGGATGAATGTCGGCTTCATGGCTGGGGAAATGAAAAACCCGCAGAAAACGCTGCCACGGGCAATCATAACGGGATTGGTCGTGGTCATGGTCGCTTACTTGGCTGTGAACCTTGCCATGCTTCATATATTGGGGGCGGAGGGAGTCATAGCTCATGGCACGAATGCAGCGAATGTTGCGGCAACGCTTCTATTTGGTGAATTGGGCGGGAAAATGATATCAATCGGAATAGCGATTTCCATCTTCGGTTGCTTGAACGGAAAGCTTTTGACCTTTCCGCGCATTACCTTGGCGATGGCGACAGATAAAATGATGCCAGGCCATAAACAAATCGGAAAAATATCGCCCAAGTTCAAAACGCCTATAAATGCGACGATATTGCAAGTGATCATTGCAATCATCATGATGGTTGCAACAGACCCTGACAAACTTACCAATATGGCCGTATTCTCTGTCTTCTGTTTTTATGGATTAGCCTTCTTTGCGGTCTTCATCTTACGCAGAAAAGATCCGGATGCAAAAACTTATAAAGTACCATTTTACCCATTCATCCCCATCGTGGCGATTGCTGGTGCAATATATATTGTTTTAAGCACATTAATCCAAACACCTTTAAATGCCTTGTACTCGGTGATCATCCTCATTATAGGAATGCCAGTGTATTGGCTCCTTAAAAAAGGTGAACAGGATGATAAACGTTCATATTAATGAAAAACCCTTCACTGCATGCAGTGGAGGGTTTTTGTGAATTTGTGGAACAAAACTTTCCCTTTGGACAAAAGTGGCGAAATAGACAACTCGGGAAGTTCGTATTAACATAGGGGGAAAGTTAAATAGTGAAGGGTCTGAACAAAAGTGAATTATATCGAGCCTGCTGGTAAATCATTCAGGAAAACAATCTTGGCTTTATTTCTTGGTAGCTTTGTAACGTTTGCGGATCTGTATAGTACCCAACCGGTCATTCCGGTTTTCGCAAAGCAATTCGGAGTCTCTCCTGCAATGGCAAGTCTTACATTATCATTCGCAACAGGAACGCTTGCCATCTGTTTATTGCTTGTTTCCTTTTTCTCAGAAAATATCGATAGGAAAAAAATAATGGGGACGGCCCTCACTCTGTCTGCATTGTTATCCATATGCGTCAGCTTCATCCAGGATGACCTATACATCCTTATCGCAATACGGGCGATTCAAGGAGCGGTGCTTGCAGGTTTCCCGGCAATTGCGATGGCCTATATCAATGAAGAATTTCATCCGAAAAGCCTGGGCTATGTGATGGGGATCTATGTGAGTGGTTCGAGTATCGGCGGATTGGCTGGAAGGCTGATTGTCGGGGTGCTGACCGACCATTTCTCATGGAACATAGCGATTGGAAGCCTTGGGGCTTTAAGTTTGATCATCAGTCTGGCTTTTTGGTGGATGCTTCCGCCTTCGCAGCATACCATCCGCGTAGGGGCCTCATTTTCGAGAATCAGAACCTCCCTTATTAATAACTTAAGGAATGGCAGACTAGTACTCTTGTTCGGCATGGCCTTCCTATTAATGGGCTCGTTCGTTACTGTCTATAACTTTGTGGGCATACCTTTAATGGGACCGCCATATCATTTATCACAAACATTGATAGGTTTCATATTCATTATCTATCTTGTGGGGACATTCAGTTCCACATGGATGGGGAAGCTTGCCGATCAATATGGTCGGAGGCATGTACTTCTTATCGGAATCGCAATCATGCTGATGGGCGCCCTTTTAACCTTATTGGTTCCGCTTTTGCTTAAAATAATGGGGCTTGCATTGTTTACATTCGGTTTTTTTGGAGCTCATTCAATTGCGAGCAGCTGGGTCGGAAGGTTGGCTGATAAGAGTGAAAAGGCACAAGCGTCCGCTTTATATCTCCTGTTTTACTATGCGGGATCAAGTGTAGTGGGGGCATCAGGCGGTTTATTCCTGATGAAATTCGGCTGGGGAGGGGTCATCTCGGCTGTATCCATTCTGATCATCCTGGCTGCCGTTTGTGCAATGATGGCTGGAAAAGTGAAAACCGTTTAATTAAAATGATCTTTTCTATCATGTTTTTCCGGAATCCTGAATATAATCTAGTGGAAATGGATATTGAATAATAGATTGATAAGAGAAGAGGGTAATAGATAGAGTGAAACGAAAAGCAGTAATTCTCATGGGGTTAATAGCCGTTTTAATTATATTATTCGTTGTATACTTAACAAGTCCGGGCAGATTGGAAAAGGTGGAGATTGTTGAAAAATACTATCCTCATTTCTCCGATGGCAAGGCAGTCGGTTTTAAGACGAACGAAGTCATTGATGTGTCGGAAACCGAAGAGGGATCCAATTGCGCAATGAAATTCAACAATGGGAAAACGTTGGAAATTGATTGTGACCGTTATTTAAAGTACAAAATTGATGAAACAGTTTATATTACTACTGAAGGAAACCATGTGAAGGAAATCCGGAGAAAAAGGTAGAGGCCCATCAATATTTAATGACGGAGGAGCTGGGTTTGCATAATAAAGCAACTCAGCTCTTTTTTTATCCACTCAAAAACCCAGACCGTATTGGACTGGGCTTTTTCATTTTTTATCTTTGGTTTTACCTTTATCCTTTTTATTACGCCGAAGTACATCCAAGATTCTGCGGCTGTTATTTTTACTGTTTATGAGTTCGACTAAATCGCTCATGTTTTCAGATTCAAAGTCTTGTTGATCTTTTTTCATGGTAATCCCTCCAAGTCATATATCATAATACCCTTATGTAGAAGAGGGTAAACGTCTATTATCATACTGGTAATAGAAGGATTTTATATCTTTAACCATTCATTATTTGATAAAATGTGATAAAAGCCCTGTATGGGAGGTCCATATGGAAGAATTAAGAATGATCGGTGAAAAAATTGGAAAATTCAAATATATCTTAGTGGAGCATATCGAGTTGTTTGAAGAAGAGGAACCGCTCTATGATTTTGAAACGAGTAAAGAGGTACGTTCAAAGCTTATTCAAATACATGCAGATGCCTTGATCCATGGGAAAGCACAAGCGATGGAAAGTATGAAAATAACGGGTATGGAAATAGGAAAGCGCATCGTGGACATGGGCATTCCTTTAGATAAGAATATTGAGGAAGCTCAAGCGATACGCAACCTTTTCTGGAGTTTCATTGAAGAAGAGGTAAGCAATCGCTATTACTCCATTGAAATTCTGCTAAAGGCAAGCTCGATAATAGATGCAATCCTGGACCAATTCATACACTGTGTGAGTATCAGTTACGTGAATCATTATAAAGAAATGGCGAAAGTGGCAAACGATTCTTTGCGGAAGATAAAAGAAAACCAGGAAGTCATGGAAGAACTGTCCACCCCGATCGTTCAGACCATATTAAAGGATGTGCTGCTCTTGCCATTGATCGGACGCATTGACGATTGGAGAATGGAGTCGATGCAATCGACTGTTCTGCAAAAATGTGCAGATTTGCATGCGGAAGTATTGATCATGGATTTCTCCGGAATTACTTTTACGAAGGAAAACAATATGCTCTCCCTGCTGGATCAATTAGTGGGGGCACTGGCATTGATGGGGACGGAAACGATTTTTGCCGGTTTTCCCCCTGATGTCGTGAAAGAGATCGTCACACTTGATTTTGCAAATCGGGTAGAAGCCTTTCTATCGTTCAGGCAGGCTCTGGAGCATCTGTTTAAACAAAGGGGACTGGCTGTTCAGCCAATATGATGGAGGTATCCTTTTTCAGGGTATCTTTTTTCTATGTCAGGCTAACATTCCTGCGACTCTCATATTTTATCTCCCATCGCCATTCCTCCGTGTTATAGTGAAATGACGTGGGCGGACAAGTTGATCTTCATTTGAATTAAAAAGGACATGTAAAGCGTGTAAGAAAGGTGGATGAAGTGTGTTTTTCAAGAAAAGTGAAGAACCTGATCATAACGAAAAATGGTATTGTGTAGGAATCATGACGGATAAAGGGTTGGAAGATGAAGAATATGATGTTTTGTCCAAACTCATCCTCGACTCGGTCCAAAATGTCTCGGTCATATCGGACTTGGTAAGGGTGGAATGGGATCGGGATAAATTGCGAGCCTTGAACGAACGTTTTCAGGACCCATCCTTTTCCGACCCATGTTTTATCATTAATGAATTCATACCAGAGGATATAAAAAGGGAAAGGGAAATTCTGGAGAAAACTTATAAATGGAAGAGGCTCTTTGGTCTCCTCTCCCCGATTGAATACATGGAAGCCGAGACGAAGGCGGCCCATGACTTTGATAAAGCTCTCTTTTATACAGACGATGCAGATAAAGTGATTGAATACATTCTTGCAAATAGCTAGCATCCCCTGCAAAAACACCGATACAATGTATCGGTGTTTTTGCATTTGATTCAATGTTTATCGGAGCAATTTCGATAGTAATTCGGCCTTGCTCGGAATAATCCGTTCTTGTGCGAGTAAAGTCCGACCTTGTACATTTACGAACTTTCGGAAATAAAAAGAGAGAATGTAAGGAAGTTGGTAGGAAAGAGGGGGCTAAACGCGGAATATCTAAAATAGAAAGAGAGTTTTAAGGGGAGAGGAAGATGAAGCGATGGAAGTTGCCATACCTCAGCAAAAGCCAAAACGGAAGTGGAGAAAGCGTGCGCTATGGGGTTTTGGTATCCTGATCATTCTTTTGCTGTCAGTCCTGATTGCTGCAAATGTATTTCTTTCAAGGTCCTTGCCGGAAACAAAGGGGGAAATGTCGCTTCCGGGTCTTTTGAAACCGGTTACGGTGGTGAGGGATTCAAGTGGGGTCCCGCATATTAACGCAGCGAATGAACATGACTTGTATTTAGCCCAAGGGTATATCCAAGCACAGGACCGCTTATTTCAAATGGATTTAAGCAGGCGTCAGGCGTCAGGAAGATTGAGTGAAGTGATTGGTGAGAAAACCGTCAAAAATGATAAGTATTTCCGCACACTTGGGTTGAGGCGGGCGGCTGAAGCCTCTTATACAGCATATTCAAGTGACGGGAAGGAAGCCTTGGATGTGTTTGCCGAGGGGGTGAACCTTTATATCGATGAATTGAAGGAGAATGGGAAATGGCCGGCGGAGTTCACCCTGCTTGGATACGAACCAGGGCCTTGGACACCCGTCGATTCGCTGACCATCGGTAAATATATGGCCTTTGATTTAGGCGGGAACTGGGAAGATCAGGCGTTTAGGCAGTATTTGCTGCAAACGTTCCCGAAGGAAAAAGCATATGATTTATTTCCTAATTATCCAAAGAGCGCTCCATATATCATCAGCAAAGGAGAACTGGATATTGAAAAAAGTTTTGCCGGGGCCGTTATTCCCTATGAATTCAACGGCAGCAATAACTGGGTCGTTTCAGGCAAGAAAACGGATTCCGGTCGGCCGTTATTGGCGGATGATCCCCATCTGGGCTTGGCTACACCATCCGTTTGGTACCAAATGCATTTGGAGGCCCCTTCAGTCAATGTGAGCGGTGTTATTTTTGCCGGGATTCCGGGAATCATACTAGGTCATAACGAAAAGGTCGCTTGGGGTGTGACCAATACCGGCCCGGATGTTCAGGATCTGTATATCGAGAGGAGAAACCCGGAAAACGAGAAGGAATTCTCCTACAAAGGGAAGTGGGAAAAAGCTGATATCTTGGACGAACCCATCAAAGTGAAGGATGGTAAAACACTTGATTATCAAGTGACGGTTACCCGCCATGGACCTGTGGTCTCCGAGTTTGCCGGGAAAAGCGGAAAAGATACCGTGCTTGCATTAAGGTGGACGGCACTTGATCCATCCGCCGAGCTTGAAGCGGTACTTAATATGAATAAAGCGGGAAGCTGGAAAGAATTCGAAAAGGCCCTCTTGAAATTCGAAACGCCGGCACAGAATTTCGTCTTTGCCTCAGCCGATGGGACCATTGCCTATAAGGCGAATGGGAAAATCCCAATCCGGAAAAAAGGCGATAGTATGCTGCCTGTACCTGGCTGGACGGATGAATTTGAGTGGAAAGGCTTCATTCCCTTTGATGAACTTCCAAAAACGGTGAATCCGGAAGAGGGATTCATTTCGACAGCGAATAATAAAGTCATCTCGGATGACTACCCTTACCACATCAGCAATAACTGGGCACAGCCGTACCGTCAGATGAGGATACAGGAGTTTTTAAAAGCCAATAAAAAGCTTACTGCCGAGGATATGCAAAGCCTGCAGATGGATAAGGTGAATTTGCAAGCCAAGGAGTTTGTTCCTCAATTCGTGGATGTATTGAAAGGTCCATGGGGGAAACAGGAAGACCAGGCACTGACGATTCTGAACAAATGGAATCATATTGATTCCGTTGATGAAGCGGCACCGATGATTTTTAATGTTTGGATGAAAAAAATAGGGGATGTTCTGCTTACGGAAGAAATACCGGAGGAAACCCTCAACCTCTTTAATGGAAGGCGCTCGGCCGTTGATGAACTACTAAGGCGGGCGCTGGACGGTGAGCCGGGCCCTTGGATTGAAGAGGCAGGCGGACTTGAGCAGGTGCTTGCCAAGTCGTTACAAATGACGTTGACCGAGCTTGAGGAATCACAAGGTGACGATATAGCCGATTGGGAATGGGGAGACTATCATCAGGTAAGGTTTAACCACCCGCTATCGAGTGTCGTCCCGTTAAATTATGTATTTAACAGCGGCGGCGGAATACCGGTAGGCGGTAGCAGTGTCACCGTACAGGCAGCGGCATTTTTAGATGATGGAACCGTTAATCACGGCGGCTCCTGGAGATTCGTCATCGACCTATCCGACATGAGTCAAGGATATCACCTCGTTGGACCGGGTCAATCAGGTAACGTCAAAAGTGAGTGGTACCACGATCAGCTTGATGATTGGGCAGAAGGTACTTATCACAAAACCACATTGGACGATCCAAAAGGGGATAAGCTGACATTGAAACCATCATATTGATATCTGAAAAAAAGTACCAAGTCCAGCATCCTTGCTCTGGACTTGGTACTTTTTCATTGTTTTTGCTTAGTAAAGAATTCTGCAAGGAACTCCTCAAAATTAGGGGCCTCGATTGCTGCAATTTTTTCATATGATTCAATGATCTTGAGTTTAATTTCTTGCTCCAGATCACTCCGGTCTTGATAGTTCGTGTTTTTTAATGATTTTTTTATTTTAGGATTCAAAGAGTCTATGAGATCCAACAATTCTTCTTTTGACAGTTTTTTATCCACAATGGCTTTTCTCCTTTCTAACATATACCTCATCCATATAGTGCTTTCGAAGTTTTTTTAGAGCTTGTTTACGGATGCTTGAGATATTCTGCGGCGACTCATGGAAATAGGCAGCAATTTCCTTGTTGGATAGGCCGTAGGAAAAAATCATGGTCAATACCAGGCTTTGTTTGGCTGTTAACGTCTTCAAGGCTTTGATTATCTCTTCATCACTTATGTGTGAAGCGAGTTCGTTCGTTTCCCCCATCTTTTCAAGTTGAACGTCCAACGTGCCGATTCGATCGATCAAACCGCCAGTATCCATTGGTGTCGCATCAAGTACCATTCGATAGCGTTCCCGTTGCTTCCGTGCCCTTTTATCAAAATCAACAGAGAAAAAGTAAATTAAGGAGCACATGTATTTGTATACTTTAGCCCGGTAATAGAAAATTCTGAAAGTCTCGTTGAGATGATCAATGTTGTGGGAAGAAGGGGAATCAAGAGTTTCAGTGAAAATCTTTAAATGCTCTGGGTTCTGTAAAAATAAATGAATGATCGGCTGTGCAAAGAAAGATGAGTACTGTTGCTGCAGAAACTCCAAGGAATGAGAAAAAAAATGAGAAGTAAAGTGGTTCATTGTTATCCCTCCTTTTATTAATAAAGTGATAGACAAGGGGAATAAATCAATTATATAGGAACATTCGTTCTTTTTTCCATGAATCAATAGTGCTAGATTGATTTTTTAAAACAAGTTTCACTTTAGATATCAGATACAAGAAAAGGGGTGAAGAGGATGATGATTGAGGATGCTACTATGTGGGTTTCATTAGTTAGCGAATTTGGCTATCCATTCGTCGTTTCTATGTTTTTGCTCTTCCGCTTCGGTAAACAATTAAAAGAACTGACTACGGACGTAGAGAACTTAAAAAAGTCCGCTCATAAAACGAAAAATCGATAACCTCAGGACGTAATGTGCCAGGTGATAAACACCGAATTTCGGATTCTATTCTAAAAAGGGTCCGGAATTCGGGTATAAAGAAATGGGTACTCTGAAAAATCAAGACTTAAGTAAAAATCCCTCCTTTAAAGTCAAGTTAAATAATGGTAAACCATTATTTGGAATATAGCACAAAATAGGTAAAAAATAATCGTCATTTGGAATCATTTTACTACTATAATTCATCCGACAATGGAATTAGATAGGAAATCCTCCCCTCGTACGATTTTTGTTTTATGGATTAAAGTGAAAATACTTTTAAAAAAACAACATTCATCAATAAACTTATGAATAGTATGCGGCATCCAAGTAAAAGGGTGCTGCTTTTCTTATTTTTTGGTAATAAACTGATAAAATGGAAAAGGGGTGGAGAATTTGAAGGGTGAACAGCTAGAAGATATTCGAATCCTGCAGCAAGAATGTGAACGGGAAGGTTTTACTTTAAAGCTGAACTGGGAAACGCTTCGCAGTCGGAATGGTGTGCATAAGAATGACTTTTTTCACTATGATGGATTGAAGCTTGTTGGGTTTATTGGTCTTTACGATTTTGGAAACAAAGCGGAGATGTGCGGGATGGTCCATCCTGATTACCGGAGGAAAGGCATTTTTACAAAGCTTCTGGAAGAGGCTATAGGGAGTGCAGTGGAGCGCAACTATAAGTTGATTCTCTTGAACTCACCTGCTCAATCCCATTCAGGAACAGGATTTTTGAAACAGCTCCCATGTGAGTTTGCGTTTTCTGAGTTTCAAATGAAGTGGTCCGAAATGGAGCTTGACGATTATGGTGATGCAGTCGTTCGCCCTTCACGGAGAGATGATGAGGAAACGGAAATTCAGCTGGATATTCAATGTTTCCAATTTACGAAACAAGAGGCGATGGATTATTATCAGCGCATCCTATATGAGGATACTCTGAAAACCATGATGATTGAAAAGGATGGCCGAGCGGTCGGTAAGATCCGTGTTGATCACTCAGACCGGGAAGCATGGATTTATGGATTTTCAATTCTGCCAAAGTACCAGGGAAAAGGACTTGGCAGAAAGGCGTTGAAAAAGGTCGTAGCCGAACAATGCCAGCTGGGATATGATATTTTTCTTGAGGTCGAGGCGACTAATGAGCATGCATTAAGACTCTATGAATCTTGTGGATTCAAAACCATTCAAAGACAGGATTATTATCAATACAAAGGGAAGACAAAGAGTTAGGGGCTGGGATGATGTTGACATTATTCATTTATAACTGGCAGGTGCGAAGTGAGTGGTTCTTATGGTGCCGGACCTTACCGAGTGAGGAACTGAAACGGCAGCGCATAGGAGGGATGGGCAATATATTGAGGACACTTGCCCATATTATCGATGTCGAATGCAGCTGGATAAAGGCCATACAAGGAAAGCCTGATGTAGCGATCGATTTGGATGCTTATGATACGATCGAAAAGGTTGAAGATTTGTCCATCCGTTATCATTCTGAGGTCATGGACTATTTGAATTCCCATTCCATTGAAGATGAGCAAGGAATGATACAGCCATCTTGGATGGAGGGGACATACGAAAAAGGCATGATACTGCGCCATATTATAGCTCACGAAATTCACCATATAGGCCAGCTGTCCATCTGGTCGAGGGAAATGGGCATCGAACCGGTATCAGCCAGTTTAATAAATCGTGCTTTATAGGCATTAAACTTTAAAACTGGTAATGCAACTGGCATTACCAGTTTTTTATTTTGAAAGGAATTCCGAGGTTTTTTTCAAAATGTTTCATTGAAGTATAGAGTCTAAGAAACTTATCTTTGTGATCTACCCTGGGTTTATTAAAAGGGAACTTTCTCCCTAGGGACTCAATGGGATTCTATGATGACATATACATGATTGAAGGTATAACGAGCTATGGACTCTGAATGGGAATGGTTAAAAAGTATGATTTATTCAAAATTCGTAATATTACGGTAAATTTTAACGCTTATTCGACAAAATCATGATATATTATTCTAGCATTTTACAAAAATAGAAGGGTTGTGAAGTATGTCGTTCAAGATGCATGTTAATAAGATGCTCGCCCCGATTCTTGCTGTGAGTTTGGTTGCAGCTCCATTTACCGTACCGGGGGAGACATCCGCCAAAGAGTCTAATAAGAAACCGGTCACGACTGAACCATTTATCATTACAGCTCCAACTGTTAATTACACAAAAGGGACAAAGGCGACTGTAACGGTCACACCGAAGAAAGGGAATAAAGGAAATGAAACCGTTGTCTTCCAATTGATGAATGGGACGAAAGTCATTTCACAGTCAGCCATTGAGGCGGATATTAAATCAGCCCAAAAGTTCTCCGCGTACTTCAATTCGTACAAATCGGGTTATTGGGTCAAAGTATCGGTTGTCTCCAAGTATAACGGCAATACTAGTAACTTCGGCAACAGCTTGGCAGCCTCCGTATCGGATGCGCCATTTGAACTAAGGATCATGGAAACGACGGATATACACACTAATCTGGTGAGCTATGATTATTATAAGGATGCCGTATCGGACTCGGTCGGCTTTTCGCGCACGGCTTCTTTAATCAAACAGGCACGAAAAGAAGTGAAAAATAGCGTTTTAGTGGATAACGGCGACCTTATTCAAGGGACCCCGCTAGGTACGTACAAAGCGAAAATAGCGCCACTGAAAAAAGGTGAAGTCCACCCCGTCTATAAGGCGATGAACTTACTTGACTATGATGTGGCCACATTCGGCAATCATGAATTCAATTATGGCTTATCTTATTTGGACGAGGCCATCAACGATGCAAACTTCCCTTACATCAATGCCAATGTTTATAAAAAAGATAAAGACAATAATCCAAAGAATGATAAAAATAAATATACTCCATATAAAATCGTCACGAAGAAAGTGAAGGACATCAATGGAAAAGAAAAATCAGTGAAAATAGGCTACATTGGATTCGCCCCTCCACAAATCATGGATTGGGATAAAGCGAATCTTGACGGCAAGGTCACTACAAAGGAAATCGTCACGACAGCGAATAAATATGTACCTGAAATGAAGAAAAAGGGCGCGGATGTCATCGTGGCGCTCACACATTCCGGGTTTAATGGCGACACCAAAAATACCGAGGATGTCATCTATTCATTAAGCAAGGTATCCGGCATCGATGCCATCACGTTCTCCCATACGCACAAGGTCTTTCCGGCACAAGATGAGGCTTCTTTAGACAGCCTATTCAAGGATGCCCAAGGAAAAATCCTTAAAGGTGTGGATAATAAAAAGGGTACCATCAATGGTGTACCAGCCGTTCAAGCAGGATATGGCGGCAGTAATCTCGGGATCATCGATCTTGATATCCAAAATATCAAGGGGAAATGGAAAGTCGTCAATTCCGAATCATCGACACGGGCAATCAACGACAAAATAACAGGAAAAAAGGCAGCTGAAGATGCGTCTGTCGTCAAGGCTGTGAAGAAGGATCACGAAGGAACGATCAAGTATGTTAACACGCCAATCGGAACGACTACAGCTCCAATTCATAGCTATTTCTCCCTTGTGCAAGACGATCCTTCCGTACAGGTCGTGACGAGCGCACAGAAATGGTATGTAGAGAAATACATCCAAAGCAACCGCCCAGAATACAAAGACCTGCCCATTCTCTCTGTAGGGGCTCCTTTCAAAGCGGGTCGCAATGGAGTCGAGGAATTCACCGAAATCAAGGAAGGCGGACTGACCATTCGCAGCGCCGGTGATTTATATTTATACGATAATACCTTGAAGGCAATCAAGGTCAAAGGGTCCGTGGTTAAAGAGTGGCTTGAGATGTCTGCAGGGAAATATAACACAATCGATCCTGCCAAGTCTGAGGAACAAGAGCTTCTTAATGGGAAATTTGCCGTTTATAATTTTGATGTGATTGACGGCGTCACGTACCAAATCGATGTCACCAAGGCTCCGCGCTATGATGAAAAAGGGATGAAAGTGTCGGATTCCAGCAGGATAGCAGATTTGAAATATAATGGTGAACCAGTGGATCCGAATCAAGACTTCATCGTCGTGACGAATAATTACCGTGCTTCGGGCGGGGGGAACTTCCCGGGAGTCAAGGGCAGCGAATATGTAGTTGACTCTGCGGATGAAAATCGCCAGATCTTGATGGATTACATCACACAAGAGGGGGAGATCAATCCAACCGCCGATAATAATTGGTCGATCGCCCCGATTTCAGGTAAGGTGAACGTTACCTTCACCTCATCACCAAAAGGTGCGGAATATTTAAAAGAAGACAGCGCGATTTCCTATACAGGCAAAAAGGATGATAAAGGATTTGGCATTTACAAATTCAATTTGGGGAAAGAAAACGTCAAGGTGCAGCTGCTCGGGATCAATGATCTTCACGGCCAGCTTGATACCACCTCCGATTTTGGCGGTATCAAACAAGGGCGTGCTGATTATTTAGCTGCGCACTTGAAGCAGCGTAAAGCTGAAAACCCTGAAAATACACTATTATTATCGGCAGGGGATGCTGTTGGGGCAAGTGCTCCCGTTTCTTCTTTGATCCAGGACAAACCGACGCTTCAGTTTTTGAATAATATGAAATTCGATGTCGGAACTGTCGGGAATCATGAATTCGACAAAGGGGTAGAAACCCTGATGGCTCAAATCAATGGCGGAAAGTCACCAACATCCGATGTAGTATTCGATAAATTGAACTTTCCATATGTAGTAGCCAATGTGGTATATAAAGACACGAAGAAACCAATTTTGGATCCTTACGTGATAAAAAAGGTCGGCGGGGTTGATATTGGGTTCATCGGTGTAGTCACGAATGCCACTCCTCAAAAAGTAAGTCCGGATGGCATTAAGAATGTGGAATTCATAGAACAGGCACCTGCCGTAAATAAGGCGGTTAAAGAGTTGAAAGATAAAGGCGTCAAATCGATTGTGGTCATCTCACATGACCCAGGCACGGAAAAGGAAGGGGTCATCACAGGGGAAGTGGCTGATCTTGCTAATGCCGTGGATGATGAAGTAGATGTGATCTTAGCCGGAGATAATCATGCTAGGGTCAACAATTATGTGGATAATAAATTGATTGTACAAGCTTACTCTTATGGAACGGCTTTTGAAGATGTGGATTTGGAAATCGATCCAAGCACAAAGGATATTGTCAAAAAGTCAGCTGAAATTGTTACGGTTACACAAGATGGCATCACACCGGATGCCGTGACGACTAAATTCATTAACGACTATTTAGACATGTTCCCCGAGTTGAAAGCCCCGCTTGGGACAACGGATGAGAAAATTTTAAGAACCAACGCCTATACACAGGAAACGGGCCTTGGGAATTTAATCGCCGATTCGATGAAGGCAGATTTGAATTCCGATTTTGCCTTCATGAACCCAGGTGGAATTCGTGCAGATATTCCAAAGGGGAAAGTCACTTTTTCCGATTTAGCGAAAATCCAGCCATTCGGAAACGTATTGGTAAAGCTGGAACTGACTGGAGCAGAAGTGAAAACACTGCTTCAACAGCAATGGGTCGTCGATGGAGCTCCGAAAACTTTGCAAATTTCTGGACTGAGCTATACAGCCGACTTCAGTAAACCTGTCACGGAACGTGTCACCTTATTGAAGAAATCGGACGGAACGCCGATCAATGATACCGAAACATACACGGTGGCCGTCAATGATTTCATGGCTAGCGGCGGTGATAACTATACCGTCCTGAAAGGAAAAGAGCGTGTGTTTGGACATGCTGACCTGGAAGCATTCGTTAACTATGTGAAAGAAACCTTTAAAGGCGGGAAGATCACGGCAGAAATCGAAGGCAGAATTACGAATATCAATAATTAATAGAGGCTTACTCGTGAAACTCTAAAAGTGAGCGCCCCTTAATAGAAGGGGCGCTTCTTTAAGTGGTTAATTGTTTCTGAAAATGGAAAAGTTCAATCCCAATGCGAAGGTGACCCATGCTATATAGGGAATCATCGCTAAACCGGATGCACGGTCTATTCTATAAAACTCGAATGCCGTTAAAGTAATCAGGGTCAGAAGTGCAGCCATTTCAATAAAGGCCGTTCCGCGCAATCCCCATTTGAAGAATAAAAAAGACCATAAGAAATTTAACCCTAGTTGAGTATCGTAGAGGCGTTCAGCGGACTTCGATTCCTTTTCTTTGGATGCAATGCGATATTTCGCTATTCCCATAATCGTATAAAGGCTTGTCCAAGCAACGGGGAAAGTCCAGGAAGGAGGAGCAAATGCAGGCTTCTTGAGTTTATCATAAATTTCTTTTGAATTTCTTGTGGCGAATATACCCACGAGTGAACCTCCGACCACAGGTACCAATAAACTTTTAGCAAATTTTCCGTAGTTCATAATGAATCCACTTCTTTCTTCATAATTTGGATGTTCTTATACCTTTACCTATTCATATGAAAATAAAACATGTTCTTCAAGGACCAAGTGTAACTTTCTTCCAAATTATACGTCGGTACTATTAAGAAAAGGGGGAATACCGATGAACCGTAAAACAATGATGCTTATGTTCTGTTTGTTACTTTTACTTGCTGGATGCAGCAGTAATGAAAAAGATGATTCGGCATCTAAGGCACAGGATGAAACGGCGGACAGTAAAATGGACGCTTCAATTTCCGGGAATAAGGTGCAGGAAGAAGCATCGGAAAAGGAAGGGATGACGGATGAAAGAAAGGTCATCCATCAAGCACAGCTTGAGTTGAAGGTGAAGAATCTTGAAAAAGCACAAATGAAGATTGAGAATAAGGTGGCTGAATATGGCGGATATGTGGTCGAGTCCAATGTATACAGGGAAGATGAAGAACTGGTGGAAGGAACGATCACTGTACGGGTCCCTGAATCCCATTTTCAGGATTTTCTGACCGATAGCGAGGGCGAGGCTTCAGAAGTGGTCGGAAGGAATGTGACAGGACAGGATGTAACGGAGCAATATGTAGATCTAAAAGCAAGATTGAAATCAAAGAGGGCAGTAGAGGAAAGATTACTTGCATTCATGAAGGATGCTGAGAAGACGGAAGATTTACTGAAAATATCATCCGATCTTGCCGTGGTGCAAGAAGAAATAGAACAGCTGACCGGGCAAATGAAGTATCTTGAAAACCAAACCTCATATTCGACTGTTACCATCACGTTATCACAGGACCGGATAGTTGTGCCTGGCATTGATAATAAGGAATTGAATACATGGGAGAGGACGAAGAAACAACTTGCAACAAGTGCGAATCTATTACTTAAAGCGGGTTCAGGAATCATTGTTTTCATAATAGGAAACTTGCCTATCCTCATTATTTTAGGCGGAGCTGGTGCGGTGGCTTATTGGGTGATCAAAAGAAGGGGTAATAGGTGAAAGGCAGAAATAAGAGGGTGCCAATTAGATTGGGCACCCTCTGACATTTATTTATTCCGTTTATGCAAGCCAGTCACATAATACAGGGCTACCAACAGTAAGATCCAAATCGGACCAACGATTAGAGCGATTCTTGTATCTGCTGAAAAGCCGAGTACTACCATTACGAATACTAAAAAGGCCAAAGTGAAATAAGAAGTGAATGGGAAAAGCGGCATTTTGTAAGACAAGCCTTGCTTTTCTCCCTGACTCATTTTCCGTCTGGACATGATCTGTGTGACAAGTATGGTTCCCCATGTCCAGAGGGCACCGAATGTGGCGACACTTGTGACGTAAGTGAAAACTTTATCGGCTTCCATGTAGTTAAGGTAAACACCGAAAAGAAGCACGACAGCCGAAACGATGATGGCAACGCCAGGAACGCCTGACTTTGTAGTACGTTCGAAACTTTTTGGTGATTCACCTTGCTGCGCTAGGTTGAATAACATTCTTCCTGTACTGAAGATCCCGCTGTTACAAGATGAAAGGGCTGCTGTCAGTACGACAAACTGAATGATTCCTGCTGCGCCTGGTATACCGATTTTATCAAACATCATAACGAATGGGCTGTTTTCTCCATTCATTTCATCCCATGGGGTGATCGATAAAATGACTGTCAGAGCTAAAACGTAAAAAAGTAAAATCCGATAAAAAACCGTATCGATGGCTCTTTTTAAAGATTTTTCAGGATTTTTAACTTCACCTGCGGTTACTCCAAGCATTTCAATTCCCAAATAGGCGAACATGACCATTTGGAAAGAGAGGATGAAACCGGAGATCCCATTAGGTAAAAACCCTCCATGTTCAACAAGGTTGCCGAATCCGACCGCGATTCCGCCGTTCCCAAGTCCGAAAATGATCATTCCGAAGCCAAGGACGATCATAAGTATGATAGTAATGATTTTCACTAAGGCGAACCAAAACTCCAATTCACCATATGCTTTTACGGCAAGAAAGTTAATCGTCGTCATGATGGCAAGAGCGGCTAACGCCCAAGCCCATTGCGGTGTATCAGGGAACCAAAATTGCATATAAATTCCGACTGCCGTAATTTCAGCCATACAGGTGGCAATCCAAACGAACCAGTAATTCCATCCGGTTATATATCCGGCAAGAGGACCGACAAATTCGCTAGCATAACGACTGAAAGAGCCTGCGACAGGATTTTTAATCGCCATTTCCCCTAGTGCACGCATGATAAGATAAATCATAAGCCCGCCAATGGCGTAGGAAATGATGATGGCTGGGCCGGCTAATTTTATCGCAGATGCCGAGCCAAGAAATAAACCGACTCCAATGGCTGCGCCAAGAGACATTAATGCGATATGTCTTTCTTCCAAACCTCTATGTAGTTGAGATTCTTTGGAGTTTTGCATAATTTTCCCCTTTTCTATGTTGGAGTTTATTTTCTCTATCTAGCATTTTATCACTAGTAGAGGTGAATACATATAATTTATTGATTTTTCACATAATATTACAACTAAATAATATATTTTAATAGGAAGAATGTAAAGTAAAAAATGAAAACGCTTACTACAAGGCGATCCAAACAATTTTCATCGTATTTATAATCATTCAAAACTATTAGAATGCTATTCAAACAAAATATAATTATGTGATTTTTCTAAAAATTTAGACTTTATCAAGTAAAAAAGATGGCCCCAAAATAAAGAAATGCATGTTCGTTCCACAAAAGCCAGATGGCTGAAGCCCATTCAGGATGATCTACAAAGGGTAGCGATTATGCTGATACTGATTTTAAATGACCTCATTTCGGTTACGCCCGAAGGCATCTACAGGACTCTGTTCATACCACTCCGGTAAGATGCCATTCCATGAATCGATTGATACGGATTTCCAGAGAAGTCGATTTTTTTATGTAGATTTATGGAAAAAACATTGTCGAAAATGAGAGAAAACGGCCAGTGAGGCTTAGCGGAATTCAGGGGAATAGCCCGGGAAATATCGAAGGCTGGTATGGAAATGAAAATGATACGAAAAACCGTCAGAAATTCAATTTACTGTTTCAGTATGTAGTTCCTAAAAAAACTGTAGACAAACTCGGTGAAGTCGAGTTTGTCTACAGTTTTAACCAACAGCATGCTACTGACGGTTTTTTTTACTCTGTTTTATAAGAAGACTTTGAATGAAACTCAATAACAATGATCCAATTAAAGCTCCCCAAAAAGAATGTATTACAAAGCCACTGACTGCATAGGAAGTGATTTGAAATGTGAAGGCATTGATAATGAAAGAAAACAACCCGAACGTCAGGATGGTGATTGGCAATGTGATAAGCAGGAGAATGGGTCTAACCAGCAAGTTCATGATCGATAATATAAAAACCGCCAGCAAGGCTGTTCCGTAAGATTTAATCGTGATGGAGTCGAGAAGCCAGTCAATAACGAGCAATACCAGCCCGTTGATAAGAAAACGCATTATTATGTTCATGAATAACTCCTCCTGAAGGCACTTTACTACAAGTCATTATACTAAAATTTCATGAATTTCAGTGATGTGTTTGCAGAATTGTCACAAAAAAAAGAGGAAAGCTATGTATTTCCCCAGAGTCGACATTGACCTTTTTACTAAAAAGGGGTCCAGTAGATTTCAGAAACCCGCTCCCTTTCCGCCGACTGTCTGCCAAGCCTCATCAAAGCAAGCGCCTGTGGGGTCTCGGCTAGTCAGTTATTCGGCAGGGGTGTCGAAATTTCTTCAGGTTTCATCCGATATAAAAAGTAAACCCTGAAGTGTAAGCAAGTCTTGTTTTAAAAACACCGTTCGTCTACATTCTTTTCATTTAAAAAGGTCCAGTTGATTTCAGAAACCTATCCCTTTCCGCCGAAGAACCACCATTTGTCTGCAAAATGCACCCATTAGGTTCTATTTAGTTGTGGGCAATGATCTTTTCGAATTCACTTAATTCCAATGTGTTTTTCAATTTCGGGTTGGTGTTTAAGGAAAGCAGGGCACTTTCGATGAGAAAGATTCGCGGTTCAGCGTTTTGTAATAATTCCTCTTGGATAAAGTGAATCAATTTTAAGTTTTTGACACGTTCCGCTTCATCATCTTGGCATAGCCTCAAGATCATCTTTTTTAGGCCATTGGCAGAGTGCAGGAGTGCTGTATGAAAATCCTGCTGTGTATGGAAGCACTCAGGCAGCCATTGCTTGATGAGATCGGGTTCCAAAAGCTGTGCTTTTGACGAGCTGACATCTTCGAAAATCGATTTAATCCTATCTACACAATAACGGATAATTTCAGTAGGGTTGAAATCGGGCTCTTTAGCCAAGGCATTAAAATGAACCGTTTGATGCATCATCCCCGAGTAGAGAATGGCACAGTCCAAAATATAAGGTTTTTTATCAGCACCGAAAATGTCCAGAAACCGTTTGGATAGCCAATGGATATGCTGGAATTTAGCATGTGTTATGAAGTTCTTAAGTTCTGAATCATTTGAAATCATTACTTCTTCATATAAGAAAAAGATTTTATTGTTTTTGTTGGAGTGCATTTGTAATTCGGATTGTTTGATGAATATTTCAATATCTGCAAGGTTTTGCCCAATCAGCAATTCATTCCGCTCTTTTTCGAATTTTTCTTGCGAAGTCAGGAAGACTGCCTTAAGCAATTCGCTTTTAGAAGAAAAATAGTTATAAAATGTTCCTTTTGAAATGCCGCTATAATCTAAAATATCCTGAATGGAAGTGGCTTGATAACCCTTTTCAATAAATAATTGGTGTGCATATTTAACTACCAGTTGTTTGCGCTCATTCATATATATCACCCTTACTCTTATTGGACGGTCATTTTAACGTAATAGTATCTTATTTTCTATACGAACACAAACCAGTATGTTTACAATTTCTCCAGTGAAATAAGGGGGAAGGCATTTTTATTTCAGTCCGATTATGAAGAGTCCTGCTGTAGTTGAGGTTCACAAAAGCAATGAAACATTAAGTTTCTGCCTCCTTCTATCCGTCATGTAAATAAAGCTTGATGAAGTGAACAAAGTCACAGGTAATCACTTCGGTTTGTTATAAGATAAATAGAAGGAAATAGGTAAGTAGCGCAAAGTATCCATGAATATTCGTGGTCATTCTCGATTACTACCCCATTGGTAGGAGAAATGATAAAATCACGTATCATGAAGGAATTTTGGGTATAAGGGTCGTATACCATTATTAGGAATTATAAAATGTCGATAAGTTGTTATATCAATGTTTATACATTTCCAGTTATCCGTATTATGGTAAAAGTTGAAGTCGTTTTATCAACGGAAAACAAATGAATTGATTATTATATTAAAATTATTATAAATAAGTATTGATTTTTTTCTGAGAAGCTTTATCATTATATACATAAATATTAATGAAAAGGTGGTTCAATTATGTCGAATAAGAAAAACCTTACTACAAGCTGGGGAGCGCCAGTTGGAGATAATCAAAACTCGATTACTGCCGGAGAACGCGGCCCGGTACTCATTCAAGATGTACATTTATTGGAAAAACTAGCCCACTTCAACCGTGAACGTGTGCCTGAACGTGTAGTTCATGCGAAGGGTGCCGGTGCATTCGGAACTTTCGAAGTAACGAACGACCTTTCTCAGTACACGAAAGCTAAACTTTTCAATGGTGTGGGCAAAAAGACAGATCTTTTTATCCGTTTCTCCACAGTTGCAGGTGAATTGGGTTCTGCTGATACAGTCCGTGACCCGCGTGGATTTGCTGTTAAATTCTACACGGAAGAAGGAAACTACGATATCGTCGGTAATAATACGCCTGTATTCTTTATTCGCGATGCGATTAAATTCCCTGATTTCATTCATACACAAAAAAGAGATCCTAGAACACATTTGAAAAACCCTACGGCTGTTTGGGATTTCTGGTCACATTCACCAGAATCTTTGCACCAAGTGACAATCCTGATGTCCGACCGGGGCATTCCTGCTACACTTCGTCATACACATGGTTTCGGAAGCCACACATTTAAATGGGTGAATGCTGAAGGACAAGGCGTTTGGGTGAAATACCACTTCAAAACAGAACAGGGCATCAAAAACCTTGATGTGGATCTAGCTGCAAAACTAGCAGGTGAAAACCCTGATTACCATACGGAAGATCTTTTCAATGCGATTGAAAAAGGGGACTTCCCTGCATGGAAATTATATGTTCAGATCATGCCTCTGGAAGATGCGGATACATACCGTTTCGATCCATTTGATGTGACGAAGGTATGGTCTCAAAAAGATTATCCGTTGATCGAGCTTGGCCGTATGGTATTGAACAGAAATCCTGAAAACTACTTTGCTGAAGTAGAGCAAGCCACGTTCTCACCAGGAACATTCGTACCGGGAATTGAAGCTTCCCCAGACAAGATGCTTCAAGGACGTCTATTCGCATATGGAGATGCACACCGTTACCGTGTGGGCTCGAATCACAACCAGCTTCCGGTTAACCGTCCGAAAGTGGAAGCGAATAACTATCAGCGTGATGGCTTCATGCGTGCTGATGACAATGGCAAGGGATCTGTTTATTATGAGCCAAATAGTTTTGGAGGCCCTGCCGAATCAACGGAAAATAAAGTGACTCCTTTCGAGGTGACTGGGCAGGCTGCACAAGTCGGTCATAATAGTGATGATCACTACACTCAAGCAGGTGACTTATACCGTCTATTAAGTGCCGAAGAGAAAACTCGTCTTGTTGACACAATCGTGGGCGCAATGAAACCTGTCGAATTGGAAGAAATCAAGCTTCGTCAAATCGGTCATTTTTACAAAGCCGATCCAGAATACGGAACCCGCATAGCCGAAGGTTTAGGTTTGCCCGTACCGCAAGAAGCGTAAAATATGGGACTCTCAATCTATTAAATGAAATCAGGCATCCATTCATGAATGGGTGCCTGTTTTGTTTTGTTTATGGAGGGCTCCGTTATATAAGTGGCACCCGACAAGTTCGGTAAGAATATATAGTTATAAATGTTTGTAAGGAAGTCAGGCTGTCAGATTAATTGGGGGCCAGTTACTTAAATTATAAAGGGTGGAATTTATGACTAGTAAAAAGAATCGGGTGTTAGTAGGCAGTCCAATTTACCAGAAACCAGATATTTTACAAAAGTTCCTGCTCTCACTTAAAAGGTTGGATGTGGAGGGACTGGAGCTTGGCATTATCTTCATTGATGACAATGAAGATGAGCGATCAAGCAAAATGCTCGAGGATTTCGGTCAGGAGCGGAACAATGTAAAAATACTGGCATCCAATCAAAGCGATGTATATGTGTGTAATGGCATTACCCATTATTGGAATGAGAATCTAGTATGGAAGGTCGCTGATTTCAAAAATATGATGATCGAACACGCGATTAAGGAAGACTATGATTATTTATTTCTAATCGACTCGGACCTCCTGCTATACCCTTTGACCATCAAGCAGCTTATTTCTGCCAAAAAGGATATCATCTCTAATATTTTCTGGACAAAATGGCAGCCTGATGCCCAAGAACGGCCCCAAGTATGGTTATACGATGAATACACCCAATGGGAGATATCACGCGGTCAAGAGTTGGCGGACTCGGAGATCACCACACGTTATCAGTCGTACATCCAACAGATGAGAACACCTGGTGTTCATAAAGTTGGGGGCCTGGGTGCCTGTACACTCATCAGCCAAAAAGCGTTGAAAGCAGGTGTGAATTTTAAAATGATTGAGAATCTATCATTTTGGGGTGAAGACCGGCATTTTTGCATCCGTGCGGCAGCTTTAGGGTTTTCCCTGTATGTTGATACCCACTTGCCCGCTTATCATATATACAGGGATTCGGACTTGGACGGTGCGATGGAATTCCTTGATCGGACGGATAAGCGGGGGGCTTCACCTTCAGGGGCATCCCGTCCCAAATTAACGCTGAGCATGGTCATCAAAAATGAAAGTGACCGTTATCTAAGGAAGGTTTTAGAGGAAATTCGTGATTATATTGATGAAGCCGTGATTATTGATGATGGAAGCACGGACGATTCCGCAGAGGTTTGTTTAGAGGTATTGAAGGGGATATCGGTGCGTATCATCAGGAATGATGTCTCCAAGTTCTCCAATGAAATAGAACTTCGTAAACAACAATGGTCGGAGACGGTGAAGTCAAATCCCGAGTGGATTTTAAATCTTGACGCTGATGAAATGTTTGAAAAAAGATTCAAAGAGGTAGTCAGGCAGCTGATAAGTGATCAAGAAGTGGATGTATATTGCTTCCGATTATATGACTTTTGGAATGAAACCCATTACAGGGAGGATGAACACTGGTGCGCTCACCGGTATTACCGGCCGTTCCTGGTCAGGTATCGGGAGGGGTTTGAATGCAAATGGAACGATAGGCCGCAGCATTGTGGGAGATTTGCAGAAAATGTCTTTGAATTGCCTCACAAGTTATCCGACATTCGCTTAAAGCATCTGGGCTGGGTCAAAGAAGAAGATCGGATGGCGAAATTCAAAAGATATCAGGAATTAGACCCTGAGGGGACATATGGAATTAGTGAGCAATATGTAAGCATTCTGGATGATGCCCCCAATTTGGTTCGTTTTGAGGAGTGACTTTTCTATTGGTGAGGGTGCGTTGCGTTGGCAATAATTAAATCGAATCAGCATACATTTGGTTAAGAGGAGGTGCAGTATGGACGTTTTTGTGCGGCAAAATGATTCCTTGTGGTATTATAGCCAATTATTCAAGGTGAATTACCAACTTATTATTGATTCCAATAGTGGGATTGATCCACTTGCACTTATGATTGGCCAACAAATCAAAATTCCTGGCTTTACGACGACCAGTTATAATATTAAACAAGGTGATTCGTTATGGGCAATTGCCAGGTCACGTCATCTTACATTGGATGCGCTATTTTTGGTTAATCCCAATCTCAACCCGAATGCCCTGCAAGTTGGTCAGACAATTTCTGTGCCATTAAGAATTACGTGGAGACTAATTCAGGGTAACAGGGAATATGATTATGAGAAGATGATGACCGATGTAAGACGTTTGAAAACTATCTATCCATTTATTAAAACCTCCCCGATCGGTGACTCTGTGCTTAAAAGGGATATCCCTGAAGTGCAGATTGGAAATGGTAACAAACGAGTTCACTATAATGGTTCCTTTCATGCGAATGAGTGGATAACGACGCCTGTGATCATGACCTTTTTAAATGATTATTTACTTGCAATCACGAATCAGGCTGACATCCGAGGTCTATCCCTGTTTCCCTTTTATCAACAGACGATGCTGTCGATCGTCCCAATGGTGAATCCGGACGGAGTGGAGTTGGTTCTTAAAGGCCCGCCTGCAGATGAGTCATTGAGACGACGACTCGTGGAATGGAATAATGGAAGCGAAGACTTCTCAAGCTGGAAAGCAAATATTAACGGGGTGGATCTGAATGATCAATTTCCCGCCAAATGGGAACTGGAAAAAGAACGCAATAATGTAACGGAGCCAGGTCCGGCAAATTATTCCGGTGAAGGGCCGCTTACACAGCCAGAAGCCATTGCAATGTCAGAGTTGACAAGAAAACGTGATTTTGGCAAAGTCCTTGCATTCCATACCCAAGGAGAGGTCATTTATTGGGGGTTTGAAGGTTTGGAACCGCCTGAGTCGGAAACGATAGTCAATGAGTTTGCGAGGGTCAGTGGATATGAGCCTGTTAAATCCGCCAATAGTTACGCAGGGTATAAGGATTGGTTCATTCAGGATTGGCGCAGGCCGGGGTTTACCGTGGAGCTGGGCAAAGGAACGAATCCCCTCCCTATATCACAGTTCGATGAGATTTATCAGAAGTCGCTTGGGATTTTCTTGGCAGGATTATATATGTGAATTTTGTCCAAATGAAAAAGCTCAACTCCGTTACCATGGGGAAGAGCTTTTTAGTCTTATAAACTATTAGACTTGCAACGGTGAGGGCTGCTGCAAAAAATAAGTAAAGTCATGCTTTACTTATCGATTGCATGATTGACACACTTTTAGTCTGAAATTAACGGACATTCTCCATGTCCCAGTAATATTGCAGCCCTTACAAAAGGAATTCTATTCGTTTTACGGTAAGAAGTTTAACTTCCTTAACGCTAGTATTGGCCCCACCTACGCCAGATACTGTGACGGCCACGCATGCCATCCAACCTAATTTCATTATAATAGAAAGCGCTTACATTTTCAAAAATAATCGTAATGCAAATTTCGACATTCGCATATGTGTCCCTTATCAGTAAGAGGAGAATGGGCGTATTACTGATAAGGGGACTATAAGATTCAAGTTAATCTGCAATGAACTCCTGCAGCTTTTTTGTCAGTCCGCCACTGCCAAATTTAATGAACTTTGTATTTCCAGCTTCTTGTGCCGGGGGAGCAGCAAACTCCAAAAAGGCTAAAAGGTTGATCCTTCGGTAAAGTATATGGTCAATGCCATATTGATAGAACCAATTATCGATTGCATTGTAAACTCCTCTATTCAGGGCATATTGTTGCCGGCACCATTCGAAGAATAATCTGTCAGGCAGATTGATGTACTTCATGTCGCCAAGGCGGTCATTTTTCTCCTCATTCAAAATAGGGAAAATGGGCCTTACCAATTTCTTTTGCATCGTATATTTCCTCCCTTATTGATAAAAACGAAAAGGCTCCCTACTCATGTTGAATAGGGAGCCTCCAGTGAACTGGTCAGCTTATATTTTTTAATTTAGCATAAAACTTATTATTCTTATTTGTCAAGTGTGTATTTAAAAAACTTAAATGAAATACGTTTGTTTTATATTTTAGGTGCAATTTAAATGGAAATACGAATAAATATTTATGTTTATTCATTTATAGTTCGTATATAATGATTTTGAGGATACGGAGGAGGAGAGACTGAATGTATAAATCGAAAAAGATTTTATTATTGGGCTCGGGTGAATTGGGGAAAGAGGTCATAATTGAAGCGCAGAGACTGGGTGTGGAAACCGTTGCTGTAGACCGCTATGAACATGCCCCTGCCATGCAAGTCGCTCATCGCAGTTATGTGATCGATATGCTGGATGCGGAACAACTAAGGGGTATTGTGGAAAAAGAACAACCCGATTTGATTGTACCGGAAATCGAAGCCATCGCTACATCTGAATTAATCAAATTGGAAGAGAAAGGCTTTCATGTCATTCCGACGGCAAGGGCGGCTAAATTGACAATGGATCGTGAAGGAATCAGGAGGTTGGCTTCTGAAACCCTGGAGATTCCGACCGCAGCCTACAAATTCGCCGATACATATGAAGAATTTGTTCAAGCTGCCAAGGAAGTAGGATTTCCCAATGTCGTAAAACCGCTGATGAGTTCCTCAGGTAAAGGTCAAAGTGTGTGCCGCACGGAAGGTGACCTGGAGGATTGCTGGAGAATCGCGATGGAAGGCGGACGGGTTCAAAATGGACGGGTGATCATTGAAGAATTTATCCGTTTTGATTCGGAAATCACGCTGCTTACTGTCCGGGCCATAAATGGTACCATGTTTTGTGCCCCAATCGGTCACATTCAGCAGGGCGGGGATTATATTGAATCCTGGCAGCCGCATAATATGACAGAGGCTCAAATTATGGAAGCGAAAAGAATTGCCCATGCCATTACGGATGAGCTTGGAGGGTACGGATTATTCGGAGTTGAACTTTTCCTTTCAGGGGATAAAGTCTATTTCAGTGAAGTTTCCCCACGACCTCATGATACGGGGCTAGTGACTTTAGTGACTCAGAATTTATCGGAGTTTGCCTTGCATATTCGGGCGATTCTAGGATTTCCCATCCCGGAAATCACGCAGATCAGCCCAGGTGCCAGCCGTCCATTAAAAGCGCGGGATGAGTTATCGGAATATTCTATAGTCGGTGTTGAACAGGCTTTGGCTTTACCTAATACACAAGTGCGTCTTTTCGGAAAACCTGTTACAAAGGCAGGTAGAAGGGTCGCAGTCGCCCTGTCGACTGCCGATTCAATCGAGTTGGCGAGAGTGAATGCGGCCCGTGCTTTGGAATGCTTAGTTGTAGAGAAGTAGGATAGATTTTGTCTATAGTCTGACTCTAAAGCATCCTGATAGGGTGCTTTATTTTCTTCCGCATTGATTTTTAGCACTTTCAAATTCCTTACAAATCATCCTGATTTGAAGACATTGAATGAAAAGATCACTTACCCCCGCTCGTGTTAACTAAATCTTTTCACTTCTCCAACACTAACAACCCTTATAAAAGGGGCAAGCTAATTCCGTGGCCTGTCCCTTTACCTTGTCTTAACAATTATCCTGCTGCAATTTTACATAGCCTTGACATTGAGTTCATCTTCATCACCTATAGTTTAATTAAATAGAAAACAATTAAAGGGAGGCTATTCATTTGAATCGCACATGGAGTAAAAAGGTATTGCCAATCACACTAGCTTCAGCATTGGCATTTGGAGGTTTTTCATGGTCCGCTGCGGATCGTGTTTCGGCAAAGGATAAGACAAAAAAAGACCCGGAAATCAAGAACGTGATATTCATGATCGGTGACGGCATGGGTGTGTCCTACACCTCCGCTTACCGGTATTTAAAAGATAACCCTGGTACGAAGGTGGCAGAACGGACAGAGTTTGATAAATACCTGGTTGGCCAGCAGATGACTTACCCAGAAGACTCTGCACAAAATATAACGGATTCAGCTTCTGCCGCAACGGCAATGTCTGCCGGAGTGAAGACTTATAACGCTGCGATTGCAGTGGATAACGATAAATCTGAAGTCAAAACCGTATTGGAAGCAGCAAAGGAAAAAGGAAAAGCGACGGGATTGGTTGCCACTTCAGAAATCACTCATGCTACACCTGCATCTTTTGGCGCCCATGATGAAAATCGGAAAAACATGAATTCAATCGCAGACGATTATTATAATGAATTAATCAAGGGCAAACATAAAATTGACGTCCTATTGGGCGGTGGGAAGTCCAATTTTGTCCGGCCTGATGTCAATTTGGCGAAAGCCTTCGAAAAAGACGGCTACAGTTATGTGACTGATAAAAATCAAATGCTTAAGGATAAAAATGAACAGGTCCTTGGTTTATTCGCTTCTGAAGGACTACCGAAAATGATTGACCGCCCTAGTGAAACGCCTTCTTTATCTGACATGACAAGTTCGGCGATCCAGCGCTTGAATAAAGACAAAGATGGATTCTTCCTCATGGTCGAGGGAAGCCAGGTCGATTGGGCCGGACATGATAATGATATCGTAGGTGCAATGAGTGAAATGGAAGACTTTGAAAAAGCATACAAAGCGGCCATCGAATTTGCGAAGAAAGACAAACATACCCTAGTGGTGGCTACTGCGGATCACTCTACAGGAGGATTCTCGATCGGGGCAAAAGGAATATATAACTGGTATGGTGAACCGATCAAGGCAGCCAAACGCACCCCTGACTTCATGGCGGATGCCATCGTCAAAGGAGCCGATGTCGAAAAGACGTTAAAGCAATATATTAATCAAAATGAAGTGAAGCTAACTGACGCTGAAATCAAAACGGTAACAGAAGCTGCCAAATCAAAAAATGTGACGAACGTCGATAATGCCATCGAAGCCATATTTGACAATCGGACCAATACTGCATGGACTACCGGGGGACATACAGGTGAAGATGTTCCGGTTTACGCATATGGACCATATAAAGAACGTTTTGCAGGCCAAGTCGATAACACGGATCAAGCTAAAATCATCTTTGATCTATTAAAGAAGTAAAAACGCTTCAGGGAGGGATTCAATGAACAGACTGATGATTGGTGCCCTGTTATTAACCGCATTTGGTGCTCTTAATACACAACCAGCTTACAAAGAAGAAACGACAGCTAAAGAAAAAACAGAGGAAATTGCACGACCACTGGTAAAAGAGGATGTCTATGTTCCGAATCCACAGCTTCCTGATGATATAAAATTGAACCAGATCGGTCAGAACGTTTCTGATGCAAAAGGCGAATTGACTTTGAAGGCCTATAATAAAGTGAATGAAACAGTGAATGTAGGCCCGATCGAGGTTAAAGTCAAAGAAATGAAAGTGATGCATGCCACTCCGGATTACAGTATGATTGATTTCTTCCACGGCTATACGCATGATGAGGATTTCGATATCGTAAAAATGAACGTGGAAATCAAAAACAATACGGATAAAAAAATCAAGTTTTCCCCAGTTGCCTTCCTTGAAACGGACAGTGGAGAGCATCTGACATGGGAAGATGATATCTACTTGGAAGAACTTGCTGGTGAAATAGAAGGAAACGGTTCAAAAAGCGGAAACATTGGTTTCATTGTAAGTGATGGGAACATAAAGGGCATATCCTTCATGACAAGCGATGCGGTGGATGAAGAAGGGGAAGTCCTTGCAAAAGGCAAGTCAGCTGAATTCGCTTTTTAAAGAATATGTATAAATGCCATGGAAAAATAAGATACTAGAACAAGTGATGGGGATTACTATCACTGAACGGAATATCCAAATCCTAATGATGAGGTGACACAGAATGAGCTATAAAGATCAATTAGATCCACATTCTCAAAAGTTTCACCATAATTGGACAAGACCTAAGCGTTCAAAATCTCAAGTTAATGGACATACGCAAGAATCACAAACGAACATTATACTAAGAAGCAATGCAAAGGCTCACAGGTGGTAACGGATATTTCCGACAAAGAAGGAGGCTCCCAGCGAGTCTTCTTCTTTATATTTAATCCAGAAAACCAAATCAAGGCATACATGGCTTTTCACTCATAATTATGATACCATTTACCTTTAAGATTGAAGTGATAAGCTTGGCGTGAAACTGGAGTTTCGTTTCCGATTGAACGTTTCACTTTATACAAATAGAGGACGTGAATTGTAATGATTAAAATTGAAATCCCTGCAGCGGATATAAGCATCAAACAAAGAAAGCAAGTTATAGAAGGAGACGAACCTGTCATTCCTGAAATTTTCGGGTTTATCGATTTTCATTTGATTCCCCGTGATAAAGGCGGCATCATCTTGTTTTACAATGAGAATGATGAACTGATTTTTGTCGGTAAGGCCCGTAAATTAAGACCAAGGGTCAAGAAGCATTTCGAGGATAATGTTTCTCCGATTAAAGAGCATCGTAATGAAGTCAAGAAAATTGACATTCTTTTAGTCGAAGACGCTATGGAGCGGGAAATCTATGAAACGTACATGATCAATAAGCTTCATGCTAAATATAACGTCGACAAAGTGTTTTATAAATAAGAAGTACCTATGAAAGGCTGACTGCATATGCACTCAGCTTTTTTTGTGTGCAAACTTAAGTTTACATATGTCCAAAAATAATTTCATACATTTACAGCTGCTACATGCCAGGTTAACATTGTTGGTTTATATTTAGAGTATTCCAATACATTCTCAGGAGGAAGCTATTGAAGAAAATACTTTGTAAAAAGGTGTTAGTTATCTCAATCGGGACAGTGATTGCCTTTGGGAATTTAACGTGGTCCGTGTCACAAGCCTCAAAATTGGCGAAACAGAGAGAAATTGAAACTTTTGAACAAAAGACAGTAAAATCTTCAGGGTGGGAAATGGCGGAATAAGCATAGTGACGAATGATTTTTTTCTCGATTTGCAACAAAGAAAAAGAAAAATGTATTGGAAAATGAAACGTTGTGGATGACCAGCAGCTTGTCAAAAATACATTAAATGATATAGCTCAATGGAGGTTCTTTACACAAGATGTTATGTGTGATTGGGCTTCCTTTTAATTTTTGTTTTAAGTTTCATGAAGAATGTCAGCACCGTTCATTTATCAATGATTGCACCTGGAGCAGGATTGGAGCAATCGTGATTACATTTGTCAGTAAAAGTATTCGGAGGCAATTTTAAAAAAACTTGCAAATAGTAATGATTACGTTTTATTATTAAAGGGTGTTTTTACTTGAGTGATAGCTTCGGTATTTAAATCGTAATGATTTTGATTTACAGGAAGGTATCAGGTAAAGGAGTGGTAAGTGATGGAGATGAAGAAAATTCCGGTTACGGTATTGAGTGGATACCTTGGTGCGGGAAAGACGACGCTTTTGAATCATATTCTTGAAAATCGGAATGATCTGAAGGTTGCCGTCATCGTTAATGATATGAGTGAAATCAATATTGATGCGTCTCTGATCAAGCAGGGAGGGTTTACCAGGACGGATGAAAAACTGGTGGAAATGCAGAATGGCTGCATTTGCTGTACGCTTCGTGAGGATTTGATGATTGAAGTGGAGAAATTGGCGAAACAAGGGGACATTGATTACATCGTGATTGAATCGACTGGGATAAGTGAACCGGTACCTGTAGCTCAAACCTTCTCGTATGTTGATGAAAGCATGGGAATTGATTTAGGGGAATATTGCCGGCTCGATACGATGGTTACCGTTGTTGATGGGTATAACTTTTGGCAAGACTTCACTTCTGGAGAATCCCTCATTGACAGGATGCAGGGAACTGATGCCGCGGATGGCAGGGAAGTGGTCGATCTATTAATAGATCAAATAGAGTTTGCCAATGTCATCCTGTTGAATAAAATCGATCTAATTGATGCTGACGCCGTTGAGGAATTGAAAGCAGTTCTTCAAAAAATGAATGCCGATGCGAGGATCATCGAAACAAACCATTCCAAGGTGCCGCTAAAGGATGTATTGAATACACATTTATTTGATTTTGAAGAGGCAAGCCAAGGAGCCGGTTGGATAAAGGAATTGAATGAAGAGCATATTCCGGAGACCCTGGAGTACGGGATTTCTTCCTTCATTTACAGAAGGAAAATACCCTTTCATCCCGAGAGGCTGATGGAGTGGTTGGAGAACTGGCCCGTACAAGTGGTGAGGGCAAAGGGCTTCCTTTGGTTGGCAACGAGAAATGATACGGCAGGCTTGCTATCGCAGGCAGGACCGTCATTAACTTTACAAGCAGCCGGTAAATGGATTGCAGCATACCCTGAAGAAGAACAGCGCCGAATTTTAAAGGAGGCACCTGAATTATTGGAACGGTGGGATGCAGTATACGGTGATAGGATGACGGAGCTGGTGATGATTGGCATTCAAATGAATCGACAGGAAATCGAAACTGAATTAGATCAATGCTTATTGACGGAAACTGAGTTGCAGCAGGATTGGTCTCTGTACGAAGATCGATTGCCTGCATTCACGGAAATCGTTCATTAAAAAACTTTAGGAGGAAACAAAAATGAGAGTGAACATTACTTTAGCATGCACAGAAACAGGGGACCGAAATTATATCACGAGGAAGAACAAGCGGAATGACCCGGACAGGATCGAATTGAAAAAGTACTGCCCGCGATTGAAGAAACACACGCTTCACCGTGAAACGAAGTAATTTTAAGATTTAAATCGTAATGATTATGTTTTATTGGAGAGAGGGATGTAAAAGTCGGGAAGTTCACGTTGGAATGGATCATTAGTGGGCGAGGCATTCAAGTATGATGATGGCTGCAGTATGGAGTCATTACCATGTTCTCCATCCGTACAATTGGTGTACATGCTCCCGATTTCCAGGAATATATCGGGAGCAAGACAGGCAGCGGAACGAATTGTGAACAGTTTATAGAATCTATAAAAAAATCTTTTAAAAAGGAGAATATGAATGGCGAAAAAATCCAAGGTGATAAAAGCGCAAAAACAATTGGAAATGGTCGAAAAGTATGCACAGCTTAGAAAGGAATTGAAGGAGAAAGGGGATTATGCATCATTGGCCAAACTCCCTCGTGATTCATCGCCGATAAGGGCCCACAATCGTTGTGGAGTAACGGGGAGGCCTCGTGGATATATGCGGAAATTCAACATGTCACGTATCGTTTTTAGGGAGCTTGCTCATAAAGGGCAATTGCCAGGTGTCAAAAAGTCAAGCTGGTGAAGCGGGAAAGGATCAAGTTCATTAATAAGAAAAGGAGCCTATGTTAAATAAGGGGTTGTTATCTTGGAATTTTGTTGAACTTGACGAAGCGGCTTGTAAAGTGAGCGTTTAAAAAAGCAGAAGTCTTTAAGACTCTGCTTTTTACCTTTGGAAAAATTCAATCCACTCTTTTTCCGGTCCATATACGTAGAAATAGCGATAACCATTTGGAAGGGTGACTATCTCTTCATCAATCAGCTCAGTGTTATCCAAGCTTTTGATCCGGGCGTATTCTTCTTCGATATCATCCACGGTAATGGCAAAATGGTGGATCGTTGCCTCGGATGGCAGTGTGTCACTATATCCCTGAATCAATTCTATTTCTGTTTCGTCTGACTCTTCGTATCCCAGAAATGCTAGTTCGATTACCCCATTAGTATGTGTCATGCGTGCTTTTAATTTTAATTCCAGCACATCTTGATAAAAGGCGATGGATTTTTCAAGATCTTTTACAACGACGCCAATGTGATCGACCCTTTTCACAGCCAAGAAATCTTCCTCCTTCATATGTCCAGACGCAAAATGATAATATTAGTATATATAAGATTATTCGAAATTAAATTACATTTTTATAGCCGTTTTTAGATAATTTTTTAAATGATGTTAATTAAGGGAAAGTATTGGTAAATAATAAAAAAATGACAAATGGCTTATGGGATAATATTTTTCTTCCATAATTTTTCTGGATTCTTTTCTTGTAAAGAATGGCATTCATCATTTTCCAGGGCAAAAATTTGTTTCTAAATGGAATAGTCGATATACTTATTGAAACAACTCCATTATTAATGGATAGGAAAGGAGAGGTAGTATGGGAAAAATTCGTGAAGGTGAAGTTTTCACCCTTACCGATGACAGCGATGAAGGCCATGAAGTTGAGGTTTTAGGATCATTGGATGTAGAAGGAACGGAATATGTAGCAGTAGGTTTGCTTGAAGATATTGAAGAGGATACAGATGAAGATATCGATATTTTCTTTTTCAGGGTCGAAGGTGAAGGTGAACTGCTCGATATCGAATCGGATGAAGAATTCGAAAAGGTATCGTTGGCGTTTGAAGCGGCATTTGAAGCGAAAGAATGACAAGATAAAAGGCGGCACATTATGTGTCGCCTTTTTTTATGTATAAAGAAAGTATGGGCTCCGCCTTCGCCAAATACCATGATAGCCACGCGTGCTATCCAGCCTTACTTAAGTATAGGGCACTATTATTGATAGGACGTGTACGATATATGAATATTTTGTTAATAAACGGAGTATTTTTCCATATCAAAGACATAGGATAAAAAGTGGAGGTGATGGGATGGCCGTTGTTAAGCACACTGATGCCGATATTGCCTTATTGGCAAGATTGCTTAGGGCGGAAGGCGAGGGTGAAGGTGATCAAGGCATGTTGATGATCGGTAATGTAGGGGTCAATCGGATTAGGTCGAATTGTTCCGATTTCAAAGGATTGAGGACGATTCCAGATATGATTTATCAGGAGCATGCCTTTGAAGCTGTACAGAAGGGATATTTTTATCAGCGGGCAAGGGATAGGGAAAAAAGGCTTGCGCGACGGAGCGTAGGTGGTGAAAGGCTATGGCCCTCTAAATTTAGCCTATGGTACTTCAGGCCACCGGGAGATTGTCCGGCAACCTGGTATAATCAGCCCCTGGTTGGGCGTTTCAAGCTTCATTGCTTTTATGAACCAACAGGTACAGAATGTCCGAACATTTATAATACATTTTAAGGAGGAGGCTGAACCTTATGGAGGTTTGGCCTCTTTGTGCATCAGTCTTTAACTAGGAAAAATCAAATGATAAAACTGGCAAATGATTTACTGATAATGTAAAATTGAGACTGTAAATTTCCGGATAAGAAAGGAATAAAAAATTGATGAGTAAAAGGCTTATTAATTATGGACAAGGGCAAATGGGAATACAGCCGGAGGATAATACCGAGAAATTTAAATCTTTCATGGAGAATAACCCGGACGCCATTTCCATTGTTGATCTGGAAGGAAATACACTTCAGGTGAATGTAGCTTTTGAAGAGTTTTTCGGTTGGACGAATGAGGAGCTCATTGGCATGCCGTTTCCTATTATTCCTGATTTCTTGAAGGAATCAGTCAATGAATTGCATGACCAGATTAAGGCAGGGGTACAAAAGAAAGGCTTTGAAACGGTCAGGTTAAGGAAGGATGGCCAGTTAATCGATGTAAGTATCTCCCTGTTCAATATTCAGGATGATGAAAATGAGCCGTGCGCCCTGGTTTTCGTTTATCGGGATATCACGAATCAAAAACTTGCTGAAGCTGCCTTGAAGGAAAGTGAGCAAAGGTATCGCAGTTTAGTGGAGGTGTCACCTGAAGCGATTTTTGTGCATCGCAATGGGATCATCGAGTATATGAATCCCATGGGGGCGAAAATGCTTGGGATGGATAGTGTGGAGGATATTATCGGTAAATCGGTTTTTCAGTTCGTTCACCTGGAGTCCCGGGAAAGTGTACAAAAAAGAATCGATATCATGAGGGATGATCATCAGGCGGTTGGTTTACTGGAACAAAAATTCATTCGACTTGACGGACAAGTATTTTATGGAGAAACACTCGGTCTTCCGATTATTTATAAAGGTCAGCCGGCCATACAGGTATTCTGCAGGGATATTACGGAGCGTAAAAAGACCGATGAGCTGCTCTGTAAATCCAATATGTTATCAGCGGTAGGACAGATGGCTGCAGGCATCGCACACGAATTAAGAAATCCATTAACTACGGTCAAAGGATTTTTACAATTATTAAGGGAAAATCCTGAGCAAAAGGACTATCTTGAAATGACGGTCAGCGAAGTTGAAAAAATCGAAACCCTGGCCAATGAATTTTTAAGTTTAGCAGAGCCTGAAGCGAAGGTTTGTGAATACATCCAGCTTAACGATATATTGGATAGTGTGATTACGTTAGCCGAGTTACAAGCGATATTGAATGATGTTGAATTCATCAAGGAATATAATACGGATTCGGCATCTGTCTTTGGCGAACCGAATCAGTTAAAACAAGTATTCACGAATGTCGTCAATAATGCGTTAGAGGCCATGCCGAATGGCGGCAAACTTCATATACAGTTACACCATGGAGGAGCCTCTGCAATGATCCGATTCATTGATTCAGGCTGCGGAATCTCAAATGAGCGTATGCAGCATTTAGGGCAGCCATTTTATAGCACCTCTGAAAAAGGAACGGGGTTTGGGCTCATGGTCAGTACTAAAATCATCCATGAGCATAATGGGGAAATTCATTTCAGCAGCGAAGTGGGAAAAGGGACGATTGTAGAGATCAGACTTCCTATCAATGAAAGTTCACAATGAAAGTGACGAGAAGCCATGCTCTCGTCACTTTTTTGGTTTATAGCTTAACGATCGTTCTGCCTCTTGCTTCCCCTTTTAATAGGGTAGGAAGGACGTCAGGCAATTCATTAAGTGTAATTTCCTGTTGAACAAGCTGTTCTAAATGCTCGAGTTTAAAGTCGGTGGCAAGGCGATGCCATACTTTCAATCTTGTTTCCATCGGGCAATTGACCGAATCAATCCCAAGTAGATTAACCCCTCTTAAGATGAATGGAAAGACGGTGGTAGGAAGGCTTGTACCAGCTGTCAATCCACTGACCGCCACAGCTCCGCCATACTTGATTTGGCTAAGGACTGAAGCTAACGGTTCGCCGCCGACGGGATCTACCGCCCCGCTCCACTTCTGTTTGCCCAGTGCCCGCAGCTTGCCATCATATACTTCTTCACGCGATACGATGGTCGCCGCACCGATTTCCTTCAAATATTCATGTTCCGATTCTTTTCCTGTACTCGCCTCAACGGAATAGCCGAGTTTGGAAAGGATCGAGACTGCAAAACTGCCGACCCCGCCAGTTGCACCAGTGACAAGAATGCTACCTTGCCCGGGGGTGAGGTTATTTTCTTCCAGTCGCAGAACCGATAAGGCTGCAGTGAAACCGGCCGTTCCGATGATCATGGCCTCTTTCATTGTAAGGCCCTCAGGAAGCGGGACGATCCACTCTGCAGGAACACGGGCAAATTGACTATAGCCCCCTGATTGGGAAACGCCAATCCCGTAGGAGGTCGCAATGACTTCGTCTCCTTCTTTAAAGCGGGAATCCGCAGATGAAACGACAACACCAGCCATGTCTATTCCCGGAACGATCGGATAGCTGCTGACAATGTTTCCATTTGGAATTGCTGCAAGGCTGTCTTTATAGTTCACACCGGAATAATGAACACGGATGAGCACTTCGCCTTGAGGTAGATCATCAAGAGATAGTTGCTGAATGTTAACGGTGAATTGATCATCTTGCTTGTTCACGACCAATGCATCAAATTGCTGTATCATGGTTCGTTCCCCCTTAAAAATAATGAATCTACCCCATTATAAATGAAAAAATATAGGAATGTATAATGATACAATTCGAAATAAGTAGCGCTCGCTTTTCTTTCTGCTTCTAAAAATGGTACTATTAGATTTGATTCAGTTCATATTAAAGGAGATGTTTAACATGGCTAAAAAAGGATACATACTTATGGAAAATGGAGAAAAAATCGAATTCGACCTTTTCCCGAACGAAGCACCGAACACAGTGGCTAACTTTGAAAACTTGGCTAACACAGGATTTTATAATGGTGTAGTCTTTCACCGTGTAATCCCTGGTTTCGTAAGCCAAGGCGGAGATCCAACAGGTACAGGTGCAGGCGGAAGCGGCAAGCAAATCAAATGTGAAACAGAAGGAAACCCTCATAAACATGAGGCAGGAAGCCTATCGATGGCACATGCCGGAAAAGACACAGGCTCAAGCCAATTCTTTATCGTGCATGAACCACAACCGCATCTTAACGGTGTTCACACAGTATTCGGTAAAGTGACATCTGGACTTGAAACAGCCAAAGCTATGAAAAATGGCGACAAAATGGAAAAAGTCGAAGTTTTTGACGCTGAATGATGAAAGCGAAAAGAGGGGGCATTATGCTCCCTCTTTCTTTTTGCACTGTTCATGAGTGGAAACAGGGGAATGTAGAGTCATTTTGGTGTCATGCTTTCAGTGAAATGATATTCGACCTCTGTCAAGGCTTCCGAAATGGACCATAATCTTTTCGAGATTTCTTCATTATATAAGGAATCGATGATATCGTCTTTTCTCGGAAAGCCTTTCCTGCTCTTCTTTCCATCGGGTCCGATATACTCCCCGCCTGTTAATGTAGGTTCCGTTGCGGCATAAAGGGTAGGCAATGCTCCCATGCTCGCCGGCTGGGTGATGGTTTTCGAAAGAAAATGCACGAATCTATTTATGGGTTTGCCAGATCCGCGAGACATGAGATTAGTATGGGAAAGGCCCGGATGACAGGCGATGCTGATCGGGTTTGCATCATGCTGGTTGAATTTATTCTGTAATTCGCGGGCGAAGAGTAGATTCGCCAGCTTGCTTTGCCCATAGTATTTCATTGGTTTATAACCGCTTTCACCATTTAGGTTTTCGAAGTCTATATATCCATTGATGGCGGCCAAGCTGCTCAATGTGACCACACGCGATCTTGGCGTAGAAAGGATACGCGGAAGAAGGAGGCCTGTCAAAGCAAAATGACCGAGATGATTGCTGCCGAATTGCAGCTCGAAACCATCTTTCGTCTTACTGTATGGCGGAATCATCACACCTGCGTTATTGATGAGGACGGATAGAGAGTCATAGTTTTCCTGAAAGGAATCAGCAAAATGCCGAATGCTGCTTAAATCACTTAAATCCAGCTGCATCACGTGTACATTCGCCTTAGGATGGACCGATAAGATTCTATCGACTGCCTTTTCACCCTTTGAAGCATTCCGGACTGCAAGGATGATCTCTGCCCCCTTACCGGCCAGTGCAAAAGCCGTTTCGAAGCCAATTCCACTATTTGCACCAGTAATCACAATGGTTTGCCCCGATACATCTGCCATTTCTTCGCCATTCCACTTTTCAATCATCCAATCACACCTTCCCACACAGTCTATACCTATCATATACCCAAATAATTCCTATATGTCACATTCTGTGGCGGGAACATGTGCTGTGTTCTTTTTTTTTAAAAAAACTCTTTTTGTTAAGACTGTTGTTTTTAAAACGAAACGATTTAAGGTTGATTGGAGCGGAAGTGCGAGACTCCTGCGGGAGCAGCGGGACAGGTGAGACCCCACAGGCGTTTACGCCGAGGAGGCTCACCGCCCGCCCCGCGGAAAGCGAGCAATGGAGGGGAAATCAACCACACCGCAATACTTGGTTAGAAACAAAGTATGCGAAAACAGCCTTTTAAAAAATTAGCCGCCCATTAAATAATCCATTATATTTTTCAAAATCAGAATGACGGTTACTATGATAAATAATACCCTTACATATGCCACTCCCTTCTTAATGGCGAATTTGGATCCGGCCAATGCACCTGCTATCATGGAGATCCCCATCGGTATTCCGTAAGAAAAGTTGACGGTATCAAGGAATATGAACATGATCAGTGCTGCCAGATTGCTTCCGAAGTTCAAAAATTTTGCATTTCCTGCAGAGTGCAAAAAATCAAAGCCAATCATTAAAAAGGCAAAGAGAATGAAGGATCCCGTTCCAGCGCCCAAAAACCCATCATAAAAACCAATGGCAAATATAGCGAAGGCAAATAGTGCAGCCTTTTGCCATGTGAGTTTATGGTAAGTCGATTTCTGTCCCCAGTCCTTTTTAAAAAAGGTATAAATGGCAATAGCTATTAATAGAACCAAGATCATTGGCTTTAATAATTCAGGCGAGACGAAATTAACAACCCAAGCGCCCAGCAGGGAACCTATGAAAATCAGGGGGAAAAGTTTGGATACCAATCGAAAATCAACCTTACCTGAGCGAATGAAGGCAATGGTGCTTGTTAAAGACCCCATGGAACTTGCTAACTTATTTGTTGCGATCGCTTGAGAGGGGGGAAGTCCTGAAAATAATAAAGCAGGTATGGAAATCAGGCCTCCGCCGCCTACCACAGAATCAATGAATGCTGCCAAAAATCCGAAAAACATCAGCAGCAAGAGTGTTGAAATTTGTATATCCTCCATCCAAGAAGCCTCCATATCAATGGCATTATGGCTGAAATGCTTGTTATGCAGAAGCCATAATCCAAAGTTTTTCTATTAGTCACTATTTAGATAGTAACTAATAAAAACCATTCTGTAAATGAGAATATTATGAGTCATACCTTTTGAAATCGAATAGATTTCGATAAGAGATTTGGTATGATAGGATATAACTTACTAAAAGCACTAGGAGGTACTATGCAAGATATCATTCAAAAACTACAGTCTCTCGGGTTTAGTCAATATGAAGCAAAGGCTTATGTTTCTTTGGTTCGCCAAGGTCCAACCAGTGCCTATCAAGTAAGCAAGGAATCAGGAATTCCCAGGGCCCGCATCTATGAGATATTAAACGGATTGCAAGAAGAGGGAATCGTCTTAAAAGAGGAAATCAATGACTCGATAAAATATTCACCGCTACCAGTCGATGTGTTTTTGGAATCGGTTCAATCAAAATGGAACAATACCTATCAATCCATCAGCCATACACTAAAACAATTCGAGAAAATCGAACCGATGTCCGACAATCGTGTAATGACGCTAAAGGGGGAAGAGCATATCCTTTCCTTTTGCCGTACTCTGATTCACAAAGCCGAGAAAAGGGTGGTGGTTTCCTTATGGGACGAGATGTATCGAAAACTCGAACAAGAGCTAAAGGGGGTTGCCGCGCATTGCACTCTTAAGGGGATTGCCTTTCAGGTTGAAAATCCATTATCAGATATAGACATACATCGCAAAACAAGTTATGTGGAAAATATCGGAGAAAACAAATGGTTCATCTTATCCATCGATGGCAAGGAGACGATTTACGGCCCTTCTCCCGAAACGAGAGAAACGGCGTTCTACACAGATGATCCCATCCATATTAATTTTCTCGAAAATTACATTTGGCATGATATCCTCGTTAACCGCTTGGTTAAAAAGAATGAAGAAGATACCGAGAATTGGATTTCAAGTGAAAGAGACCGGTTTTTCTCCCTATAGAAAAAAGCTGATAGCCCCATTGCAGGGGGGCTATCAGCTTTTTTATTTTTGTATCAAAAGTCATTCGGATAAAAGGGTTTTAGGAAATCTGATGGCCGTGGGCAAGCTGGATTTATCCCGATAAGATCTGTAAGACACAATCGGATGATTATGGGCTTGAACATCCAACTGGAGAATCTGTGAGCTTTTCATTTCCAAATAGTACGTAACGTCTTCTTTTTGTAAATGATAAAAAGAAAAGGGGATCCCTAAAAGGTTTTTCCTGATTAGTTTTGTTTCAGGCTGATTGATGATGTGCTCACTCAATTCTGCTATCGTAACAGAGGTTGTTCCTGTAATGGCTGTTATTTTTTCTTTTGCATAATCGACTGCATGACTGAAGGTACCGGCAATATTCTTCAAGATTCCGTTCATGGGGGCATCTCCTTTTAATTTTAGGCTATGTTTGTAGTATGGTACCTGGCTAATGCTTTATGCAAAAAATACGCGTAGATGATATAGAATTGTCACTTTATGAACATGATTAAGAAGTGTGCAATGAAATCAAAAAAGCAATCAAGGAAGGACAGGGAAAATGTCAATGAAGGTCAAAGCATGAAGAATAAAAAAATGTATATGGGCCTGCTTTTCATCATAATCCTCGCTTTTTCAATATTGTTCATTCAGTTGAATATCGATATGAACTCAAGAGAGGAAAAAGGAAAAGACGCCGAAGCGGATAGTCATGAGAAAGTAGAAAAATTGCTAAAAAAAATGACGCTTGAAGAAAAAATCGGACAGCTTATGATGGTCGGTTTCAAGGGAACTGAAAAGGGCAATGAAATCACGGAGCTTATCGAACAAAAACATATAGGAGGCGTCATTTATTTTGACCGCAATATGAAATCGCCTAAACAAGTGGCTAGGTTATCCAACTCGCTTCAGCAAACGGCCATTCAAAGTACACATTCGCTTCCGTTGATGGTGGCCATCGATCAGGAAGGAGGGGACATCATCAGGATGAAGGAAAGGGTATCGCCCCTCCCTGCGCAACAGGATCTTGGAAAAAATGCCTCTATTGAAGACATGTACAAGGTGGCCAAATTGAATGGAACAGAACTTGGATCCATGGGGGTTAACATTAATTTCGCCCCTGTACTAGATCTATCGCACACGGATAAGCGTTCATTGGGGCAAGATCCCGAAAAGGTCTATCAATACGGAAAGAAAGCCATTGAAGGCTTGAATGATGCATCGATAACTGGTGCATTGAAGCACTTTCCTGGAAACGGACGCAGCGAAATCGATCCGCATGTCGAAACATCTTCCGTTGAGGCAAACCAACTTGATCTGGAAAATTCGGATATTTATCCTTTCAAGCAAATCATAAGTGAAATGGATAACCAAAAGTTTTTCGTGATGGTGACCCACATTAAATATCCAGCCTATGATAAAGAAAAACCAGCAAGCCTATCTAAAATCATCATAGAAGAACTGCTTCGGCGGAAACTCAAATATGAAGGGATTGTCGTTACAGACGATTTGGAAATGGGTGCTGTGAACAAGTATTACTCCTATGAAGAGATGGGGAAGCAGGCAATCCTTGCAGGAGCTGATTTATTACTTGTCTGTCATGAATACTCCCATGAGCTTGAAGTATATAATGGATTACTGCAAGCGGTAAAAGCAGGGGAAGTTCCAATGGATAGAATTAACGAGTCAGTGAAAAGAGTGCTGACATATAAACTTTACAATATGAAGCAAATGAAAGCTGACCCGGATCAAGCTGAAAAAGTAGTGGGAAATCCAGAAAGCATAAAGTATATCGAAAGCCTGGGCGATGATGAATAAAAGCGAAACCACCTTCTCAAAAGGATGCTTTTGTTTAAATCAGCTGATAGAGGGAATACTATATATGACTAACTTGAAGGAGGAAACTAACATGCCATCAAACAAAATGCTTGGAACCGTCCTGATAGGAGCAGCCGCATTTTTAATGCGTAATAAGAAAACCCGTGAAAAAACCATGAGTCAAATAAAGTCCCTTGCCACACCGGAAACCATCGATAAGGTTAAGGGCCAATTCCAATCAATAACCAAAACAAAATCAAGTAATCCATCCATACGTTAAGGTGAAATAACCCATTAGAAGTTTTAATGGGACAAGACTGTAAATTAGAGAAAAACTAATTTACAGTCATTTTTTTCTTGAAAAAGTTCCAGTTGATCCGCTCCCGTTCCGCCGACTGTCTGCCAGCCTCATCAAAGCAAGCGTCTGGCTTGGCTAGTCAGTTATTCGTCAGGGGTTCGCGGTTCATTCGTATAAATAAAATCATGGTTCGGGGTGGGAGCATTTCGAACTTCTTTTGTCATCAAACTGTCCCCGCTAAAATGGGGCTTTTTTAATTGCTTAATATCCAGCAGTAAAAGGAAAAGCACCCGCTACTTTAGAAGACCTTGGGAAGGTCTTCTAAAGTACAAGTGCTTTCATGAATGGTCAATGATCATTCAGCTTCATCTTCACCGTCATCTTCTTTGTTGAACCAAAGCGGATCCTCATTATCAACTTCACCATTATAATTAATCAGGATTTCTTCTCCTGCTTTTATGTCGGTGTAAGCAAAGAAATCAAACGTATGATTCTTGAAGTTTATGTCATACGTAGCGTTGGGTGTATAAGAATGATTAAACAGCATGCCATAACCTAAAAGCATGGCAGTATGGTTAATTCCATATTCAAACGCATAATCAGCCAGCAAGGTTTTCTCTATGAAAACATGCTCCTCGTTCGGATAAGCAATGACAGGTGCCTCATGCAAAAGCTCACCCTTTTTAATGTCTCGTGTTGCGAATACGCCTCTATTGAACTCACCATCACTGAGTGTGGAAGTTTTAACTTCAATCATGTTCGTCACCTACTTGTTCTATTCAATATAGTCCAGATCATCTAAGCTTGACAGTTAATAAGAAGAAAAGCAACTATTTTACGGAATTAATCAATTTTAACAAACGGCACGATTGTTTTTTATGCGGTTCTACCGTTACCGTGGGACGGAATTCTTCACATGAGGAACGAAAAAAGGTAGCGAACGGCTGAAGTAATCGGGATGGCCCCGTATATCCATTCCATTAAAAAAACACCTCCGCTAGAAGAAAGCTAGGGAGGTGTCGGTCATATAGGTAAATCCCTTAATTCACACCGACGGCTGTAAAGGCATTTTTGACAGCTGTGACTTCTGCACTGCTAGAACCGTATAAATCAGAGGCCGCTTGTACGACTGCCGCTTTGGCTTGTGAAAATGTCGACGAGGAAGTTAAATAAACCGTGTTGGCCCGGTAAAAGATAGTTCCCAGTTTATCGATGCCAATCCCGGATACGCTCACGCCATGGTGAGTTCCGCCTGCAGAGATCAAATAGGCCGCCTTATTGATGATTCCGCTGTTCGTATGGACTCCTCCGTTATCACCCGTTCCCGTATAGCGGTTCGAATAATGGTCAGGGTCACCATTCAATGTAGGATTAGCCATTGAACGAAGTGCATCACCGGAAATGTTAGGTGTGTAAATATCTTCGCCGATCAAATAATCGGCTTTGTCACTTTGATTCTTGAATTCGACGACCGTGCCAAATATATCCGAAATCGCTTCATTCAAAGCACCGGATTCATTCTGATAGGTAAGGTTCGATTCCGAGGAAGTCACGGCATGAGTCAGTTCATGTGCAACGACATCCAGACCGCCTGACAGTGGGATGAACGTCGTGCCATCTCCATCACCATAAACCATTTGGGTGCCATCCCAGAATGCATTATTATATCTTGAGCCATAATGAACGGTCGATTTCAGGATGGTTCCATTTCCATCATAAGAGTTCCGTCCAAACGTGGATTTATAATAATCATAGGTTTTACCGGCATAATTATGGGCATCAACCGCAGCTTTATCGGTAGAAGTAGTGAAAGCATTTGTCGTGTTGGAAAAGAGAGTACCAGGCAATTTTGAACGGTTATTGGCATTATAAGTATAGATGCCTTTACCGCGTGTATTGTCCTGTAAATAGTATTGGCCGTTGGATAAGGTAGTGTTCAATGACACGGTATTGTTTAAGACGCCGGTGCCCGTTCCTACGGAATTGGTCCCCGTCACTTCATCTAGCGTATTAAATTTATTCAGGATTTTACCTGTTTTGACTGATATGAAATAATTATGATTTCCTGGTTCGGGACTTAAGAATTTCAAATTGACTTTATATACATAATCGGCCTTACCTTCATTTGCGTATACATATAGGTCGGATTCAGGTGATTGTTCGTAGGCAGGAGTGAACCCAAGATCCGCTTCAGCTATTTTGATAGCTTCGGATTTACTGATGCCTTTTTTAGCCTTTTTCCCTAATTTCGTGTTTAGATTGGCTTCAACCGTACCGGACACGACCGTCAATACACCTTTAGTGTCAATCAATACTGCTTGTGTGGAATTCCATACAGGTACGCCTTTATAGGTTTGTTGCAATTTAAGGACGGTATTGCCTAGTTCATCCTTGCTTTCTTTCTGGATCGTGAAGGAGTCTTTCGCCTTTTGCTTTTCTAGCTTGTAAGACTTTTTGTTTTCATCAAAAAAGGTAAGAATGATATCTTCTGCAGTTTGCTTTGATGGGTCCGTAAGTTTCCCAGACTTGAATTCTAGCGAATCCTTATGCTTATTGTACTTTTCAACACTTAACACATTTTTTGCCGCTAAAGCTTCTTGATGGGGAATAGCAGAAAATAATAGACCGAGAGATAGTGCAGTTCCTAAAAATACCTTACCTTTCATAACACTCAACTCCTTCATGAGAATAACCTCATTTTTACACCGTTTCATAGTATTTACAAACGGAGAAAATTTGCAAAAAATATGACATTTAAAGGAATAAAATGGAGAAAAATGGTTTTTGGTAGAAATATTCTCTGAATATATTCTTATAGTAATATTTGGAATGTATGTAAATTGAACCAAATGAATAAAAGTGCAAAAAAACATGGCATAAAGTGCAAAAAAACGTGGCGTAAAGTGCAAAATATTTTGTCTATTAAGGGCGTTTTTTTTGTTTATTTGTTGAATATTGCGTTTTATAAATTTGGCATGAAAATTGCATATATTCAGAAAAGGAATTCGAATTGTAAATTAGATCTATTTGAAAGTCTATGAAATAGGAAAATTTATTAAATGGATTTCCCATATATGAAAGCGCTTATATAGAAAGGGATGAAAATTATGATACCAAAACAAGAACATGACATCGTTCAACATCCTCCCCAGCAAGAAGGACAAGAACTAAAACGCGGTTTAAAATCCCGCCATTTAACGATGATTTCCATTGGCGGGGCTATTGGCACCGGGCTGTTTCTTAGCAGCGGGGCAGCCATCCATACAGCTGGGCCAGGCGGCGCATTACTTGCATATGCCTTAGTTGGGGCAATGGTTTACTTTGTTATGACGAGCTTAGGGGAACTGGCAGCCTTTATGCCGACAAGCGGCTCATTCAGTACTTATGGAACGAAATTCGTCGATCCGGCATTTGGCTTTGCCTTGGGATGGACGTATTGGTTCAATTGGTCGATGACGATAGCGGCAGAGTTGGCAGCCTCGACAATGATCATGAAATTCTGGTTTCCGAATAGTCCATCATTGTTATGGAGTTCATCATTCTTGGTGCTCATTTTCCTTTTGAATTATTTATCCGTTAAAGGATATGGTGAAGGGGAATATTGGTTTTCCTTCATAAAGGTTACAGCCATCGTTATTTTTATAATCGTCGGGCTGCTAATGATCGTCGGCATTATGGGCGGCGAAGCAGTAGGTTTTAAAAACTTCACCGTCGATGACGCTCCTTTCCCGGGTGGGTTCATGGGTGTCTTCATCGTGTTCATAGCGGCTGGCTTTTCTTTTCAAGGTACCGAAATTGTTGGTGTGGCTGCCGGGGAAAGTGAAGATCCTGCACGGAATATACCGAAGGCCATTAAGAGTGTCTTCTGGAGAATCTTGCTTTTTTACGTATTTGCAATATTTGTTATAGGGCTGCTTATCCCTTATACGAACTCAAGTTTACAAGGTGATAACGTCATGGTAAGCCCATTCACGCTCATTTTTGAAAAGGCTGGAGTGGCCTTTGCCGCTTCGCTTATGAATGCCGTCATTTTAACCGCGGTATTATCTGCAGGTAACTCAAGCCTATATGCATCAACGCGTATGTTATACTCAATGGCAAAAGATGGACAAGCACCGCGCATTTTTGCAAAACTTAATAAACGCGGAGTACCGGTTGCAGGCATGATTTTGACATGTTCCATCGGCATGCTGGCCTTTTTAGCCTCCATTTTCGGGGATGGTAAAGTGTATATTTGGTTAATGAATGCCATTGGAATTACAGGATTTATCTTTTGGCTCGGCATTTCCATCAGCCATTACCGTTTCCGGAAAGCGTTCATCGCTCAAGGCCATTCATTGGAGAAGCTGCCATATAAGGCATTATGGTTTCCGATTGGACCGATCTTTGCCATTTTAATTGGCATGATCGTCATCCTGTCCCAAAATATCCAAGCATTTTTCTCAGACCAAATCGATTGGGGCAGTGTTATAGCTGCATACCTGGGAATCCCGCTTTTCCTTGGACTATGGTTTGGCTATAAACTGGTAAGAAAAACTAAATTCGTTAAAATTGATGAAGTAGAATTTGATTTTGACAAAAAATATGAATGAACAAGCTTAAAGTAAAATCAGCCGGACAATGTAGTTTTAAATTGTCCGGCTTTTACTTGTTTTCTATAGGCTCATTAACAACAGCCAGGAAGCTGATTCCTGGCTGTTTATTTTTTTGAATGGAAATTTATACAAAAATGACAGGCGGTGTTATATGATAATCGTAAACTCTGCATAATTGCATGTACAGAACGACGGGGAAAGCTTTTACTAATTCCAATGGAAAGGGAAGGTGTACGGCTGATGACATTATTGACTCATTTAAAAGTATTGGACTTTTCAACGTTACTGCCAGGCCCATTTGCCACTTTGATGCTAGCGGATTTAGGAGCGGATGTTTTGAAGGTGGAGAGGCCGGGAACAACGGATTCATGGGGTGTGAACCAATATCTTAACAGATCGAAAAAGTCGATCACACTTGATTTGAAACAATCTGAGTCCATTGAATCCGTAAAAAATCTAGTGAAGGAATACGATATCGTCATTGAACAGTTCCGTCCAGGTGTCATGGAACGCCTAGGGCTGGGATATGAGGCATTAAAATGGATCAATCCGAAGCTGATTTACTGTTCCATCACGGGCTTCGGCCAGACCGGTCCCTATAAAGACCGACCGGGGCATGATATCAATTATATTTCGATTGCGGGATTATCTGGCTATTCCGGTACAAAAAAGGATGGCCCGGCAAAAAACGGAACCCAAATAGCAGATCTTGCCGGAGGATCTCTGCATGCTGTTATCGGTATATTATCTGCAGTCATTCACCGGGAAAGAACGGGATTCGGCCAAGCCATCGACATCAGCATGACCGACTGCAGTTTTGCGTTGAATGCCATCTCCGCACCCCTGAATTTACAGGGGGGCCTCGAGCTTGAACCAGAAAAACTGATGTTGAACGGAGGATCCTTTTATGACTTTTACGAAACGAAGGATGGACGCTATTTTTCGGTAGGAAGCCTAGAGCCCCCTTTTCGAAAAGCATTATGTGAAGCGATCGGTGCACCCGAATTGTATGACTTGAGCACTAAAAGTGATGAAGAAAGCGGAATCAGGTTTAAAACGGCCGTCCGACTGGCTTTCCTTGAACGGGATTTTCATGAATGGCAGGAAATATTCGCTGATTTCGAAGCCTGCGCAGAACCAGTTCTGACCTTCACTGAAGCGGCCGAACACCCCCAATTGATGGAGAGGGGAATGATCGTCGAGGTACCGGACGGAAAAGGAAATGTCCAGAAGCAAATCGCATGCCCGATCAAAACATCGGTTTTCACCCCTGAATATAAACATGCAGGCTTGAGGCCAGGACAAAACAACGAAGAAATTCTTCACACCCCCAATCGATAAATGAAGATGTTAAGGCTATCACTTTTCCGAGTTTTTTCGGAAGGAGGTAGCCTGTTTCTTTGAATTAAGCTGGAGTCAGGCCTAAAAACCTGGAAACAGCCCGGATTAAGCAGAAGGAGAACAATAGCACTTGTGGTAAGCGATATATCACTACTGTGAAAATTTACTAGTTATAACGAATGTGGGCAGGGTATCAGAGTAGCATCTGATAAGAAATTGCTCAGGTAAGGAGGGTTGCATAAACATGTTTGGTCTCTCTGATATCATTAAATTTCTATTTTCCTTTTTTTTGATCATGCCGATCGTTACGCTGATACATTTGAGCGGGCATATTTTTTTTGTCACGATCTTTGGGGGATCAGAAAAGAAAATCTTGATCGGTTGTGGCAATAAACTGTTCGCCTTTCGGAACATAGAGGTGAGGAAATATTATTTTTGGAATGGGACTTGCGAGTTCAAGGGACTGAAACATGATAATCGATTGACGAATACGCTGATCTATTTAGGAGGGGCTATCTTTAATTTAGTCAGCATGCTGATCATCTATAGCTTAGTGTATCAGGATATCCTGGACAGCTCGGTGATCTGGTATCAATTCATCTATTTTTCTTTCTATGTTATGTTCTTCTCGTTGTTTCCGATGTATTTCTCGGACGGGTCGCCTAGTGATGGGAAGGCCGCGGAATTGGCCTTGAGGAACAAGCTGGAAGATAGGGTGACGGATGATATATTTGTGAAGAAAATGGATGATGATGAAAGCTGCAAGTAAAAAAGGGACGTGCTGGTGGCCGTTCTTTTTTGTTTGCTCTCGGATTTAGGGATGGATGTCTTTTACGCTTTTATTATAAACCTAATCGGCACGCTTATATTGATGCCGATTAGGTTGTTCGAACGGATTAAAGTCTCCGCAAAAAAATCATTTCCAAACTTCTTTTGCTACATCAACGACGAACTTCAGCTTTTCCCATTGTTGTTCTTCGGTCAGCTTGTTGCCGTGATGGGTGGAGGCGAACCCGCATTGCGGACTTAAGCATAATTGTTCGAGAGGAACGAAGTGCGAGGCTTCTTCAATGCGTGCCTTAACAGCTTCCTTGTCTTCGATTTCTCCATTTTTTGAAGTAACGACACCCAGTACGACCCGTGCACCGCCATTTTGAATGTATTCTAATGGTTTGAAATCCCCTGAGCGTTGATCATCATATTCCAAGAAAAATCCATCCACTGTTTCTTTTGCCAATAAAGTTGGGGCGATACGGGCATAGCTTCCTTCAAACGCCCAAGTCGACTGGTAGTTCCCACGACATAGGTGTGTAGTGACGACAAGGTCTTCTGGTTTGCCTTCCAATGCGCCATTAATTACGCGAAGTGCAAGATCGATTAACTGTTCCCTCGTATATTTTCCATCTTTGAACTGGAAATCCGGAGCTGAAAGTCTGGCAATATATACATCATCCAATTGAAGATAACGCACACCTGCATCATAAAAGGCTTTCAAAGCATGCTGATATGCTTTAATGATATCATTTGCATAGTCTTCAATATCAGGGTAGATGTCTTCATTATGAATGCCTACAGCAAATAATTGATTCGGACTGGGAATGGTTTGCTTGGCAACTGCGCGTCCGTTCACGATTTTGTTCAATTCAATGAAGTCACCAATGAAAGGATGTTCAGGATTGAATGAAACCTTCCCGGTATTGCGAACGTTATATCTTTCTGTTTCCACACCATCGAACGTGAGCCCTTTTTCAGTCACATATCCCTCGATTCCATTTAAATGTTCGAGGAAGTCAAAGTGCCACCATGTTCGTCTGAACTCACCGTCCGTCACGGCCTCCAATCCAACTTCAATTTGTTTTTCGACAATCCGATTGATTTCTTCGGTTTCAACTTCACGAAGCCGCTCTGCTGAAATGGTACCTTCCTTAAATTGCTTTCTGGCAATATGTAAACGTTCTGGTCTTAATAAACTTCCGACGTGATCGGCCCTGAATGGTGCTTTCGTTAATGTGATGGACATGTTGCATTCCTTCTTTCCTTTTAAAAATAAAACACCTCTTCTTAAAAATAAGAAGAGGTGTTGGCAACCAAGCTATATACTCTTCTTATCTTCAAGTTTTTACACTTCTGGAATTAGCACAGTACATGATCAGTCTGTTGCTGAGGTATCAAAGGGCCAGTCCCTCCACCTCTCTGGATAAGAGTTGTCTATTAAATTAATTATGACTATACAGGTAGTTTTTATAAAGGTCAAGGGTTGAAGGTGGAAGATTTTGAATATACCGATTATTGTTCTGTGTTACTACATCAGGGAACCCGGCATATGCTATAACCGAAGATTCATATGAGCGGCAGGAGGGGAATGCAAGGATGAATACATTCAGTCCATTCAAAAATGGCATAACGATAACTTTAACTGAAGCCATGATAGAGAAAATCATAAGAAGTAAATCAGATGGTCAGGATATTAATATCGAAATTACGCCAAAACATATCGTGCTTTCCGGAACGACGGAAGTGAAAAAAATGATGTTTAAGAAAAACGTAGCTTTCCGGATTACATTAAAACCGGTATCTGTGGAAAAAAGAACGATTTTATTTGAATTAGTGGAAATGGAACCAATTGACAGGAAATTCATCAACCAAAGGATATTTAACAGACCGCCATTTTTTGAATTTGAAAAAAGAACGATCAAAATGAATGTTAACGCCTGGAAAATCGTGAGGAAAATTCCCGTTGGCACAATTAAATCGTATGAACTCGTCGAAGGTGCATTGAAAATGAAACTTACTTTATGATCGAGTTTACATACATCCTTAGCCGAAAACTATAAAGGGAGTGCCAGGTATGATAGTGTTATGGTGATATGGGTCATGAAAAAATGTGTTTGATAAATCAAGCTCTTTAAAATATACTAAATGACTTGAAGTTTTGAGTTTTTCTGGGAATGAGGAGGATAATGATGGATCAGAAGATTTTGCCTGCTTCAGCAAGCATGAAGGATTTCGAAAGATTTTTAGAAAGTTCCTATGAAATAGGTGTGTTTCTTGATTTGCATATATCACAATTGAAAAACGTAAGTATGATGGCAAAGCAGCATAATAAGAAAATGATATACCATGTCGATTTGATCCATGGCATAAGAAGTGATGAGTACGCGACAGAATTCATTTGTCAGGAATATAATCCATATGGGCTGATTTCGACTAAATCAAACGTTATATTGAAGGCGAAGCAAAAGGGGGTCATTGCCATCCAACGAATCTTTTTAATAGATTCACATGCACTTGAGAAAAGTTATAAGCTGGTGCAGAAAACCAAGCCGGATTATATCGAAGTATTGCCGGGCGCCATGCCATGGATGATAAAAGAAGTGAAGGAACGGTTGCAGACACCGATTTTTGCAGGCGGCCTCATACGTACTTCGGATGAAGTCCTGAACGCCCTTGATGCTGGAGCGTCATCAATTACCACTTCCAAAACTGAATTATGGGATATCGTTTAATAGGGGAAATTAAAAAAAACACAGAAAAATAGATTAATTCTTTACAAAATATTGACAGCGTTTTCATAACCTAGTATATTTTACTGTACAAGTTAATATATGTGACGGAGACTAGGAGATTCACAACAGATCTATTCATAATTTATTTTATGAAGATAGTTCTGCTGTGGATCTCCTTTATTTGTTGGCATGGTTTAAAAATTTATCAGGGGAGGGGTTTATTCATGACTCCATTTTGGGGAGAAGTGTTAGGTACGATGATATTAGTTTTATTCGGAGCAGGCATTGGGGCTGGTTCATCCTTAAAGGGATCCTATGCAAAAGATGCCGGCTGGATCGTTATCACGATTGCGTGGGGATTGGCTGTTACCATGGGTGTTTTTGCAGTGGGCTCCATAAGCGGGGCGCACTTAAACCCGGCAGTCACAGTGGGGTTTGCCATTATTGGGGAATTTCCTTGGAGTGATGTGCCCGGTTACATCGTTGCCCAAATGATTGGCGCAATCCTTGGAGCAACTCTAGTATTCCTGCACTATTTGCCACACTGGAAAGCTACGGATGATCCAGGAGCGAAGCTTGGTGTGTTCGCGACATCACCTGCAATCCCCCACACATTTTCAAATCTATTAAGTGAGATGATTGGAACTTTCATCCTTATTCTTGGTTTATTATTTATAGGTGCCAATCATTTTACAGAGGGTCTAAACCCATTCGCAGTCGGGTTATTGATTGTCGTGATCGGGATGTCACTTGGGGGAACAACAGGATACGCAATTAACCCGGCCCGCGATCTGGGGCCGCGCATCGCTCACTTTTTGCTGCCGATACCGGGCAAGGGCAATTCGAATTGGGGCTATTCATGGATTCCGGTCGTTGGCCCGATTATTGGGGGTTCACTTGGTGCCGTTTGTTATAAAGCGTTCTTTATGGGAGAAATAACAGCAGGATTTTGGTCTGTTTTGGGTGCAAGCCTGGTACTATTGATATTAGCCTATGCATTTGGTAAAAAACAGTCACATGAAATGGAAAGCAGAAATATTGCCAGTTAATTAAAAGGAGGGGCATACACAATGGAAAAATACATTTTATCATTAGATCAAGGAACAACGAGTTCGCGGGCGATTTTATTTAACGAAAAGGGGGAAATCGTCCATTCCTCCCAAAAGGAATTCACACAGCATTTCCCTAAACCAGGCTGGGTCGAGCATAACGCCAATGAGATTTGGGGATCGATCCTGGCAGTCATTGCCGGTGTACTATCTGAATCCGGTGTAAAGCCTGAGCAAATTGCCGGGATCGGCATCACCAATCAGCGTGAAACGGCAGTCGTTTGGGATAAGGAAACAGGTACCCCTGTCTATAATGCGATTGTATGGCAGTCCAGGCAAACAAGTGAAATCTGTGATGATTTGAAGGAAAAGGGACTTAATGATCTATTCCGGGATAAAACGGGATTGTTGATAGATGCTTATTTTTCCGGAACGAAAGTGAAATGGATCCTCGATAATGTCGAAGGGGCCCGGCAAAAGGCGGATGAAGGCAAGCTGTTATTCGGTACCATCGATACTTGGCTGATTTGGAAGCTATCAGGAGGCAAGGCTCATGTAACGGACTATTCGAATGCATCCCGGACATTGATGTATAATATCCATGAACTGAAATGGGATGAAGAACTGCTCGAGATATTGACTGTACCAAAATCGATGCTGCCGGAAGTGAGGCCTTCCTCTGAAGAATATGCACGTACGATCGAATATCATTTCTTCGGCCAATCGATTCCGATCGCCGGGGCAGCCGGTGATCAGCAGGCAGCATTATTCGGCCAAGCCTGTTTTAATGAAGGAATGGCTAAAAATACGTATGGAACAGGCTGTTTCATGCTCATGAATACAGGAGACAAGGCTGTCAGTTCCGAACACGGACTATTGACGACACTTGCCTGGGGACTGAATGGGAAGGTCGAATATGCATTGGAAGGCAGCATATTCGTCGCGGGCTCCACAATCCAATGGCTGCGCGATGGCCTGCGGATGCTTCATGATGCCAAGGACAGCGAAGCCTATGCAAAACGGGTGGAAAGTACGGATGGAGTATATGTGGTACCGGCTTTTGTAGGACTTGGAACTCCATATTGGGACAGCGAAGTGCGGGGAGCCGTTTTTGGTTTGACGCGCGGCACATCCAAAGAACATTTCATTCGTGCCACACTTGAATCACTGGCATATCAAACGAAGGATGTCCTTGATGCAATGGAGGCGGATTCAGGAATCGAGCTCCAGACATTAAGAGTGGATGGCGGGGCAGTCAAGAATGACTTCCTGATGCAATTCCAAAGCGACTTATTACGGGTGCCCGTCGAGAGGCCGACCATAAACGAAACTACAGCATTGGGTGCTGCATACTTAGCTGGGCTTGCTGTCGGGTATTGGAAGGATCAAGAAGAAATCTCCCGGCAATGGGCGGTAGACAAAACCTTTAAACACTCCATGGAAGAGCAAGATAGTGGAAAATTATATGAAGGCTGGAAAAAAGCTGTACATGCCGCTATGGCATTTAAATAAAAAACGAGGTGTACTCTTTCTCAAACGAGCTGGAGTATGCTATAATGAAATCAAGTTAATAACTCGGCCGGAGAACAGGAGAGACCATGAATGCGTTATCGTTAATTCGATAATGTCATTTATGGTCTCTTTTTTGTTTTCAATGGCAGATTAGGGATATTAATATCTATATAAACTATTTGAACAAATGAACCAATTGAATATAATGACCGAATTCACGAGTAAAGCGCACGAACTCACGAGTAAATAGCGTGAATTCACGAGTAAAGCGCACGAATTCACGAGTAAACCGAGCAAATTCACGAGTAAAGTGCACGAATTCACGAGTAAACCGTTCGAATTCACGAGTAAACGGTTCGAATTCACGAGTAAAGTGCACGAATTCACGAGTAAATAGCGTGAATTCACGAGTAAAGCGCACGAATTCACGAGTAAAGCGCACGAATTCACGAGTAAAGCGCACGAATTCACGAGTAAACCGAGCAAATTCACGAGTAAAGTGCACGAATTCACGAGTAAACCGTTCGAATTCACGAGTAAAGTGCACGAATTCACGAGTAAATAGCGTGAATTCACGAGTAAATAGTGTGAATTCACGAGTAAATAGAATGCAATACTTAAAGGAGGAGTCAGGCATGAGGTTTTCAAATATATATCGGGAAGAAACGATCGAACTTCTGAAAAAAGAGAAATATGATGTGGTTGTCATTGGCGGGGGAATTACCGGTGCAGGGATCGCTCTGGATGCAACGACCCGTGGAATGAAAGTGGCTTTGGTTGAAATGCAGGACTTTGCAGCAGGGACTTCAAGCCGCTCGACAAAACTTGTTCATGGCGGATTGCGGTATTTAAAGCAATTTGAAATAAAAATGGTTGCCGAGGTTGGTAAAGAGCGGGAAATCGTTTATGAAAATGGACCGCATGTTACCACACCGGAATGGATGCTTTTACCGATGCACAAAGGTGGCACCTTCGGGAAATTCAGTACTTCCATTGGCCTTCGGGTATATGATTTCCTTGCGGGGGTTAAAAAAGCTGAACGCAGGAAAATGCTTTCGGCGGAGGAAACGCTAAAGCGGGAACCGCTCGTTAAGAAAGAGGGACTGAAGGGCGGAGGCTATTATGTTGAATACCGGACAGATGATGCACGTCTGACGATCGAAGTGATGAAGGCGGCTGTCGATAAAGGTGCAACACCGATAAATTATACAAAAGTGGAAAAATTGTTATATGACAATGGCAAGGTGAACGGCGTCCAAGTTGCCGATTCACTATCAGGTGATTCTTATGAAATATACGCAGACAAAGTTATTAATGCAGCAGGTCCATGGGTCGATTCCATTCGTGAAAAGGACCAATCGAAAAAAGGGAAAACGCTGAAGTTATCCAAGGGTGTTCATATGGTCATCGATCAATCGAAATTCCCGTTGAAGCAGGCGCTTTATTTTGATACGCCTGATGGCCGGATGATTTTTGCCATCCCGAGAGCCGGAAAGGCTTATGTGGGGACTACGGACACTTTTTATGATGGTGATCCTGCAGTGCCGACCGTTACGTCCGAAGATCGTGCCTATTTATTAAAGTCGATACATTATATGTTTCCAGAAGTGAACATTACGGGTGATGATATTGAATCAAGCTGGGCTGGAGTGAGGCCGTTGATTCTTGAAGAAGGGAAAGATCCTTCTGAAATATCAAGGAAGGATGAAATTTGGGAGTCCGATTCGGGCCTTATCACGATTGCTGGAGGGAAATTGACCGGTTATCGCAAAATGGCCAAAACGACGGTCGACCTTTTGGCAGGGAAGCTTGCCCAGCAATCCAATAAAACTTACCCAGCCAGCAGCACTAAAGGAATGCCGATTTCCGGAGGGGACGTCGGGGGATCAAGAAACTTTCCCGATTATATCAAGCAACATATTCAAATGGGAATTGACTCGGGACTCGCAGTTAAGGATACCGAAGAGATATTGGCCATGTACGGGTCCAACGCACCTGTGATATTCGATATCGCAAAAAACGAAGGAGTCGGAGGCGCAAGCAGTGGCCTTCCAAAGAAGTTGTTCGTACAACTGAAATACGCACTAGATCATGAAATGGCCGCAACTCCAGTGGATTTCTTCTTCCGCAGGACGGGGACGCTATTATTCGATATCGATTTAGTACAAACGCATAAACATGCAGTGATCGATTTTATGGCTGGATATTTTGGATGGACGGAATCAACAAAAGTGGAGAGAACCAATCAATTGGAACAGGAAATATCGGGTGCGATTAGAGTATCTTGACCAAAATGCAAAAACATGACGCCGGCGGAATCGCTGGCGTTTTTTTTAATTCGGAATGTGATAATCGAAGCATTTGCAAGTTGAAAAATAAAAATGTCCATGTTAGTTTTCCTGACGCGGAAACTATTGTTTAATCCATTAAGATGAAATATAATCAATAAAAGATAAGTTTGAATTTTCTAAATTTAATTAAAGGGGGAACTTGATTGTCTGATTTTATTACGGCTTTAAATGGGGTTTTATGGAGTACGCCAGTCATTTATATTTTATTGGGAGTAGGTTTAGTATTCTCTATTTTAACCCGGTTTCTGCAAGTAAGGCATATTAAGGAAATGGTCATTTTGATGTTCCAAGGCAAAAGTTCGGAAGCGGGCGTTTCCTCGTTCCAAGCTTTATCCATAGCACTTTCGGGACGGGTCGGTACAGGTAACATTGCAGGAGTGGCAACGGCTATCGCCTTTGGTGGCCCTGGTGCCGTTTTTTGGATGTGGGCCATTGCCTTTATTGGAGCATCTAGTGCATTCGTGGAATCAACTTTAGCTCAAATATATAAAGTCAAACAAGACGGTCAATATCGAGGGGGACCAGCCTATTATATTGAAAAAGGAATGGGCGTGAAGTGGTTTGCTGTCCTTTTTGCATTCGCTGCACTAATAGCCATGGCTGTGCTGATGCCTGGTGTTCAGTCCAATTCAATTGCCGCCGGAATGGAAAATGCATTCGGCATCAACCCGGTGATCACTGGGTTGGCAATTGTCCTTTTGCTGGGCTTCATTATATTCGGCGGTGTAAAACGGATAGCTAATGCTGCACAAATAATCGTGCCATTCATGGCCCTTGGTTATATATTATTATCTGTTGTCATCGTCCTAATGAATATTACAGAATTACCAGGAGTCATCTCTTTAATATTCAGAAGTGCCTTCGGGATGGATTCTGCATTTGGCGGGTTAATCGGGATGGCGGTAGCTTGGGGAGTGAAACGCGGCATTTATTCTAATGAGGCGGGACAAGGCACAGGTCCTCACCCTGCGGCTGCGGCTGAAGTATCGCACCCGGCAAAACAGGGTCTTGTCCAAGCATTCTCGGTTTATATCGACACATTGTTCGTTTGTTCCGCTACGGCCTTCATGATTTTATTTACAGGCATGTATAATACTCAAGCGGAAAATGGTTCATATATCGTCAATAATTTGGGCGATGTAACACCTGGTCCAGGGTATACACAAGCGGCAATCGATAGTGTAATCCCAGGCTTAGGTGCTGGCTTTGTAGCAATAGCCCTTTTCTTCTTCGCCTTTACGACTATCATGGCCTACTATTATATTGCGGAAACGAATATTGCCTATTTAATGCGCAAACGGAATAGTAAGTGGGCCATGCTGGCATTGAAACTTATCATACTTGCAGCTAGTTTTTATGGCACCATTCGTACGGCAGAGCTGGCTTGGGCATTAGGTGATGCTGGATTAGGGATTATGGTATGGCTCAATGTCATTGCCATATTGATTCTGGCTAAACCGGCGCTTATTACGTTAAAGGATTACGAAAAGCAAAAGAAGGCAGGGGTCGATCCGGTTTTCAATCCAAAAGCTTTAGGCATAAAAAATGCCGATTTTTGGGAGCATGAATACACCGGCGACAAGGAAAACGTTTCTTGAAGGAAAATGCCCTTAAATTAATTTAAGAAATTACATGAAAAACCAGCTCAAGATATTTGAGAGCTGGTTTTTTATAGTTTTGCGATAACCAGGGGGGATGATATGTTAGCTAAATTAGCTCAAGAAATTGCGAATATAACCAGTGAAGTAATCGGGCATGACGTGCTTATTACGGATAAAGACGGAATGATTCTTGGTTCAAGCGATAAGTCGAGAATCGGCACATTGCATCAAGCTTCTCTTGGAGCCATTTTTCGTCGTAAGGAAATGACTCACAATGAAGTGGTATCGAGTACATTGAAGGGAGTGAATCCTGGAATTACCATTCCCATTGAATTATCAGGGGAGTATGTTGGGACATTGGGCATCACGGAATGCTGGTCGTATTGAGCGTTCAAACGGGAAATTCTATATATACGAAGATGGGATGACCCCATCCGTCATTTTAGAAAAATAATAGGTGAAACATATATAAGGAGAGAGGAAAACGGCAGACCTAGCCGCGTTTCTTCTCTCCTTGGCTTATTGAATCTCCCAAACTCAAAAACTGGGGACCTCTTTAAGATCTCTGCTTTATAAGCTGTAAATCGATGTATAGTTGCATTCTTGAATGAAAGTCATCAAAATCGATTGAGGTGAGATCGGTTATTTGATTCAATCTATATTTCAATGTGTTGGTATGGATGTATAGCTGTTCAGCTGTCGGTTTGATCCGGCAATTGTTAAACAGATATATTTCCAGTGTTTGAAGGAGTTTGGTTTGGCTTTCCTGGTCCTTCTTTTGAAGAATCTCTAGATCCGTATTGATATAATTCGTTTTAGTATGATGGTTGGAGATCATTTCGAGGTAGCGGAAAATCCCAAGCTTACTATATTGGAAGGGAAGCTGTTCAGGTTCACCGATGAACTTGGCTGCATTGATCACTTCCAGGGCTTCGAGATAGGATTTTCTTAATTGAAGAATGGAAGTGTACTCATTTCCGATACCCGGAAATACCTTTTTGTCATTGAATTGGGAAAGAACGGTGTTCGTTAAATCATTGGCGCTATCGGTAAGCAGATCTTTCCCTTTTCCATTGCTTCCAATCAAGACGATGATCTTCAATTGGTTTGTGAATACATGTGTAAAATGATTCAATGCATTGGCGAATAGGCTGACTGTATCCGATAATTCATCGAAATGTTCCGCATCGGATTGAGCGATGGTAAAGACATTGACAAGGAAATTTTCCGGAATGAGAAGACTCATATTGGCGGCTTCCCATTTTATTTGATTTTCCGTTTGATAGACTTCATCAATGACCTTTTGATAAAACTCATTTTTTTCTTCATCTTTTTTTATGTTTATCTGTTTTTTCTGATAAAGAAGCTTGCCGATATGATGGGAAACTTCATGTAAAAATTCCAAATCGGAATCAGTCATCATTTCCGTTTCTTGGACCCAAATGAATCCGAAGACCTGTCCTTTGTGAACGGCGCTCACAACGACTCTTTGATTTAATCCGATTTCCTCGATTTGTTTCACCCTGAATGGATGCTCCACGGTTTTAAGCTGTTCGACAATGCCCTCATCCATGAATTTTTCCAGAATTGGAATAGGCCAATGCTTTGTGAAGATGGTTTGCCGATTGGCTTGGTCGAAGTGTTCGATATAATATGAACTATATGCCAGCAATAAAAATTGGTCATTTTCGATGACGACTGGTTTTTTTAAATAAGTGCTGACCATATCCGTTATATCGTTGATGTTTGTGAGAGTCAGAATTTTTTCTAATGACATATATGGCCCCCTGTAGTTTTTTGAAGTGTATGACAACTTAGTATAATAATACTTTTAAAGTTATGATGTGTATAGGGGCAAGAACAAAGAAGGAACGGTATATGAAGAAATACCGTTCCTTTTAGGGGGATTTATGATTGTTTTAATGTTCTTTCGAATTCTTCGAATTGATTTTCTACTTCTTTAGATGGTTTCGCTGTTAGAAGGCTGACCAGGACGATGGCAATCAAGCTTGCGCCAAAACCAGGAATCATTTCATAAAGCGTATCGGATAATCCGGCCATGGACCAGAAAATTACAGTAGCGGCACCTACGATCATCCCTGCTAAAGCTCCCCATTTTGTCATCCGTTTCCAGAAGAGACTTAGTAAGACCAACGGACCGAATGAAGAACCGAATCCAGCCCACGCGTACCCGACAAGTCCAAGAATCGTGTCATTCTGCTCCCAAGATAGGATCAGCGCGATGATCGAAATGATCAGTACGGAAAGCCTGCCGAGGAAAACAAGTTCTTTATCTGAAGCGGTACGACGGAAGAAAGTTTTGTATATATCCTCCGTTAAAGAGCTGGCAGTAACCAAAAGCTGCGAAGAAATCGTGCTCATGATGGCTGCCAGTATTGCGGAAATCAAGAAACCGGTGATAAGCGGGTGGAATAGTATTTCCCCCAACTCTATGAAAATCGTTTCAGGATCAGCTAACTTGATTCCGTTCTGGTGATAATAAGTGATTCCGATGAATCCAGTCAGCATCGCACCGATACTGGAGAAAATCATCCAGCCCATCCCGATATTACGGGCTTTCTTGATTTCCTTAACAGAACTGATCGCCATAAAGCGGACAATGATATGCGGCTGTCCGAAGTAACCCAGTCCCCAGGCAAACAATGAGATGATGCCTAAAAAGCTCGTCCCTGTAAAAATATTCAATAGAGCTGGATCAATGGAACGTGGCGTGTCGATTGAAGGACCGAAACCGCCCACATGGATAATCGTGACGATCGGTACAAGGATCAAGGCAACGAACATGATGATTCCTTGAACAAAGTCTGTCCAGCTTACTGCGAGGAATCCGCCGAATAAAGTATAGGCGACGACGACACCTGTCAATATCCATAGACCTGAGTGGTAATCAAGGCCAAATGTACTTTGGAATAAGACTCCGCCGGATACCATTCCAGAAGAAACGTAAAAGGTGAAGAATATCAGGATGACCAATGCCGAAATGAGCCTTAAGATCCTTGAGCCCTCGCCAAAACGATTTTCCAGGAAAGCGGGGATCGTTATGGAGTTATTAGCGACTTCCGTATAAGTTCTCAATCTTGGCGCAACATACAGCCAGTTCGCATAGGCTCCTAACGTGAGACCGATTACAATCCAGATGGAACTTAGTCCTGTTGCGAACATGGCACCAGGCATCCCCATTAAAAGCCAACCGCTCATATCCGCGGCACCGGCACTTAATGCAGTGACAGCAGGACCAAGGCCCCGATCGCCCAGCATATAATCATTTAAATTGGAAGTTCTTTTATAAGCGAAGTAACCGATGAAAAGCATGCCAGCCATGTAAATGCTGATTGAAATTATTAATGCGTAATCCATAAAAGACTCCCTTCAGGTTGAAATAAGTAATTTTTTGTTTTAAAAGAGGAAGCAACCTATTTGTCACTTCCTCCATTTAACCTCATTATGGTTTTGGTATCCAGAATGGAAGATCCGAAAACCATAAGGGGTTATAAATCATCTTCAAATTGCTTAATAGAACATTATCAGAATGTTTCGGACGTTGTTTTGGCTTGCATATGAAGCTGCAAGTAGTCCGGTCCGCCTGCCTTGGAATCGGTTCCTGACATGTTGAACCCGCCGAATGGCTGATAACCTACGATTGCGCCAGTGCAGCCGCGGTTGAAATACAAGTTCCCCACATGGAATTCTTCGCGTGCTTTTTCCATGTTAAGGCGATTTGTCGTAATGACAGCCCCAGTCAAACCATATTCAGTGTTATTGGCGATTTCAAGAGCTTCGTTAAAGTCCTTCGCTTTTGTGAAAGCAACGACTGGTCCGAAAATTTCTTCTTGCATCAAGCGGCCTTGCGGATCGACATCAGCAACGATTGTCGGCTGAACGAAGTAGCCTTTAGAGCTGTCTCCTTCTCCTCCAGTCAGAATGCGTCCTTCTTGGTTCCCGATTTCAATATAGCTCATGATTTTGTCAAAAGCAGCTTGATCGATAACTGGTCCCATGAAATGATTTTCTACAGGATTACCAACTGTTAGTTGTTTTGTTAATTCAACAGCGCGATCTAATACTTGATCGTATACGTCTTCTACGATGACAGCACGGGAGCATGCAGAACATTTTTGTCCCGAGAAGCCAAATGCAGATTTCACGATCGATTGAGCGGCCAATTCAAGATCTGCCTCTTTGTCTACGACGATCGTATCTTTTCCGCCCATTTCAGCAATGACACGCTTCAGCCAAATTTGGCCTTCGTTCACTTCTGAAGCACGTTTGTAAATGCGCAGACCTACATCACGTGAACCTGTGAAGGAAATGAAACGTGTTTTAGGATGATCAACCAGGTAGTCGCCCACCTCGGCGCCGCTTCCTGGAACGAAATTCAATACACCTGCTGGAAGACCGGCTTCAAGCATTACTTCAACAAATTTCGCAGCAACGATAGGAGTAGTAGAAGCTGGTTTCAATAGAATTGTGTTACCAGTAACGATAGCGGCAACAGCTGTACCTGCCATGATCGCAAATGGGAAGTTCCACGGAGAAATGATGATGCCTACCCCTAATGGAATGTAATCATAGCGGTTGAATTCGCCCGGACGGCTTTGAACTGGCACACCATCTTTAAGTGTCAGCATTTGGCGTGCATAGAATTCAAGGAAATCGATCGCTTCCGCTGTATCCGCATCAGCCTCATTCCAAGGTTTTCCTGCTTCTTTCGTCAATAACGCAGAGAACTCATGCTTGCGTCTGCGAATGATGGCAGCTGCTTTGAACAAAACGTCAGCACGGATTTCCGGCTTCACTTTTTTCCAGCTTTCAAAAGCGGTAACAGCTTCCTGCATGGCTTTTTCAGCAAGATCCCTGTTCGCTTTCGATACTCGGCCGATTACCTCTTGCTTATCTGCAGGGTTATATGAAACGATTTTCTCATCAGTCGTCACTTTCTCTGCGCCGATATAAAGAGGGTAGTCTTGCCCTAAGTAGCCTTCAACAGTTTGAAGTGCTTCCTGATATGCTTTTTTGTTTTCCTCGCTTGTAAAATCAACAAATGGTTCGTGTTTATATGAAATCATTGATAATCACACCTTTTAATAGATTTTTTGTAGCCATTAATAATGTTGAATGTATATTTAGCTTCTGACCATCCCTTTGAAGGCAAAGGCAATATTGGATGGCCGTTCTGCAAGCCTTCTCATGAAGTATCCATACCAATCCAGACCATATGGTACATAGACGCGCATTTTGTAACCTTGCTTGACCAATTCGTATTGAGTTTTATTTCTCATGCCATAAAGCATTTGAAATTCGAATTGTGTATTCGGGATGTCGAACTTCTTAGCCAGCTCTTTTGTATATTCGATGATTTTGTCATCATGTGAGGCAATGGCCGTATAATTTCCGTTAAGAAGACTTTGCTTAATCAACTTTTTATAGTTTTCGTCTACATCATTCTTTTCGGGAAAAGCTACCTCGGCAGATTCCTTGTAGGCACCCTTTACGAGACGCAGGAATGGCTTATATTGGCCAAGGTCCTCCAAATCTTTCTCTGTGCGGAATAAATATGCTTGTAGAACAGTACTTATGCAGCTGTATTTTTCTTTGAACTGTCTAAAGATATCGATAGTTGCCTGACAGCGAACTTCATCTTCCATATCGATCGTGACCATGACTTTATGTTTTTCGGCTGTATCAAGAATTTTCGTCATATTCTCGATCACGAGTTTATGATCGATATCGAGTCCCAAAGAAGTCATCTTCAGAGAAACCTGTGAATCAAGTTTTTCCCTGCTGATCATTTCGATGGTTTCGATGCATTCTGCCGTCCGTTCTTGAGTCACTTCCTTAGAATCAACGAATTCCCCAAGGTGGTCTACTGTAACAGACAAGCCGCTATTGTTAAGTTGTTTAATGAATTTAATGGAACTTTGGAAATCAGTTCCCCCAATGATCTTTCCAGCAGCAAAATTTCCTCCGCTTTTTTTAGCAATATTATTAAGCAGATTATTTTTAGATAAAAATAAGAAAAAGTCCCTTGTAATGGCTTCCATATAAAGCGCACCCCCTAAGAAGATGTATTTCAATAAATTAAGCTTACGGTTTTTCGACAATATTCTCAATGTTCCAAAAAAACAATAATTCTGTCATTTGTTTGTCGGTTTTGGACAAATGAAAAGGTTTACATTGCTTCTTGTATGTTCGGATGAAACGAAGGTTTATATTTTAACTTAAAGAGAAACGCTAGAGGTAGAGCCTTCAGTAGTAAGCAATGATGTGAATGACAGCAATAAATACGTTTAAAAGTGGCATCTCGACCATAATCATCCAATGCGTTATAATGAACCTTATTTAACAGAATGGGCAAGGCCCAAGAAAAACCGATAAATGACAAAAGTAAAATAGATGTAAAACCGTAATTAAGTCGCATCGGCAAGCCGGGGAGGTTAAGGAATGATGGATGCTGTACTTGAAGAACTTAGAGAAACATCAGGATTGATAATAGGATTAATCTTGGCCCTGGTAATAATGGGTCTGATCGGCTATGCCCTTACTAATGTACATGAATCGATTGTGTCACCTGTGGTTCAGTTCATAAAGAAAATGGTTAGTCGAAAATAGCTTTATAGGAATATATAACCTTTTGTCCCTTTTAGACAATCCTTGCAGGGTTTTTCTAAAAGGGACAAAAGAACCGCAAGATATATACATATCATCAAAAATCCCCGCTCCTAATGGAAGTGGGGGTTTATTTTTTAGATTCAGGGGAAGTTGGAATTGAAGATATTATCAATGACCCAGCCTTGGGCGAGTCAATTTGTCCTGGGGGAGGTCAAATACGAAACAAGGTCATGGAGAACGAATTATCGTACCGTGGCCTACTGGCAATCCAGATGTTGCTGGATAAGCAAGGATATTCAAAGGACAAACCTTCGAACTTGTATGATCATGGGTGTATGTAAGGTTAATTGCGTGAAGGTAATTGAAAATAACGGAACGCTGGCAATATTGGAAGGGACTTCAAAGTGGGAGGGGGGAGCTTGGGAAGTTAAGGACTTGCAGCTGCTGGATGACTTTATTCCAGCGAAAGGACAGCATGGTTTATGGGGAATGAATAAGGATTGAACAAATACATTTAGCCCCGGCCATTACGCTAGGGCCCTTTTTGTTTACAAATCAAAGTAGTCATCTGCCTTTGCGCCAGCATCTATGCTTCGAACCGCCTTCATGATTTTCTTTAAAACCCCGGCTGACGGTACATACTTAGGATCGCTGCAGACTCTGCTTATCGTATTACGTGAGATTCCTGACGCACTGACAAACTCCTCTTGTGTATATCCGTGCTTATCGATTAATTTACCGACATTGCTCCGCAGCTTTCTCTTTCCGAATCTAAACATTTGATAACCTCCTAGAATCATTTACTAGCAGTCTAGTCCAACTTTCACAAAAATATACACATAGTTTCGCAAAAATTAGGCATGCAAACCGTTGGTCGGAACAAACCAGTTTTGACAGATTGTATGATGAAGCTCCAAGTTCTTTGAATTTATTTCCATTCCCATTATAATAGTATATGTAAGCTAACAGACTGGATAAGGTAAGTGAATGGTTAATTCATATGTTACTTAGGAGGGAATCATGGGAAGATTAGTTCATTTCGAAATTCATGTGAATGACATGGAACGGGCAAAGAAGTTTTATGGAGAGGTATTTGGATGGTCATTTCAAGATTGGAGTGAGTATGCAGGCATGCCTTACTTTGGGGCGGTAACTGGCGATGAGAAAGAACTTGGGATCAATGGTGCTTTGATGCAGCGTCAAAGTGCTCCGCCGGAAACAAACCAAGCATTAAATGGATTTGCTTGTACAATGGGCGTGGAAGATTACGATTTAACGGAAGCTAAAATTATTGAGAATGGCGGTAACGTCGCAATGCCCAAATATGCCCTGCCTGGTATGGCTTGGCAAGGCTACTATATTGATACCGAAGGCAATATATTCGGAATTCATCAACCTGATGTAAACGCAAAATAGAGTGGATAATAGGTGAATTAAAACATGAAATTACAAGACACGGCAGCCATGCTTGAAATTGTACGCAATATCTGCCTTGCACTACCTGAAGCTGTTGAACATATTGACGGCTTTGGCCACAATACTTTTAAAACCAATGGAAAATCCTTCGTGATATCAGGTGAAAGCGAGAAGGGGTTCAGCTTGTCGTTCAAGTCAGATCGAGAAACTCAGGAATTATTGTTGCAGAACGGGAATTTTTTCAAAACCCCATATATAGGACATCACGGTTGGGTTTCTATTCAAAATCCGGATAAGGAAGACTGGGATGAATTGACCTATCTAATTAATGAAGCCTATTTACGCGCGGCACCGAAGCGTTTGGTTAAGAAATGGAATGAGTTGCATAAAAAGTGAAGAAGGGCGGACGATCTGCCTTTCTTTATTTTTTTAGGTTCTTTCATCATTCCATTGGAGCGTCCAAGAGATTTCTAAAAGATCAAGAGGCATTGTTGTCTCTTGATGACTATCAGCGTGTATCATGAAATAAGAAGCTATCTTCAAAAATTGCGAGAATCAATCAGGTTTGATTGACGGAAAGGTGTATGGTTGAAGTGAATGTTGAATCTTTTTTTCCTGAGAACATTAAAGCGGCACTTAAGAATGATCCGCCCGGTGCATGGATGCCAGATTTGCCAGAAGGTTGCATTCGCCTGAGTTCAGGCTATCCAGATTCTACTCTCGTTCCTGCTGAGGAGCTCAAGGTAGCTGTAGCCAGACTTCTTGATGAGGAGCAGGATTTGCCGCTCCATTATATCGGAAGTCCAAGAATTGCAAGACTAAAGCATCAAATCCAAAAAAGATTGGGAGAGCGCGGAATTTCCATTTTGGAAGATCAGCTTTTGATTACATCAGGAGCTTGCCAGGGGATTGATCTTATTGCCCGCGTCCTTCTTGATGATAAAGCGGCCGTAGCGGTAGAGTCTCCCACCTATATGGAGGCTTTAGAGATTTTTAAAAACTATACGAATCAGATTATTAGTATACCTATAGATGAACAGGGACTCCAAACGTTCCGATTAAAAGAAATGCTGGATGAAAGGAAACGTACAGGTCTAACCCTCCCGCGTTTTCTATATACAATCCCAACCTTTCAAAATCCTACAGGGACGACTATGACAATGGAGCGCCGGAAGCATTTAGTGGAGCTTTCCATCGAGTTTGATTTCCTCATTATAGAGGATGATGCATACGGAGAACTATCCTTTGATAAAAATCCGGTGCCAATAAAATCTATGGATAAATGCGGGCGAGTCCTCCAAGTTGGGTCTTTATCCAAGGTTGTTGCACCAGGAATGCGGATTGGATGGATAGCAGGGGAAAGTGAATTCATTAAGGCTTTAGAGTGGTTTAAAAAAGATTTGGACCATCCATTTGCTCAAAGTGCAATGGCTGTATACTTAGAAAACACCGATTTTGAGAAACGGCTCGACCTTCTAAAGGATGTGTATCGTTCTAAATGTACTGCGCTAATCCGTGCGATGGAACAATTTCTTCCAGAATCCGTTTCCTGGTATGTACCAGATGGCGGTTACTTTGTATGGGTGAGAGTTCCAGGTGTTGATACGTCGGATTTATTATCACAGGCACTGGCTGAGGGTGTTTCGTATGTTCCAGGGAAATACTTTTTCTTGGATCAAAACGATGGAACCGAGTTTCTCCGGCTCTCGTTCAGTTATGCCAATGAGAAAGAAATAATAGAGGGAATTCGAAGGCTAGGACAGCTTATCGCATCTTTTTTCATAGATTGTCCTGAAGGATTGTAAGTTAGTTAATCATTGCAATGGCTAACATTCCAAGCTAGTTCGAAGCTTTTTTTGATGAATTTGAATGCGCCTGCTTCCGTATAGGAGGTAGGTGCATTTTCCTGTAATGCCCTATAGTGTTCAGTAATGGCTTTATATCAGAGTTGGATTTGGAATGGAAGATGTCTAATTAAAAAATGCCCTTGCTAGTTTAAAGAAACATTTGCCAGTTCTACCCTGATTTCGTTGAAAAGTACTTTTGCGATTTCGGGGGTCTTTTTATTGTTAAACCCTTGTCAATCCAGTGTTCTTCCATATTTATTTTTGGTTTTTTTTGGAAAAATTTTATTTTAACTCGAACAGTGGAATGCTGGTTGATGGGTTGGGTTTTAGTAGGAGATATTTTGTAAAAAGATTGTGAAGTTAAATTAAACCCCGATTTTGGGAAATAAACATATCCGATCAGTTTGATAAAAAGTGATTAAGCATGGTATAAGTGTAAAAGAAGCAGGGACATTTTGCTTTTTAATTTTGGGATAAGGGGTTTGCCTGGTATCCCATAATGAGAGGATTTGGGTTTGAACATGATAGATAATTTTTGGCGTGATTTACCACGACCTTTTTTTATACTGGCACCAATGGAAGATGTGACGGATGTTGTTTTTCGCCATGTAGTGAGTGAAGCAGCCAGACCTGATGTGTTTTTTACAGAGTTTACAAACACGGAGAGTTATTGTCACCCAGAGGGGAAACAAAGTGTGCGTGGACGTTTGACTTTTACAGAGGATGAACAACCAATTGTAGCCCACATATGGGGGGATAAGCCTGAACACTTTCGGCAAATGAGTATTGGTATGGCGAAACTAGGTTATCGGGGTGTGGATATCAATATGGGCTGTCCTGTACCTAATGTGACACAGAATGGGAAGGGAAGCGGCCTTATCCGTCGTCCAGAAGTTGCAGCAGATTTAATACAAGCAGCAAAAGCAGGAGGATTGCCGGTAAGTGTAAAGACAAGACTTGGTTTCACGGATGTAGACGAGTGGCACGACTGGCTGACACACATATTGAAACAAGACATTGTCAATCTATCCATTCATCTGCGTACAAGAAAGGAAATGAGCAAAGTAGACGCTCATTGGGAACTAATCCCGGAGATCAAGAAACTTCGTGACCAGGTGGCACCAGATACACTCTTGACGATCAATGGGGATATCCCTGACCGTCAAACTGGCTTAAAGCTCGCTCATCAATACGGCATTGATGGAGTTATGATTGGGCGCGGTATTTTCAATAATCCATTTGCCTTTGAAAAGCAGCCGCAAGATCATAGTAGTAAGGAATTGCTTGATCTATTAAGGTTGCATCTGGATCTCCATGATAAATATTCAAAATTAGGACTACGTTCGTTCAAGGCTCTTCATCGCTTTTTTAAGATATATGTCCGCGGGTTTCGAGGGGCAAGTGAATTAAGAAATCAATTAATGAGCACAGAGTCAACAGATGAAGTGCGTGTACTGCTTGATAACTTTGGGTCAAAGAATCTTGACGGAATGGGATAACAGTAGAAGTGTCCCCATTCAGGTGAAAGTGAAGTAGGTCGTTACTTTATATGTTTGTTAATACATGTAAAAAACACACCTAAATGGCTTCTTACATGAAATATTGCTAAAGGAATCAGATGATACTGGTTCCTTTATTTTTTTTGTGAAATCCACCAACCCCCCATGCGTTTTCAATTATAGTAAACCCATGTGGAGATCGGTAGAAATTCACTTGAACATGTGATCGATTTTGAACTGGTTTCTAAAAATGTAGCAGGGAAAATCAAACTGCCAAAAGCAAATAAAAAAGGAATAAACTATAATCATCTTTCTCATGGCATGGAATACGGGAATGCGACAAGGTGAAATACCCGGACTACGCGAAAGATGCTGACTTAGAGAAAGGGGGAATAACTATTAGACAAACGTTAAGTCACGACGGAAGGACAATAATAAATGGGGCTAAAACCAAGTCGGGTTTACGAACCATTAATTTATCTGAGAAGGATGCTTTAAGGGGGAATTAACCGTTTCAAAAGAGAAACCAAGATTAGGGGATATTTATCAAGATCACTTATTTAGTGGCTTGCACTCAGCATGGAACTCCTAATGATCCAATGAATGAATTAAATTAGACGATGTACTTAAAAACCGTGTTGTTCAAGGGGATATATGTGAACGTCATCTCAGAACGATTGGGATACAGTAGTCAAAGGGGAGGATTAGATAAAAAGAAAAAAACCCTTGCTACGCAAGGGTTTTCGGATATGGAGCATAGCGGGATCGAACCGCTGACCTCTACGCTGCCAGCGTAGCGCTCTCCCAGCTGAGCTAATGCCCCGAATTGAGGTACAATAATTATTTTATCGGATTTTGGTGAAAAGTCAATAATAAATATGAGATTTTTGCAAAAAGATAAATAGCCATTAATTTAAGAGGATGCCCAATGGGGGGGATGGTCTACATAGCGGACTCGTTGAGGCTTGATTTCTTAATATGGAGGGAAATTCAAAGGGGTTCGGAATATTTACTTCCGAACCCCTTTTATCTTTATCCTGAATTTTCAATCTCAACCCTTTTAATCTCCTTAAGATTGGAGACGGTGTAATACACTTCCGATGTCCTGATTTTATGATCGACCAGGACTTTAAGTGTCAAAAGGTGGTTGTCATTTGCCACATCTTTAATTCTAAGGTTTTTGATGAATATTTTTTCGTCTTTGATTTTTTTCAGTACGATGGCAATGTCATCTTTATTTTGTACGACTAGCTGCAGAAGAATTTCTTTTTGCCGTAACTTCATCGGTCCGAGCCAGGTGACGATTGCGGGCACCAATTCGACACTTATGATCAATAGGATGACGCCGGCTATTGCTTCAAGAAAAAATCCTGCTCCAACGGCGATTCCGATTCCCGCCGCTCCCCAGATGATGGCGGCTGTCGTTAATCCGGATATGCTGTTGTTGTCCCTCCGGAGAATGACGCCTGCACCGATAAAGCCTACCCCGGAAACAATCTGAGCCGCCAGACGCAAGGGGTCCATTGTGATATTTACGTCGTCGCTCCCCGGGAACTTATAAGCGGATTCCATGGAAACGATCGTCAATAAACAGCTGACGATTGAAATGACCAGGCTTGTTTTTAATCCAACGGGTTTTCGTTTCATTTCTCGCTCTAGTCCGATAATTAGTCCAAGGAGAGCTGAAATCCCCAATTTGATAAGGATTTGCAGTTCCGATTGAGGGTCGAATGTCCATTCCATTTTGTTTCACCACTTCCGAATTATTATCGAATAATAAGATCGTCTGTTGCCATATACCCGTTTTCTAAAAAAGACTACCCTAATAATTTTAACATAGTAGAATAGAGTTCAATGAAACGTAATTCCGTTGAAAGGAGGAATTTAAGTAAATGCCAAAATTGAATCCTTATGTAGCGTTAGCGATCGGTGTGGCATCCGTATCGTTTTCGGCCATCCTTGTTAAATTGGCGACAGCTCCATCGGGTGTTATCGCCTTTTACCGTTTATTATTTACTGTGCTTCTTATGTTGCCGGTTTTCTTGGTGAAATACCGTCATGAACTTAAATTCATTAAAAAAAGGGATTGGCTGTATTCGATTGCGGCAGGAGTGTTTTTGGCTTTTCATTTTATATTATGGTTTGAATCGCTTAATTACACATCGGTCGCAAGTTCAACTGTGCTTGTCACACTCCAGCCTTTATTCGCTTTTGCCGGAGCCTACCTGTTTTTTAAAGAAAGGTTTTCGATGAAGGCGATATTGAGCGGCGTCATTGCGATAGCAGGCAGCCTTGTCATTAGCTGGGGTGATATGAGAATCAGCGGCATGGCGCTTTGGGGAGATATTCTTTCGCTTATCGCATGTGCGCTGGTAACCGGTTATTTATTGTTTGGTCAAAATGTTCGAAAACGCATCTCTTCTATAACATATACTTTTGTCGTGTATGCAATCAGCGCTGTCGCATTGTTTTTCTATGTGATCTTCAAAGGAGAGGCATTGGCGCCTTATCCTACTTCTGATTGGATCAATTTCGTTCTGCTTGCAATTTTCCCGACTCTATTAGGGCATTCTTTATTCAATTGGTCACTAAAGTGGTTAAGCACTTCGACGCTTTCAATGGGAATTTTACTTGAACCGGTGGGAGCGACAATTCTGGCTTATTTCATATTGGATGAACCGATACTCTGGACGCAGGTCCTCGGAGGTACCATCATATTGGGTGGTTTGATGATGTTCTTAAAGGATGAAAAGAAAAGCAAGGTAAATAAAGAAGCGCAAGTTTCCGTATAAAAGCAGTAAGTCTCCCGACTTACTGCTTTTATTAATAGGGGTGAAACAAATAGGTGATCCGTGTGAAAATCAATCCAAAAGTAAAGCTGAATAAAAACGTCGTACCATTCACTTTGCCTTTTTCCCTGCTGAACTTGATGGCTTCATAAAAAGCGGTACTGAATAAATAAAGGGCCATACAGTAAGAAATGAGTAATCCGATTAATGAGAGATTCATTGCTTCACCTCATGGAAAAAAGATATCTATATATGTCTATTTGTGTTTCTTTTGAAATATGCTTCGTTTATTCATAATACATGAGCTTGGTCCGGAAACAGGGTGGGTGTGATGATGATGTAAAGAATATATAGATGGGAACAGGTGAAAATGTTTTTTTTGAAAAAGTTTTAAAAAACGTATTGCAAACACTTTTAGTACATGGTATATTATTTCTTGTCGCTAAGACAACAACTTAAACAACTAACAAGTTGGAAAACATTTTTAAAAAAAGTTGTTGACGAAACGTGACAGAATGTGTTACATTATAGAGGTCGCTTCTGAGAGGAACGACAACAAAAATTGCTCTTTGAAAACTGAACAAAACAAAGCGCCAACGTTAAATTTTAAGTGAGCATACACTATTAAAAAAGCAAATGAGCAAGTCAAACATTTCTTCGGAGAGTTTGATCCTGGCTCAGGACGAACGCTGGCGGCGTGCCTAATACATGCAAGTCGAGCGAATCGACGGGAGCTTGCTCCCTGAGATTAGCGGCGGACGGGTGAGTAACACGTGGGCAACCTGCCTATAAGACTGGGATAACTTCGGGAAACCGGAGCTAATACCGGATACGTTCTTTTCTCGCATGAGAGAAGATGGAAAGACGGTTTACGCTGTCACTTATAGATGGGCCCGCGGCGCATTAGCTAGTTGGTGAGGTAATGGCTCACCAAGGCGACGATGCGTAGCCGACCTGAGAGGGTGATCGGCCACACTGGGACTGAGACACGGCCCAGACTCCTACGGGAGGCAGCAGTAGGGAATCTTCCGCAATGGACGAAAGTCTGACGGAGCAACGCCGCGTGAACGAAGAAGGCCTTCGGGTCGTAAAGTTCTGTTGTTAGGGAAGAACAAGTACCAGAGTAACTGCTGGTACCTTGACGGTACCTAACCAGAAAGCCACGGCTAACTACGTGCCAGCAGCCGCGGTAATACGTAGGTGGCAAGCGTTGTCCGGAATTATTGGGCGTAAAGCGCGCGCAGGTGGTTCCTTAAGTCTGATGTGAAAGCCCACGGCTCAACCGTGGAGGGTCATTGGAAACTGGGGGACTTGAGTGCAGAAGAGGAAAGTGGAATTCCAAGTGTAGCGGTGAAATGCGTAGAGATTTGGAGGAACACCAGTGGCGAAGGCGACTTTCTGGTCTGTAACTGACACTGAGGCGCGAAAGCGTGGGGAGCAAACAGGATTAGATACCCTGGTAGTCCACGCCGTAAACGATGAGTGCTAAGTGTTAGAGGGTTTCCGCCCTTTAGTGCTGCAGCTAACGCATTAAGCACTCCGCCTGGGGAGTACGGCCGCAAGGCTGAAACTCAAAGGAATTGACGGGGGCCCGCACAAGCGGTGGAGCATGTGGTTTAATTCGAAGCAACGCGAAGAACCTTACCAGGTCTTGACATCCTCTGACAACCCTAGAGATAGGGCTTTCCCCTTCGGGGGACAGAGTGACAGGTGGTGCATGGTTGTCGTCAGCTCGTGTCGTGAGATGTTGGGTTAAGTCCCGCAACGAGCGCAACCCTTGATCTTAGTTGCCAGCATTCAGTTGGGCACTCTAAGGTGACTGCCGGTGACAAACCGGAGGAAGGTGGGGATGACGTCAAATCATCATGCCCCTTATGACCTGGGCTACACACGTGCTACAATGGATGGTACAAAGGGCTGCAAACCTGCGAAGGTAAGCGAATCCCATAAAGCCATTCTCAGTTCGGATTGCAGGCTGCAACTCGCCTGCATGAAGCCGGAATCGCTAGTAATCGCGGATCAGCATGCCGCGGTGAATACGTTCCCGGGCCTTGTACACACCGCCCGTCACACCACGAGAGTTTGTAACACCCGAAGTCGGTGAGGTAACCTTCATGGAGCCAGCCGCCTAAGGTGGGACAGATGATTGGGGTGAAGTCGTAACAAGGTAGCCGTATCGGAAGGTGCGGCTGGATCACCTCCTTTCTAAGGATAATTACGAGAGCGCTTTTGTTTTGTTCAGTTTTGAATGAGTAATTCATTCAAATAGGAAAGACAAGCATCACGATGTGATGACATTCTTTCTGCATTGTTCCTTGAAAACTAGATAATAGATAGAAGGCAATTAATTTTTTTCAAAGCATCTGTAAGATCTTTTTTAACGGTTAAGTTAGAAAGGGCGCACGGTGGATGCCTTGGCACTAGGAGCCGATGAAGGACGGGACTAACACCGATATGCTTCGGGGAGCTGTAAGTAAGCTTTGATCCGGAGATTTCCGAATGGGGAAACCCACTGTTCGTAATGGAACAGTATCTTTACCTGAATACATAGGGTACTGAAGGCAGACCCGGGGAACTGAAACATCTAAGTACCCGGAGGAAGAGAAAGCAAACGCGATTTCCTGAGTAGCGGCGAGCGAAACGGAATTAGCCCAAACCAAGAGGCTTGCCTCTTGGGGTTGTAGGACACTCAACATGGAGTTACAAAGGAACGGGGTAAATGAAGCGACCTGGAAAGGTCCGTCGAAGAAGGTAAAAACCCTGTAGTTGAAACTTCGTTCCCTCCTGAGTGGATCCTGAGTACGGCGGGACACGAGAAATCCCGTCGGAAGCAGGGAGGACCATCTCCCAAGGCTAAATACTCCCTAGTGACCGATAGTGAACCAGTACCGTGAGGGAAAGGTGAAAAGCACCCCGGAAGGGGAGTGAAATAGATCCTGAAACCGTGTGCCTACAAGTAGTCAAAGCCCGTTAATGGGTAATGGCGTGCCTTTTGTAGAATGAACCGGCGAGTTACGATTTCATGCGAGGTTAAGTTGATGAGACGGAGCCGCAGCGAAAGCGAGTCTGAATAGGGCGAATGAGTATGAGGTCGTAGACCCGAAACCAGGTGATCTACCCATGTCCAGGGTGAAGTTCAGGTAACACTGAATGGAGGCCCGAACCCACGCACGTTGAAAAGTGCGGGGATGAGGTGTGGGTAGCGGAGAAATTCCAATCGAACCTGGAGATAGCTGGTTCTCTCCGAAATAGCTTTAGGGCTAGCCTCAAGATGAGAGTATTGGAGGTAGAGCACTGATTGGACTAGGGGCCCCCAACGGGTTACCGAATTCAGTCAAACTCCGAATGCCAAATACTTATTCTTGGGAGTCAGACTGCGAGTGATAAGATCCGTAGTCGAAAGGGAAACAGCCCAGACCACCAGCTAAGGTCCCAAAGTATACGTTAAGTGGAAAAGGATGTGGAGTTGCTTAGACAACCAGGATGTTGGCTTAGAAGCAGCCACCATTTAAAGAGTGCGTAATAGCTCACTGGTCGAGTGACTCCGCGCCGAAAATGTACCGGGGCTAAACGTATCACCGAAGCTGTGGATTGACACCATTGGGTGTCAGTGGTAGGAGAGCGTTCTAAGGGCGTTGAAGTCAGACCGGAAGGACTGGTGGAGCGCTTAGAAGTGAGAATGCCGGTATGAGTAGCGAAAGAAGGGTGAGAATCCCTTCCACCGAATGCCTAAGGTTTCCTGAGGAAGGCTCGTCCGCTCAGGGTTAGTCGGGACCTAAGCCGAGGCCGAAAGGCGTAGGCGATGGACAACAGGTTGATATTCCTGTACCACCTATACATCGTTTGAACGATGGGGGGACGCAGAAGGATAGGGTAAGCGCGCTGTTGGATATGCGCGTCCAAGCAGTTAGGCCGGAAACGAGGCAAATCCCGTTTCCATTAAGGCGGAGCTGTGATGGCGAGGGAAATATAGTACCGAAGTTCCTGATTCCACGCTGCCAAGAAAAGCCTCTAGTGAGATGTAAGGTGCCCGTACCGCAAACCGACACAGGTAGGCGAGGAGAGAATCCTAAGGTGTGCGAGAGAACTCTCGTTAAGGAACTCGGCAAAATGACCCCGTAACTTCGGGAGAAGGGGTGCTTTTTAGGGTGAATAGCCCAGAAAAGCCGCAGTGAATAGGCCCAGGCGACTGTTTAGCAAAAACACAGGTCTCTGCGAAGCCGCAAGGCGAAGTATAGGGGCTGACACCTGCCCGGTGCTGGAAGGTTAAGGGGAGAGGTTAGCGCAAGCGAAGCTTTGAACCGAAGCCCCAGTAAACGGCGGCCGTAACTATAACGGTCCTAAGGTAGCGAAATTCCTTGTCGGGTAAGTTCCGACCCGCACGAAAGGTGTAACGATCTGGGCACTGTCTCAACGAGAGACTCGGTGAAATTATAGTACCTGTGAAGATGCAGGTTACCCGCGACAGGACGGAAAGACCCCGTGGAGCTTTACTGCAGCCTGATATTGAATTTTGGTACAGCTTGTACAGGATAGGTAGGAGCCTGAGAAGCCGGAGCGCTAGCTTCGGTGGAGGCGTTGGTGGGATACTACCCTGGCTGTATTGAAATTCTAACCCGCGCCCCTTATCGGGGTGGGAGACAGTGTCAGGTGGGCAGTTTGACTGGGGCGGTCGCCTCCTAAAGAGTAACGGAGGCGCCCAAAGGTTCCCTCAGAATGGTTGGAAATCATTCGTAGAGTGTAAAGGCACAAGGGAGCTTGACTGCGAGACCTACAAGTCGAGCAGGGACGAAAGTCGGGCTTAGTGATCCGGTGGTTCCGCATGGAAGGGCCATCGCTCAACGGATAAAAGCTACCCCGGGGATAACAGGCTTATCTCCCCCAAGAGTCCACATCGACGGGGAGGTTTGGCACCTCGATGTCGGCTCATCGCATCCTGGGGCTGTAGTCGGTCCCAAGGGTTGGGCTGTTCGCCCATTAAAGCGGTACGCGAGCTGGGTTCAGAACGTCGTGAGACAGTTCGGTCCCTATCCGTCGCGGGCGCAGGAAATTTGAGAGGAGCTGTCCTTAGTACGAGAGGACCGGGATGGACGCACCGCTGGTGTACCAGTTGTCTTGCCAAAGGCATAGCTGGGTAGCTACGTGCGGACGGGATAAGTGCTGAAAGCATCTAAGCATGAAGCCCCCCTCAAGATGAGATTTCCCATGGCGCAAGCTAGTAAGATCCCTGAAAGATGATCAGGTTGATAGGTCAGAGGTGGAAGCGTGGCGACATGTGGAGCTGACTGATACTAATAGATCGAGGACTTAACCAACGCTTTAAAAAAAATGAAATACCTTCTTATTATCTAGTTTTGAAGGAATGAAAATTTCTTCTTGCATTTTCTCAAAAAGACGTTATAATAATATATGTCTTGAAAAAATGTTAACATTGTTTGGTGACGATAGCGAAGAGGTCACACCCGTTCCCATTCCGAACACGGCAGTTAAGCTCTTCAGCGCCGATGGTAGTTGGGGGTTTCCCCCTGTGAGAGTAGGACGTCGCCAAGCAGGTTTCATATGGAGGATTAGCTCAGCTGGGAGAGCATCTGCCTTACAAGCAGAGGGTCGGCGGTTCGATCCCGTCATCCTCCACCATTTTACACCTGCCGGTGTAGCTCAACTGGTAGAGCAACTGACTTGTAATCAGTAGGTTGGGGGTTCAAGTCCTCTTGCCGGCACCATTTTAAAATAGTACAAGCACGAGCCATTAGCTCAGTTGGTAGAGCATCTGACTTTTAATCAGAGGGTCGAAGGTTCGAATCCTTCATGGCTCACCATTTTATATGCGGGTGTGGCGGAATTGGCAGACGCACCAGACTTAGGATCTGGCGCCGCAAGGCGTGGGGGTTCAAGTCCCTTCACCCGCATCTTTCATGCGGAAGTAGTTCAGTGGTAGAATACAACCTTGCCAAGGTTGGGGTCGCGGGTTCGAATCCCGTCTTCCGCTCCACTTTTCGTATGTGCCGGGGTGGCGGAACTGGCAGACGCACAGGACTTAAAATCCTGCGGTAGGTGACTACCGTACCGGTTCGATTCCGGTCCTCGGCACCATCATAATATGCGCCCGTAGCTCAATTGGATAGAGCATCTGACTACGAATCAGAAGGTTGTAGGTTCGACTCCCGCCGGGCGCACCATGTTTTTATTGCGGGAAGTAGCTCAGCTTGGTAGAGCACTTGGTTTGGGACCAAGGGGTCGCAGGTTCGAATCCTGTCTTCCCGACCACGTGATTTTTAATGAATGGGGCCTTAGCTCAGCTGGGAGAGCGCCTGCCTTGCACGCAGGAGGTCAGCGGTTCGATCCCGCTAGGCTCCACCATTTTTCAATCAGAAACTTATATTATATTGGCGGTGTAGCTCAGCTGGCTAGAGCGTACGGTTCATACCCGTGAGGTCGGGGGTTCGATCCCCTCCGCCGCTACCAATAAATATAAGGACCTTTAGCTCAGCTGGTTAGAGCAGACGGCTCATAACCGTCCGGTCGTAGGTTCGAGTCCTACAAGGTCCACCATATTCACTTTTTAAAAGCCATGGAGGTATACCCAAGTTCGGCTGAAGGGATCGGTCTTGAAAACCGACAGGGGAGTCAAATCCCGCGGGGGTTCGAATCCCTCTACCTCCTCCATTTTTTCAAAAAGCAGCAAGTTGTTTTGAAACACCCTTACATAAAGGATGCGGACGAAACGTTATACACGAAAACTTGATGCAAATCGTTTCATTATTACCGTCGCGGGGTGGAGCAGTCCGGTAGCTCGTCGGGCTCATAACCCGAAGGTCGCAGGTTCAAATCCTGTCCCCGCAATTATTAGGTCCCGTGGTGTAGCGGTTAACATGCCTGCCTGTCACGCAGGAGATCGCGGGTTCGATTCCCGTCGGGACCGCCATTTTTAAAATTCAATACATATGTGGCTCAGTAGCTCAGTCGGTAGAGCAAAGGACTGAAAATCCTTGTGTCGGCGGTTCGATTCCGTCCTGAGCCACCATATTCTGAAAAATTACGGCGATTGTGGCGAAGTGGTTAACGCACCTGATTGTGGTTCAGGCATTCGTGGGTTCGATTCCCATCAGTCGCCCCATTTCGCGGGTGTAGTTTAGTGGTAAAACCTCAGCCTTCCAAGCTGATGATGAGGGTTCGATTCCCTTCACCCGCTCCAAATATGGGCCTATAGCTCAGCTGGTTAGAGCGCACGCCTGATAAGCGTGAGGTCGATGGTTCGAGTCCATTTAGGCCCACCATATTTATTGTTCCGCAGTAGCTCAGTGGTAGAGCATTCGGCTGTTAACCGAACGGTCGTAGGTTCGAGTCCTACCTGCGGAGCCATGGGGAAGTACTCAAGAGGCTGAAGAGGCGCCCCTGCTAAGGGTGTAGGTCGCGCGAGCGGCGCGAGGGTTCAAATCCCTCCTTCTCCGCCAGTTGGCCCGTTGGTCAAGCGGTTAAGACACCGCCCTTTCACGGCGGTAACACGGGTTCGAATCCCGTACGGGTCATAACAAAAAGGGAAGCATACATGAATGTATGCTTCTTTTTTTTTCATTTCTTTTCATTGATATAACTATCTTTTTGTTTATAGGGAATGTCTCCAAGATTGGATTCTATATTTTCTTCCTCCAGTGTATCTTCATATACCTTTTGGTTTTTGTTCGGTATGTTCACTCTATTTTTTCCTTCGATATCATTTGCGGCATAACCTTCATAGTCTTCAGGAAACCCGTTCGTTTCATCCTCGGTTTTATATAGATCATTATAATTGTCATGATCGCCTGTGTAATCGGATGGTGTTTCGGATGTACCGAATTTGGCAACTTCACCAAAGCTATCTTCTTTATCCACCATTTCGACTCCATGACGATTTTCAAAATGATCACCCATGGATGGGATTAGTATATCCTCTTCCGCAGGCCGGTCTTGTGAAATTGACCGTTCTGGAGCATGCTCGACACAGTAGAGGGTGCTTGGGATCGCTTCAAGCCTCTCGATGGGGATTTCCCTATTGCAGGTTTTACAATGGCCATACGAGCCTTCTTCCATGGCTTTCAAAGCTTCATCGATTTTCTCCATTTCGGATTGTGCATGCTCATCGAGTGCTTGATTCCGTTCCATCTCGAATAATTCGGTACCAAGATCAGCAGGATGATTATCATAGGATGATAATTCCCCTACGGATTCGGTCTGGCTTTTATCCAGAACGGATTGTTCATCATTTTGAATTCTATTAATTAGCTCATTTTTTTCTTGAAGCAGTTCTTTTTTGAATTTTTGCGTTTGTTGTTTCGTTGCCATATCGGATTCACTCCTTCTAAAGTCTAAATCTCATTTATATTGGTAAGATGGTTGTATTATCTATTACCCGAATCGGAGTATAGGAAAACAATAAGGAACGGATTATAGAAAAAAGGACTGAGCGAATGAGCTCAGTCCCAGGAGATTATATAAGATAGCTGATGAATAATCCAATGGCCATGAGTAAGCCAAAGAAGGTGTTCGTTTGGGCCGTGGCTTTCATTGCTGGCACCATCGTGATCGGCTGCGTTTTACCTACGAAGCCTTTGATTGCGGCCAGGGCTTTCGGGATGCTTAGGAAGGCAAGGAGGATCCACACCGTTACGCTTCCGGTAAGGACTAGCCCAACTAGCCATAGATAAGAGAATGCGAACATGATTGCCATGAATGTCAGGGCGTTTTTCCGGCCCATGACTACCGGCATCGTTTTGCGGCCATGTGCCTTATCTCCGTCATGGTCACGTAGGTTATTCGATAAGTTGATCAACCCGACCAATATTCCACTTGGAATGGCAATTAAGATGGCTGTTGAAGAAACATCACCGGTTTGAATGAAAAAGGCGATCAGGATTATCAAAAAGCCCATGAACAAACCAGAAAAAAGTTCCCCGAATGGTGTATATGAAATGGGCAGGGGGCCGCCTGTATAAAGATAGCCGACAAGCATGCAAACCAGTCCTACTGCAGCAAGCCACCAAGATGATGCGGCACAGATATAGATTCCAATTATCAAGGCGATGGCATACATGCCAAGGGCCAAGTTCATGATTAGTTTTGGGGTCATCCCATGACGGACGATCCCGCCGCCGATGCCTACGGATTCCTCCGTATCCAAGCCTCTCTTGAAATCATAGTATTCATTGAATAAATTGGTTGCAGCTTGTATCAGGATGCTTGCAATCATCATGGCCGCGAATAATAACCAATTCACTCCATCCTCCAAAAGTGCAATAACAGTTCCAAGCAAGACTGGAACAAAAGCTGCGGTTAGTGTATGTGGACGAATTAACTCCCACCAAATCTTCCAGGTCCGTTTAAGGGGAAGTCCGTCGTATTCTGTTTGCATTATTTCTCTCCTCAAAATCATTATTGGTTCTCTCGAAATTATAACAAATATTGAAATGTTGCACAAAAGGTTATCCTAATAAATGCAGGAAAAGTGGGCAACGGTATATTTAGAATCCATGGATGGTACATTTCCAGAATCAAGGATATTTCTCTACATTCGCTAAGATTCATATAATAAGGAAAAAAGCAGGAAAGAATCGTTCGGTAAAGGGGCGTTTTATTGACATGAGGTTCAAGGGAGGTGTATCTTTAAATAGGTTAAAAAGCTTTTAAAATGTACATTTGGGGGGATTTTTTTGGCTATCTCAGAGGAAACTGAACAGTTTCAGGGACTGGCTTCAGCTATACAAAAGGCGAAGGACTTGAATGATCAAGTTCTATTCAGTCATATTAAGAAAGTTAATTGCAACAACCCCCTTTCATTTTATCAAGCTGGAAGAGAACGGTACGCGGGTGAACGCTTTTTCTGGGAGGACCCTGCAAAGGATATAACCATCACCGGTTTAGGCAATGTTAAGAAACTCAAAGCGGCATCGAATGCCGAACGTTATAGAGAAGTCGAAAAGAGCTGGATCAAACTGCAGAATACTGCTGTCAAAACAGGCGTGACCGATGTAGAAGCGACAGGTCCGTTACTGTTTGGGGGCTTTTCTTTTGATTATGAAACGGACAGTACGCTCCTGTGGAATCAGTTCGGGGACAACCTGTTTTATATACCTGCCTTCATGCTGACAATAGTGGGGAAACAAGCTTACTTAACGACAAACTTACTTTGTTCGCCTGATGATTCAGAAAAACTCTTCATAGATATGATAAATGAACGGGAAGCTTTCCTTTTCGAAAGCTTGGATGGAAATGGATCGGGTGTAAATTCCCTGGTTATGCAGAGGGAAGTCGAACCTGAGGAATGGAAGCGGACGGTCGAAGAGGCTGTTCAGGAAATCAAGACGACAGATCTCGACAAGATCGTTTTGGCAAGGGAGCTTCGACTTGCTTTTGAACGTTCCATCGATTCAGGGAAAGTGCTTGAACAATTGATTGCTGAGCAGCCTTTAAGCTATATTTTCAGTTTGGAGGCTGGCGGTGACTGTTTTGTAGGTGCCACCCCTGAACGTTTAATTAAGAAACAGGGAAATGAAGTTTTTTCAACCTGTCTTGCCGGATCGATGGGGCGAGGGAAAGATGAGCAGGAAGATGTTTGTCTTGGTGAAGAATTGCTTCATGACCAAAAGAATTTACAAGAGCATCAATATGTCGTGTCGATGATATCCAATGCTTTTGATTCTGTATGCGAAAAGGTGATGGTTCCTGCCGAACCGACACTTATGAAAAACCGTCATATCCAGCATTTGTACACACCGGTCCGCGGTATATCCAAGGATGGCGTCACGATTTTTGAATTCGTCGAGAATCTCCATCCTACACCTGCCATGGGCGGACTTCCAAAAGAAAAGGCCGTTGTCCGGATCCGGGAAATGGAAGGTCTTGAACGCGGCTTTTATGCGGGTCCTTTAGGTTGGGTGGATACGTATGGAAACGGGGAATTCGCTGTAGGGATTCGTTCTGCCCTTATACAGAACAATGAGGCATCCCTCTTTGCCGGATGCGGGGTAGTCGAAGATTCGACTCCCGAAAGTGAATTCCGGGAAACAGGGATTAAATTCAATCCGATGTTAAGTGCTTTAGGAGGAAATCTTAATGAATGACCGAGATGCATTGACAGCGTATGCTGCTTCATTCGTCGATGAGCTGGCACAAAATGAGGTGAAGCATGTGGTGGTGAGCCCAGGTTCACGATCTACGCCCATAGCTTTGTTGCTAGTGGAGCATCCTGATATCAAAATTCATATTAATGTGGATGAGCGTTCGGCTGCTTTTTTTGCCCTTGGTTTGGCTAAGGCCTTAAAAGAACCTGTCGGACTTCTTTGTACGTCAGGTACAGCCGCAGCAAACTATTACCCAGCCGTCATTGAGGCTTTCTATTCAAGAGTGCCGCTCATTGTACTTACTGCTGACCGCCCGCATGAATTGCGTGATGTCGGAGCCCCTCAGGCGATCGATCAGATACATCTTTACGGAAGACATGTAAAATGGTTTGTCGAAATGGCACTTCCTGAAAGCACGGATGGGATGATGAGGTATGCCAGAACGGTCGGTGCAAGGGCGGTGGCTACAGCGGCAGCTGAACCTGCAGGGCCTGTACATTTGAATTTCCCGCTTCGTGAACCATTGATTCCGGATCTGGAGAAAGCAAAGGAGTACAGGCAAAATAAACTGACGCCTGCAGTGTTGATTGACAGTGGAGAACGGTCACTGTCCGCATCACAAATAGAAGCTGTTGCAACTACATTGTCACAAGCTAAGCAAGGTATCATCGTATGTGGCGAATTAGCGCATCCCGAGATGAAGGAAGCCATCGTCGCATTAGCGGAAAAACTTGCTTATCCTATACTGGCTGATCCCCTTTCGCAGTTAAGGAGCGGTAGTCACGACAAAGCCGTCATAATTGATGCGTACGATACGTTTCTGCGCGATGAAACGGCAAAAGCGGCTTTCAGGCCGGAAGTGATCTTGCGTTTCGGGGCAATGCCTGTTTCTAAACCCTTATTGTTATTCATGAAAAAACAAAAACAGGCAATCACTTTGGTCGTCGATGGCGGAGCAGGCTGGCGTGAACCAGCCGGATTGGCAACGAATATGATTTACAGCGAAGAGAAAGATTTTTGTTTGAAAATGGCTGATAAAATTATTTCTTCCCCTGATGATGATTGGCTTCGTTTATGGCAGACCGTCAACGGAGCGACGAAGGATGCCCTGGCCTCCGTCAGGGATGAATCGGAGTTAAGTGAAGGCAAGCTGTTCGCCCTGCTTGCTGATATGATGCCATTGGAATCGACACTGTTTGTCGGGAATAGCATGCCTATCCGTGATTTGGATACTTTCTTTTTGAATAATGGAAAAGGAATCAAAACCATGGCAAATCGAGGTGCGAACGGGATTGATGGTGTCGTTTCCACTGCTCTTGGCGTAAGCACGGTATCGAAAAATACAGTGCTGGCAATCGGGGATTTAAGCTTTTTCCATGATATGAATGGCTTGCTTGCGGCAAAACTTCAAAAACAAAATATCACGATATTGTTGGTTAATAATGATGGCGGCGGCATATTCTCCTTCTTGCCGCAGGCGAATGAGAGGGAACATTTCGAAACGCTATTCGGCACGCCTCATGGGCTTGATTTTTCCCATACTTCAAAGCTTTATGGCGGTAAATACAGCAAGGTCCAAAGTTGGAATGAGTTTGAGAAGGTATTTACGGAGTCATTTGAAATCCAAGGTCTGAAAATCATCGAAGTACCGACAGAAAGAGAGTCCAATTTACAAAAGCATCGAAATTTGTGGAGCTTTGTTTCCCAGGAAATAAAAATGGTGTTAGATAGGGAAATATCATGAATATTGTCAGCAAGGATGTAAAGTATGCTGTTGAAATAACGGGAAATGGAGATCCTCTTGTACTTTTACATGGATTTACGGGAAATCGGGATACATGGAAATTCCTCATTCCGCTACTGAGTGACAGGTATACCATGATAATGGTCGACATCATCGGTCATGGCATGTCTGCGTCACCAGCCGATCATCGAAGGTATGAGATGGAGCGTGTGGCTGAGGATATCAAGTATATTTTGGATGTGTTACATTTCCCGAAAGCCCATATCCTTGGATACTCGATGGGCGGAAGGCTCGGATTGGGATTTGCCTGTTTGTATCCCGAGTATGTTGATTCACTGATATTGGAGAGCGCTTCACCAGGCCTTTCAACAGAAGGGGAACGGGAAATCCGAAGGGAAAATGATAGGAAGCTTGCCGAACGGATTCTTGTAAATGGAATGGAATCATTTGTGGATCAATGGGAAAACATCCCGTTATTTGAAAGTCAAAAACGGTTGTCAGCCAAAACGAGGTCGGCCATTCGGGAGCAGCGGTTGGCAAATGACCCTGCCGGCCTTTCCAATAGCCTTCTTGGTATGGGGACAGGCAGTCAGGCTTCATACTGGGAACAACTGCAAACTCTTGATTTCCCTGTGCTCCTTGTAACCGGTGAACTCGACCGTAAGTTTTGTGACATTGCGGACTCAATGATGAGAAAGCTGAAGCGGGCCGAGTGGAAAATAATAAATGATGCGGGACATGCGATTCATGTGGAAGTTGGAGAAAAGTTTGGTAAAATAATAAGTGAGTTTTTAAAGCGAAATATAAGGAGGAATTAAGTTGACGATACAATGGGAAACAATACGTGAGTATGATGAAATTTTGTATGAAAAATATAACGGGATTGCTAAAGTGTCCATCAACCGACCGCATGTACATAATGCATTCACGCCAAAAACGACTGCTGAAATGATTGATGCATTCGCAAGGGCGCGTGACGATTCAAGCATTGGTGTCATTATTTTAACAGGTGTAGGCGGCAAAGCATTCTGTTCAGGCGGAGATCAAAAAGTACGCGGAAATGGCGGGTATGTAGGTGAAGATAACATTCCGCGTCTAAATGTTCTTGATTTGCAACGTTTGATCCGTGTAATTCCAAAACCGGTCGTAGCCATGGTTGCAGGATATGCAATTGGTGGCGGAAATGTCTTGAACGTGGTATGTGACTTGACGATTGCTGCTGACAATGCAATTTTCGGACAAACTGGACCGAATGTGGGAAGCTTTGATGCTGGTTATGGTTCTGGCTACCTTGCACGTATCGTGGGTCATAAAAAGGCGCGCGAAATCTGGTACCTATGCCGTCAATACAATGCACAGGAAGCATTGGATATGGGATTGGTCAACACGGTTGTGCCTTTGGACGAATTGGAAACGGAAACGGTTAAATGGTGTGAAGAAATGCTTGAGAAGAGCCCGACTGCACTTCGTTTCTTGAAAGCGGCAATGAACGCTGATACGGATGGCCTTGCAGGTCTTCAACAATTGGCTGGTGACGCTACACTTTTATACTATACAACAGAAGAGGCAAAAGAAGGCCGCGATGCATTCAAAGAAAAACGCACACCGGACTTTGGGCAATTCCCTCGTTTCCCTTAATGAAACGCGTGAATCGATGAGACTGACAGCTTGGCGGAAAATCGCCGGGCTGTTTTCTATATCAAAATGGAAGAGGGTAAGCAGCAATGGCAGAAGAAAAGTTGCCGAACTGGCTGAAAAATCGGGCGCATCTTTCACCGGATCGCCCGGCAATTGAGTTTGAAGGTCATACGTATAGCTTTCTTGAACTGCATACATTATCGGAGAAAATGGCTGGTAAGCTGGCAAGCGTTGGTCTGGGCGCTGGCGATTCATGTGCGGTTTTGCTCCGTAACCATATTGATGGTGTTGTCGTTATCCATGCACTACTTTATCTCGGTGTGAAGATTGTGATGCTGAATAATAAGCTAACGGCAAAAGAGCTGTCCTGGCAGATCGGGGATAGTGGATCTGCCCATTTGGTTTCAGAAGGCTCCTTCTCCGGCAAACTCTCTGATATTGGTGAGATTCTCCCAGAATTGAACCTTCATTTAATGGAAGAATTGCCGGATGGCACTGCGGAGATACTTCAAGAGTTTTACCTTGAGGATACCGCGACAATCATGTACACATCAGGTACGACAGGAAATCCAAAAGGAGTGATCCAAACATTCGGCAACCATTGGTGGAGTGCCGTCGGGTCGGTTCTGAACCTTGGATTGCATGAGGAAGATTCGTGGTATTGTGCTGTTCCCATCTTTCATATTAGCGGTTTATCCATCCTGATGAAAAATGTGATATATGGCATGAAGGTCGTTTTGGCAGATCGTTTCGATGAACGGGAGGCAAACCGGAGTATCCAGGAAAATGGCGTGACGATCATTTCGGTCGTGACGACAATGCTGAATAGGATGGTGCAGGATTTGAAGGGAGCAAGCTATCCGGCAACGTTTCGCTGTTTCCTGTTGGGCGGCGGTCCTGCACCCGTCCATTTACTTGAGGTATGTAAGGAGAAAGGGATTCCCGTCTATCAAACATATGGGATGACCGAAACGTCTTCACAGATTGTAACACTGGCACCGGAGTATAGCATGACAAAAATCGGCTCGGCGGGAAAGCCTTTGTTTCCTTCACAGTTACGGATAGAGAAAGACGGAACGATGTGTGAACCGGGTGCAGTGGGCGAAATCGTGGTTTCAGGTCCAAATGTGACGAAAGGCTATTTTAATCGGCTGGATGCTACACAGCAGGCCATTACCGATGGATGGCTTTATACTGGGGACCTTGGTTATCTCGATGAGGAAGGCTTTTTATATGTGCTTGACCGACGCTCGGATTTAATCATTTCCGGCGGTGAAAATGTCTACCCGGCCGAGATCGAAAATGTCCTAAGTAAGCACCCTGATGTTTTCGAAGCGGGAGTAACGGGGACTGACGATGAAAAATGGGGACAGGTCCCACTTGCCTTTGTTGTCTTGCATCAAGGTGCAGAACTTGATGAGAGCGACCTGCTGGAATATTGCAGGGGATATTTGGCATCTTATAAAATTCCCCGGAATGTGATTTTTTGTAAGGAGCTTCCCCGGAATGGCGCAAGCAAGCTTTTGAGACGGGAACTGAAGAAGGAAATGGGGGAATGGCAATGAAGTTATCCTCCATTTCCCTTAAGCTCATTAAGGCCCCTTTAAAGCGGTCATTCAAGACGCATCTCGAAACGGTAAGCAATCGGGAAGTGATAATTGTCGAAGCCATGGATGAAGACGGATTGATTGGATACGGGGAAGCTGTTCCTTTTACAAGTCCTTGGTATACCGAGGAAACGATCAAGACATGCTTTCATATGCTGGATGATTTCTTAATTCCGCTGACATTGGCCAGTCAGATCAAGCATCCTGATGAGCTGCCGAACTTATGGAGCGGAATCAGACGGAATGCGATGGCGAAGTCGGCTTTAGAGCAGGCAATCCTTGATTTATATGCGAAGCAGAAAGGAGTCTACCTCGGACGGCTGTTTGGCGGCGAACGAAGTGAAGTGGCGGCTGGTGTAGTCGTTGCATCCAATGACATAGAAGATGCGATGCGCCAGATCGAGGATTTTTCCGTATCTGGGTATCAGCGTTATAAAATAAAAATCAATCCTCAAAATGATCTGGAGTTTTTAGGGGAAATACGTCGGGCCTATCCCGATATCCCGCTAATGGCAGATGCCAATTCAGCGTACAGTCTGGATGACATCCAACATCTTCAGAAGCTTGATTCGTTTAAGCTGATGATGATTGAGCAGCCGCTTGGACATGACGACATTGTGGAACATTCTTTTTTGCAGAAACAACTGCAGACACCCATTTGCCTTGATGAAAGCATAAATTCATTTCATGATGCCAAAAGTGCACTGTCGCTCCAAAGCTGTGGGGTGATCAGCATTAAGATGGCTAAAGTCGGCGGCTGGATGGAAGCTGTAAGAATCCATGATCTTTGCCTGGGTAATGGTGTGCCCGTTTGGTGCGGCGGTATGATTGAATTTGGCATTTCACGTGCACATAATATCGCACTTGCCACATTAAAAGGATTCACCATTCCCGGGGATATATCATCTTCATCCCGTTATTGGGAAGAGGATATAATCGATCCCGAAGTCATTGTCGAAAATGGCATGATCCAAGTTCCCGATAAAGCTGGAATCGGTTTTGCCATCAATGAAAAGCGATTAAAGGAATTGACTACATATAGTAAACTATACAAATGAAAACATCAAAAGAGGTACATTACGGCCTCTTTTGATTAAAATATTGATAATCTTCCTTTTTACCTCCCACGTTTCATGTAACTCACCCCTTTTAGTATTTTTTTTGACAGGAATCCCACCCTTTTGGTAAATGATTTAATAGGATAAATAAAATATAAGTTTGAAGTTTCGGTTGGCATGCCCCCAACCATGATTTTTAAAGGGGGAAACCTAGGCCCTGATAAACCATATTTTTTTCGGGAAATGGGGTTTTGTCTATTTTTTCTTTACTGGATTATTTTGTATAATGAAATCAAAAGAATGGCAAACAAGGGAAAGGGAGGGGAGCGTGTATGAAAAAACCGTACCTAATTGCGGAAATTCTACTGAGAAGAGGCATGCCTGACTATGTCATAAAAGAAGTGACGGCTTTAAAGGAATGCGAGCTGTTTCTTTTGAAGAGAAAGTGGGGCCTCTATGACCGGAAGACAGGTGCGTAAAGAATGAAGTAAAAAGGGAACCGTTCCGAGCCGGTCCCCATGCGTTTTAAGGTTTACTAAGCCGGTACCTATTGACAGGGCGGCCTATGCTGCCATACTGTACGTCAAGCTGAAGGACTTCTTCACCATGCAAGTATTCGAGATAGCGCCTTGCTGTAACTCTGGCGATACCGATCCCATCAGCCACTTCTTCTGCAGATAGCGAACCAGGCTGGGTCTTTATGAACTTTGTCACTTGCTCAAGAGTCGCGCCATTCAATCCTTTGGGAACATCATATTTCGGACTCGCTTCAGAATGTGTTTTATTTTGAAAGAGTATTCGGTCGAGCTGGGTTTGAGAAATTTGATGGTCAGGTTCAACCTCCATCCGAAAAGCGAAGTATTGTTCCAGCGTATGTTTTAGCCTATCGAATTTAAATGGCTTGATTAAATAGTCAAAAGCCCCGTTCTGCATCATTTTTCGGATCGTTTTCTGATCATTTGCCGCTGAAATGATGATGACATCCACATCAATTTGCTCTTTTCTGATTTGATAAAGTGTATCAACCCCGTTTAAAGAAGGCATGAAGATGTCCAAAATGACAAGGTCGGGTTTAGACTTCCTGATTTTTTCCAGACCTTCAAGCCCATTTGAAGCTGTATCAACGACTTTAAAAGCAGGCAGGCGCTCAATGAATTGTTTGTTGACCTCTTGGACCATTGGGTCGTCTTCAATTAAAAGTACACGAATTTGGTTAGTCATTTTGGTTCTCCTCTATATCGTGCATGGGAAAAGAAAGAAAAAAGCTTGTTCCTTCGTTAGGGCGTGTCGTGAATTTCATCTCGCCGTTCGCTTTTTTTACAATTTGGTCTATTAGATAAAGACCAATTCCTGATCCTTCTGCACCTTTTGTTGTAAAACCATACTCGAATATATCTTTATGAATGTCCTCGGGAATGCCGGGACCATTATCCTCAAGCACGATTTGACAATGACGTTCATCCTGGTAGATGGATAAATAAACTTGTTTTGTTTCCTCAGAACAATGCTTTAGCGCTGCATATGAGTTTTCGATCAGGTTTCCGATTATCAAAACAAAATCGTGATGATCCAAATCAGCGGGGAATCGGTCCAATTTCGTGTGTTTGTCCATGATGAGCTCGATTCCGAGTTCCCGTCCCAATGAGATCTTGCTTAATATCAGCCCCACTAAATTATCATCGTGAATGTGCTTCGTTAAAAACCTGGTCAATTCCTCTTGTTCTTCCGTGATCTGAAAAATGTAATGCAGTGCTTCGTCAAGATTACCTAGCTGGATCAATCCGGCTATCGTATGAAGTTTGTTCATATGTTCATGGTTTTGAACACGCAGGGCTTCAACGAATGCTTTGACACTAGTCAACTCTTCAGCTAGCTTCGTCACATCGGTGCGATCCTGGAAAGTGGCTACGGCACCGATCGTTCTATCCGCAATCTTTATCGGTACCCGGTTGCTTACAATATTCCTGTTTTGAACGGAGATTTCCTGATTGAAGATGGGAGATGTCCGATCGAGCACTTCCGGGAGACGGGTATCGTGTATAATATCATTGATGTTCTTGCCTATGACTTCACCGTTGATATTGAATATTTGCTTAGCCTTTTCATTGAAAATCGTGATCGTTTCATTATTATCTATGGCGATGACCCCTTCATGCATCGCATTGAATGCGGCTGTCCTTTCAACCAGCATCCGTGAAATTTCATGTGGTTCAAGTTGGAAGGTCTCTTTTTTTATCCTTTTTGCCATGAGCCATGAGCCGCATACCCCGAATAGAAGTGTAAGGACCAGGATAATTGCGATTTCGCCTTTCAGATCCTTGATTAACTCCGGTATCGTAGGCAAGATATTCCCAACCAGGACGACGCCGATTTGCTCTCTATCTTTATCAAGGATCGGGACAAAGGCACGGACGGAAATGCCAAGTTCGCCAGCCGCCTTTGAAAGATACTCGTGCTCAGCGAAAGCAGCGCTTTCATCACTGCTTTCCGAAGGGGTCCCCAATTGGCTGAACACCGGATGGGAATAACGTATATGCTGATTGTTAAGCACAACTATATAATCTGCTTGATGGATTTTCCTTAAGTTTTCAATAATCGGATTGAGCTGCGTCCATCCTTCGGGCTCACGGACCAATTTTTGTGCTTCTGGGAGTTCGGCAATGGTATGGGCAGTGATCATGGATCGTTTGCCGATTTCATCTTCCTTGACTGAAACGATGTTTCCGAATATAAAAATCCCGCCTATTAGTATCGAAAAAGCGACAATTACGAATGATAGCAGGGTGATTTTAATTTGAATGGGCATATGAAAGGATTTATCCATTGTTTTTCCTCCATTACTTCTATACTTTATAGTAACAGAATTTCTATCACTTTTCGCCATTTTTCGCGCATTGTATTACGACAGTAAAAAGCTGTGATAGAATAGTAATAATGTGAAGTGAGCGGTGAGGAGTTGTCGGTATGCGTGCATTATGGGGGTACTTATTATTAATTGGCCTGGGGCTGTTGATAGCAGTGTATATATCGTTTCAATCTTTCTTTACAAGCTTCGGTTTCAATTTGCCGAAGGATGAGGAGCAGGTCGGGATGAGGGATCAAATCGTGATTAAGTTCAGTCATGTCGTTGCCGAAAATACACCTAAAGGGCAAGCTGCGAACAGGTTTGCCCAACTGGTCGATGAATATACAGATCATCGTGTCAAAATTGAAGTTTACCCTAATCAGTCATTATATAGTGACCATGAAGAAATCAAGGCATTACAAGAAAACAAAGTGCAGATGATTGCTCCAACTACATCTAAAATTACGAGCATATCAAAGAAATGGATGCTATTGGACCTTCCTTACGTCTTTCCGACGGACGCTGCTTTGCAGGAAGCATTGAATGGGGAAGTGGGGGAAGAGCTGCTTAAGCAGCTGAATACCATCGATATAGAGGGACTCGCATTTTGGTCGAATAACTATAAACAGATTACAAGCAGTAAACCGATACGGCATCCAAGGGATTTTGCCGGAAAGAATTTTAGAATCATGCCAAGTGCAGTCCTGGAAAGCCAATTCAAGCATTTTGGGGCGACAACTTCTGTGCTGGAGTTTAATGAAACGTTTAAAAGCCTTGAAATCAATGAAACGGACAGCCAGGAAAATACGATTTCGAATATCTATTCAAAGAAATTATATGAGGTGCAAAAATATTTAACGATCAGTGATCATGGCTATTTAGGCTATGTCGTCATGATAAATAAGCCGTTTTGGAACAAACTCCCGTTGGACATTCAGCAGCAAATCCAACGGGCGATGGATGATACAACGAAATGGCTATGGATCAAATCAAATGAAATGAATCAGGAACAGCTTAAGGAAATCCATCAAAAATCGAATATCGACATCTATACACTGTCAGATGAAGAAAAGAAGGAATGGATGGATGAGATGACCGTCATCTATCCGGAATTCGAATCAACGATCGGAACAGAATTGATGATGAAGATGGAAAAGATCCGTGATAAGCATTTAAACGAATAACGAAAACACGCATTAAATAGCAGGGGACAAAAAAAGAGCGGACCCAATGGGCCCGCTCTATTCTATTGCAATGCAGTTTGAAGTGTCTTGACATTCTTTTCCATCAAACTGAAGTAATCTTCACCGGCTTCGATATCCTTATCCGTCAACACGGAAAGGTTATGGAGCTCAAGTGATTTCGCTCCCATTTCCTTTTGGATGATCTCTGTTAGTTTAGAACTGATATTCTGCTCATAGATGACGTAATTCAAGTCTTCTTTTTCAGCCATGGTCACGATTTTTCCCAATTCCTTTTGAGAAGGTTCGTTTGAAGACGTTAGTCCTGTGACGCCAATTTGTTTCAATCCATAGCGCTCCTCCCAATAACCATATGCAGAGTGGGAAACGATGATCTTATTGGTGCGGCCCGACTCGATCGTCGTCGCGAAATTTTTATCAAGTGCCTCAAGCTTTTCGGAAAGCTCCTTGAAATGATTGTTGAAATATTCTTCCTGTTCCGGCATTTTTTTCGTTAATTCGTCCTTGATGGTTTTAGCCATGTCAATGGAATAGATGGGATCTAACCACAAATGCGGATTAACGCCCCCATGATCATGACCGTCTTCTTCATGTGAATGTTCCTCTTCATGTGCATGCTCATCTTCATCAAGATGAACCGTTTCACCCACCGCGATCGTTCTGACGCCTTCTTTGCTTAGAATTGGTTCAGCCTTGGTTACAAAGCCTTCTAGATTATAGCCAATATAGAAAAATAGGTCTGACTCAGCCATTTTTACAATATCTTTTTGAGAGGGTTCGAATGAGTGTTCATCCGTTCCGGGAGGATAAACCGTCTCGACATTTACGTACTCCCCACCAATGGCCTCCGTGAAGTACTGTAAAGGGTAAACCGTCGTATATATATCTAAGGCATCCTTGGTTTCATCTTTACTCGATTCTTCCTTTGAGTTGCCGCAGGCTGACAGAAATACCGCAGTAACAAGGAAAAGTGAGAGCAATGCTCGGATTTTCATATGAAATGCTCCTTTATAATTCGTATTGATTACGATTTGAATGTTATGTGGTAAAAACGAAATGATTACGATTTGACTTCTGTATGATACAAAAAATTGCAATAGAAAGCAAGGTTTTTTTCTATTGGCCCTCACTTTTTTCTTTTTTCTCGGGAACAAGGTCAATGCCCCCTGGATGAAACGGATGACATTTAAGAATCCGGATGAGTGCTAACCAGCTTCCTTTTATAGGTCCGAAACGATTGATCGCTTCCAAACCATAATGGGAACAAGTTGGGTAAAAACGGCAAGTAGGCGGTTTTAATGGAGAAATGGCAACTTGGTAAAAACGGATGATTCCCATTAATATTTTTTTCAACACAAGGCTTTCATCTCTTTTCGAGTATATTCACTACCCTTCATTATAGCATATTTTCTAGGTTTCCAATAAGGGTAAAAAAGGAATAAGCATTGGGGTAATCCGATAGATATAATAAGAATTAATTTTAATGGATGAAATATATTGTTATTCAAGGTAAAATAGAGATGACATACAATTAAGGAGTGAATTAAATGCCTTCAGTTGAAAGCTTTGAATTAGATCATAATGCTGTTAAAGCCCCATATGTTAGACATTGCGGTGTCCATAAGGTAGGAACAGACGGTGTTGTTAATAAATTTGATATCCGTTTTTGCCAGCCGAATAAACAAGCGATGAAGCCGGATACGATCCATACCCTGGAACACTTGCTTGCATTCAATATCCGTAAACATTCCGAGCGCTACGATCACTTTGATATTATCGATATTTCGCCAATGGGATGTCAAACAGGATATTACCTTGTTGTCAGCGGTGAGCCGACAGTGATGGAAATCATCGATGTTCTTGAAGATACATTCAAGGATGCTGTTACAATTACTGAAATTCCAGCGGCAAACGAAAAACAATGCGGCCAAGCAAAATTGCATGATCTTGAAGGGGCCAAGAAATTAATGAATTTCTGGCTTGCACAAGATAAAGAAGATCTTCATAAAGTTTTCGGTTAATAAAAAAGTTCCTGTCTTATTGTGACAGGAACTTTTTTCATTTTTCGGGTTCTCCTTTTTCCCCCTCTTCCTTAGGCAAAGGATCGATGGGATCCACTGTATGCTTGTAGCTGTACCCTTTTCCGATTGTTAGGACCGATAAGGCCAATACAATCAGAATCACAATGATGGAGATGACTAAAACCGTAATCATACTTCACAGCTCCTAACGTTCACAATTTAGATTCATTTTAGCATAAGAACCGTATCAGATAATGTTTCAATTTTCGAATAGAGGGAATTATAAAGGTATAACCAAATTACGGAGGTAGATATTCATGGTTCAGAAAAAATTGGGAACTTTAGTAAATAAGGAAATTGCAAACTTCAGTGTTCTTTATACGAAAATTCATAATTACCACTGGTTCGTGAATGGACCGCACTTCTTTGAACTTCACCAAAAATTGGAGGAGTTATATAAAGAAGTGACATCCAACTATGATGAATTGGCTGAAAGGTTATTGGCCATTGGTGAAAAACCGGTCGCTACGCTTAAAGAGTATATGGAATTAACGACGATCGAAGAAGCGACAGGTAATGAAAATACAGAAGATATGGTTCAAAGCGTCATCAGTGATTTTGAGAAGCTTTCCGAAGAGTTCCTGGAAATCATCGAAGTTGCCGAAGAAGAAGATCCGGTTACGGCTGATATGCTGACAGGCATGAAGAAAAGCCTAAACAAACATGCTTGGATGCTGCGTGCGTATTTAGGACATTAAGATTTAGGAAAAGCCCTGCTTCGGCAGGGCTTTTTTTTAGGTTAAAACAATAAAAAAGGCATCCATCAAAAGAGGGACACCGGACAAAGTATGTATTAATGAATATTCCTAGGCGGAAAATGTGTAGGTTTCGTATCGTTCAAACTATTTTGGGCGAACTTCCCTTTTAACGTTTCAATAATGTAAAGGCCCATTAAATTGGTCAGTTCTTGATCATCCATCTCTTGAAGCAATTCGAAAATTTCCTTACGGTCAAGCTGTTCCAGGACCGCAAAAGTGAGCATATCAATATCTTCTTCATCACCAGTCATCTTATCGCGGTACATATTGTATAATTCTTCAATTAACTTCAAAACTCTCACCTCACATTTATTAGAATCCGTTATCTCTTTATATGTAGGTTATCAAAAAAAACTCTGGGTGCATATAAAAATCTTAAGGGATGCTTGGGCTTATTATATGTTTTACCCTTTGAAAGATACTTTAATCTATTATTTAACATCTTTGTTCTTCTGTAAACAAAATTTTCCATTGTATGAAGTAGAGAAATACGTGAAAAATAAGCGTAGGATATATGGAAAGGGTGGATGAATGTGTCCGAAAACAGGAAAAAATATTACATTTGGCTTCCGAATGGGCAGATAACACAAGATAGGGAAAGCTCTCCATGGAATTTCGAAATCGAGGCGACCGATAATGAAATCATCAAGTTACGTGAATTATTTGATTATAATTATTCAATAGGCGAAGAAAATTTTTACCGCTCACATGTCCCATACCTTCAATACCATTTTGACCGTGAAAATGATAAACAGGATATCACGCTCCAAAAAATTTACGAGATGATTTATGCTCTAGGTACCGATGAAGGAAAACGGCATATAGAAAGCATGGGGATTTTACAGGCAAAACCAACTGACGATGGCCTCGAATATTGAGGGTCCATCGTTTTTTTGATGTGATGCAGATTCTAGCTTTTACCCATATAATGAAAGAAGGACATAGCATTATTTCTTAAACGGAGAGAAGGGGAAAAATGAAGCGTTTTCTTGATAAGAACGGATATAAGGTGGAATACTCCGAGAATCCTGTCTTTGGAGAGTCTTGGCATGTTTTAGTGCTCAGCAGATATAAAGGCAGGTGGGTATTGACCAAACACAAAGAGCGGGGATTGGAGTTCCCCGGAGGAAAGCGGGAAGCAGGGGAATCGATTGAAGAAACGGCCATAAGGGAAGTGTATGAAGAAACAGGAGGCTTTGTGGGCCAGCTGCGATTTTTGGGACAATATAAAGTACATGATCCAGTGAAGCCATTCGTTAAATCAATATACTACGCTGCATTAAGTGAAGTAGAGAAAAAACAGGATTACCTGGAAACGGAAGGCCCGATCTTTTTGGAAGCATTGCCGGATGTACTCGGTGAGGAGTTTAGCTTCATCATGAAAGACGAGATTGTACCATTGAGCTTATCAAGACTGGATGATGCCATTTTGCTGAGAAACGAGTGAATCTGTTGAATTCACGAGTAAATAGCCTGAATTCACGAGTAAACGGTCGAAACTCACGAGTAAATGGGTGAAACTCACGAGTAAACCGCCAATTCACGAGTAAACCGCCAAATTTCACGAGTAAACGGTCGAAACTCACGAATAAATCGCTGGAACTCACGAGTAAAAGTCCAATTCACGAGTAAACCGCCAAAGACTCAATTCATTCTAGCATGAATGAAAAACTGCCGAGGGTTATCGGCAGTTTGGTTAGTCTTTGATTAATTTTCGCTCGAGAAGTTCTACTAGTTGATACATGATTGTGGCAAAGACGGCAATGATCATCAAGGCAAGCATTACGAGGGTGAAGTTGAAGACTTGAAAGCCATAAATGATGAGGTAGCCGAGTCCTTTGGCCGAAACTAGGAATTCCCCCACGATGACGCCGACCCAGGAGAGGCCGACATTCACTTTCAATGTCGAGATGATCGTTGGGAAAGAGGCGGGTAAGATGGCTTCCCGAAAAGCTTGTGTTCTTGTGGCGCCAAAAGTTTGGAGTACCTTCAGGTAATTCGGGTCCACTTCGCGAAATGCAGTGTAGACGACGATGGTGGTGATGATGATGGAGATGATCGCCCCCATCGAGATGATGGATGGAAAGCCAGGGCCGAATGCAACGATGATGATGGGGCCGAGTGCCACTTTCGGCATGGCATTTAAAATGACGAGATAGGGGTCTAGTGTTTTGGATAATCTTGGTGACCACCAAAGCAGGGATGCCAGGACGGTTCCAAGCAATGTCCCTATGATAAAGCCGAGAACGGTCTCGAATAGCGTCACTCCGGAATGGGATAGAAGTGTTCCATCACCCAATTTTTGAATGAAAAGGTGCCACACTTTGGTTGGGGAGCTGAAGATGAGCGGATCAATCCATTCCATCCGGGAAAAAAGTTCCCAACTGCTGAAAAAAAAGATGAAAATCAGGATCTGATAAAAGCGAATGAGCCTGTTTTCCTTTTTTAATTTGGTTTTATATTGGTTATGAAGCTGTTCAATATTCAAGGCTCTCAAGCTCCTTCCAGATCGTTTGGAATAGCATTGGATAATGTGGGTGGTTGCGTGCATGGAAAGGCGTCAGTTCACGCAGTTCATCGGGTACCTCGAATGTTTTGTGCACGCTTCCCGGGTTCGCGGAAAACAGGTAAATGCGGTCACTCATTGCGATGGCTTCACCGATATCATGGGTGACGAGCACGGCTGTCTTTCCGAAGGATTTCAGGGTTTCAAAAACAAGGTCTTCCAGCTTCAACTTCGTTTGGTAATCAAGGGCCGAGAAGGGTTCATCAAGCAAAAGGATTTTTGGGTCGACCGCCAGTGTCCGTGCCAGTGCGGCCCTTTGCCTCATTCCGCCTGAGAGTTCGCGTGGATATGATTTTCCGGTGCCTCCCAATCCAACGTCACTTAATAGTTTCAGCGTCTTTATTCTCTCAAGACCTTCATCCTTTTTAATCAGTTTCAATCCTAATAAAACATTTTCTTCTATCGTCTTCCATGGAAATAGATAATCCTGCTGCAGCATATAGCCGATTGAAAGGTCACTGTTGGCCTTCAGCGGTTTGTTTTCGAGCAGGATCTTTCCCGAAGTAGGCGAAAATAGTCCAGCGATGATGGAAAGCAGGGTAGTCTTTCCGCAGCCGCTCGGACCTAGAAAAGAGACGAATTCACCTTTTTCAATGTCGAGGGAAATGTCCGCCAGTGCGGTCGCTGCCGTCTGATTTGAAAAATAAGTATGGTGAATGTCTTGGATCTTTAAAAAGCTCATCGGACATCCTCCTTACCTTAAGTTATGCTATTTTGTGACTTCTTCAGCAAAATCGGTATTGACCAGCTCATCATGGCTTATACGTGAAGGCAGCTCGCCTGCTTCATCCATGACGTTTTGCAGATTGATCCATTCTTCTTCATCAAGAATGGGATCTGTGGCAAATGAACCTTGTTCTTTGTAGCGGTTGATAACTGTTTCCATCGTCTCGAGATTGGTATCTTCAAAATACGGCTGAATGACTTTGGCGATTTCGGCAGCGTCATTTTCCTGAACCCAATCCTGTGCTTTCTTCAATGCTTTTGTGAATTTCTTGACCGTCTCTTTGTCTTCTTTCAAATAACTTTCCTTAGCCATATAAACCGTATAGGGAAGATGCCCGGATTCGGAGCCGAAAGAAGCGACGATATAGCCTTTTCCTTCTTTTTCAAACACACTGGCCGTTGGTTCGAACAGTTGAACAAAATCGCCGGTTCCGGAAGCGAACGCAGTTGCGACATTCGCAAAATCAATATTCTGTATGAGGTTCAAATCTTTTTTCGGGTCTATGTTATGTTTTTTCAAGACGAACTCGCCGGCCATTTGGGGCATCCCGCCTTTTCGCTGGCCTAGGAATGTAGAGTTTTTCAGCATATCCCAATTGAAGTTGTCAATTTTTTCACGTGAAACAAGAAACGTCCCATCCGTTTGTGTTAATTGAGCGAAATTGATGACCGGGTCGTTCGAACCTTGTGCCCGAACGTAAATCGATGTTTCAGAGCCAACGAGAGCAATATCAGCCCCATCGGACAGAAGCGTGGTCATCGTCTTGTCGCCGCCTGCCGTCGTTTTCAAATCAATGCTGAGACCCTCATCTTTAAAAAATCCTTTTTCAATCGCTACATATTGCGGTGTATAGAAAAGGGAGCGGGTTACTTCGGCAACCCTGACTTTCGTTGTTTCCTGTTCCTTGTTGCCACATGCTCCAAGCGGGATCACCAGCATGCACAGAAGTAAAAATACGACACCTGCTTTACACCATTTTTTCAAAATTCCTTCCTCCTTGATATATAGGTATTTTGCCTACCTTATCGTATGAACGGATGAAAAAAATGTGAATGCCTCTCAGGGGATAAAAACAAGCGGATGTTTTACAATAAGAATAAAGAGAAAGGAGAGTGGAAATTGGAGAACGGAACGATTATTTCAAAACGGCGGTTTCCATCACCGCATCCACGAATCCATCTTTATTCAGTCACATACATATCACAAGGCCTGAAAGTAAAGGGGCTGCTAGCTGAACCGGTTGATGGTGAAATACATGACGCTTTCTTATATTTACGCGGCGGGATAAAAAATGTCGGCAAGGTGAGGCCTGCAAGGATCGTGCAGTATGCTGTTGAAGGCTTCATCGTTTTTGCCCCTTTCTACCGTGGGAATCAAGGCGGGGAGGGAGATGAGGATTTTGGAGGCGAAGATAGATTCGATGCGATAGCAGGATTCAATCTTCTTGAACAGCACCCCCGGGTGAACAAGGATCACATTCATATCCTCGGATTTTCCCGTGGCGGCATCATGGCGCTTTGGACTGGGATATACTGCAGGAATGCAGCGTCGATCGTCACCTGGGGTGGTGTATCGGATATGTTTTTAACATATGTCGAGCGTGTCGATATGCGTCGGATGATGAAGCGGGTCATCGGCGGAACACCTAAAAAATGCCCCGATCAATATGAATACCGTACGCCATTGTTTGCAATTGAAGATTTGAATGTACCCGTTCTTATCATTCATGGTGAAAAAGATGACAATGTCGCCATTGAACACGCGTACCGGTTGGAAAAAAGGTTGAAAATGCACGACAAAGAGGTCGAAAGCTGGTATTTCCCTCAATTCACGCATTACTTCCCACCCGCCGTGAACAGAAAAGTAGTCGAAGATTTAACATCTTGGATGAAAAGTAAAACCGAAAAATGATAGAATGAAATATATATTGGCAAGAGGAGGAGATACACATGGGCATGCCTATGGAGCTAAATACCATGATCGTTACTAAAGGTAACGAAACCCGTGAAGAAGAAAACATTTTTCGGCTGTCGAAAGATGGTTACAGGTTATACCCTATCGATATTCCAATCGATGTCCGCAAGACGATTCAATCTGACTCAAGCGGAACAGCCGTTATTCAAAAAATTGAATGGACAAGTGAAAAGACCATCATTACGTACCAACTACTATCACTGAACTCTACTAACTAAATAGACAAGCGCTTGCCGGGAATCGTCTCGCAGCAAGCGCTTTTTTTGATTTGTTGCATAATTCGACCTGTGCACCAAAGAAATGGACCGTAAACGCACATCATTCGGCTTACACGCCAATATTTCAACCGACATCTTATCCCTGGTGGATTCAATCTTCGAAATGATTGTCATTTAAAAAATGGTAAAATGGTAAAATGGTGTAAAGCGCATAAGGTTGGGTGATTTGATGATTTTGGTGAGTTCTTGTTTAGCGGGTCTTGAGGTTAGATACAATGGTACACACAGCTTGGATGAAAGAATTATGGAATTGGTGAAGGAGAAAAAGGCTATAGCGGTTTGTCCTGAGTTGCTTGGCGGTTTTTCGACACCGAGGGATCCTGCGGAGATAGTTGGCGGTGAAGGTGGGGATGTCCTTGATGGAAAAGCGAAGATCATCGAAAAGTCGGGCAGGGATGTAACGGAATTGTACATAAAGGGAGCGAATCTTACGTTATTGAAAGCCCAGGAGTTAGGGGCGACGTTAGTCGTTTTAAAAGAAAATAGTCCATCCTGTGGAAGTACCACGATTTATAATGGGGAATTCAAGGGGGAGAAGAAGGTCGGGAATGGAGTGACCGCGGCTTTGCTTAGGCGGCATGGATTCACGGTCATTTCAGAGGAAAGGTTATTCGATTATCTGGATGGAAAATGAGTAAGGCATTATAGATAGTGCTTTTGAAAGAAGGGGAATACATGGAGGATATCAATCTTTATACTTTGCTATTTTTAGTACTTGCCGGTTTTATTGCCGCATTCATCGATTCCGTTGTGGGCGGGGGCGGATTGATTTCCATTCCGGCATTATTGTTCACGGGGATTTCGCCTTCAGCGGCACTTGCCACTAACAAGCTGGCGGGTACAATGGGATCTTTAACGAGTACGATTTCATTCATTCGGGCTGGAAAAGTGGATTTCAAATTCGTCATCAAGCTGTTTCCGATTACTGTGATTGGAGCGGCGTTAGGAGCATACGTTGTACATTTCGTTTCCGCAGAGATACTGAAGCCCCTCATTTTGATTTTGCTGGTCATTGTCGCGATTTATACGTTGGTAAAAAAGGATTGGGGTAAAGATGCAAAGTATAAAGGGCTGAAAAGGAAGAAAATGATTCTTTTGATACTCATAATATTTGCGATTGGTTTTTATGATGGTTTTCTTGGACCAGGCACAGGGTCCTTTTTATTATTTTCATTTTTGATCATCGGGTTTGATTTTGTCCAGGCTGCCGGAAATGCAAGAATATTGAATTTCGGAAGCAATATTGCCGCACTTATCATTTTCTTATCCATGGGGACCGTCAATTTTGCCTATGGAATTCCGATGGGTCTGGCAATGGTCGCAGGAGCATTGGTCGGAACGAACTTCGCAATTAAGAAAGGTGCTTCATATGTACGGATATTATTCATTTGCGTCACGATTTTATTGATTGGAAAAAATGTCTTGAATTATTTTCATGTGTTTGGATGAGATAAAAGATGGCCGGAGATACAAGTTGTATTTTCGGCCATTTTTACATTCATTTTGTGAAATTCAAGTCCCATTGAACGCCAAACTGATCCTTGACCTTGCTTGATTTTTCATGTAATCCTCCTGTTGCGTATCATGACTATCAATTCGGCAGGGAGATTTTATCCTCTTTATCAAAACAAACTTCGCAGATGAAGCTTCCTTCATTTTTTAAATATGCCTTTATTTCAGTCATCCCTTTACGCTTTGGATAACGCATTTTCACAAGAACGACTTCGTCCCCCTTAATTTCTTTACCACATTTAACACACTTGGGATCTTCCCCAAACATCTAAACACCTCCAAGCAATGTAAAGTTATTGATCTACCCAAACTATCACATAGGTATCTAACATTTTCAAATTCAAATTAGGATTAGTTTTGTACTCTTTGTTAATCTGGCTGAATAGAAAAAGCCTGCCGCTTATGTGACAGGCTTTTCTCATTATTTTCTTCTACTTTTTCATAACGGAAGGGGGGATTTCATTCCGCAATGCTTTAACAGGATTTCGACAATCCGCTGTGAAGCGAATCCATCTCCATATGGGTTGGAAGCTGTCGCCATTTTTTTATAGGTTTCTTCATTTGTAAGTAGGTCTGAGGCTAATTGATAAATTCGTTCTTCCTCAATCCCTGCCAATAAGAGAGTGCCAGCGTCGATTCCTTCCGGACGTTCCGTCGTATCGCGCAGCACGAGAACGGGAACGCCTAGTGATGGGGCTTCTTCCTGCACGCCTCCGGAATCTGTCAATATTAGATGGGCGTGCGCCGCAAAATTATGAAAATCAAGCACCTCAAGCGGCTCTATTAAGTGAAGTCTTTCCGTTTCACCAAAAATCCGGTAAGCAATTTCACGGACTACTGGATTTTTATGAAGCGGGTAAACGACTTGGATATCTGTGTGATCTTCAAGCAGCCGTTTGACGGAACGGAATATTTCTTCCATTGGTTTTCCGATATTTTCTCGTCTGTGCGCTGTCATCAATAACATACGATCTCCATTCAAGCCAGATAGAATCGGATGTTCATAGTCTTTTCGTACTGTTGTTTTCAAAGCATCGATAGCCGTATTTCCAGTAATATGGATACAATCACTCTTTTTATTTTCCAAAATCAGATTCTCTGCCGCCTGATTAGTTGGGGCAAAGTGCAAATCAGCCAAGACGCCCGTCAGCTGCCTATTCATTTCTTCAGGATATGGAGAATACTTATTACCAGTCCGGAGACCAGCTTCAACGTGGCCAATCTGTATCTTATTATAGAAAGCTGCCAAGCTTGCGATGAAAGTTGTCGTTGTATCCCCATGTACGAGGACGATATCCGGTTTTATATCTTTCATGAGCGAACTCAATTTTTCAAGCCCTCGAGTCGTAATCTCTTCTAATGTTTGTCTATCCTTCATCATATCCAAATCGTGATCTGGCTTTATTTGAAAACATTGCAAGACTTGGTCGAGCATTTCCCTATGCTGGGCAGTGACCACCACGATGGTTTCTATTTCTTCTTGATGCTTTTTCAGTTCCAAAACGACTGGTGCCATTTTGATAGCCTCTGGTCTTGTACCAAATACGGTCATGACCTTTATACGTTGATTAGGCATGCTCATTTCCTCCTCTTCTGAATGTCTCCCCCATTATAACGGGAAGTTCATGGGAAATTTAAAAATGAAACAATTATTAACAGAATTTTTACAATATTAATGAGGACTTTATAATTCTTTAACCTTCAGTTAATATCTGGCATTTACAATATAAAGCAGGAAGCATAGCTCAGCAGAATAGAGGTGATAGGCGAATATGAAAAGCGTCCTGATGATCGTACAAAACTTTTATCCGGAAATCGGAAGTGCGGGAAATAGAATGAAAAATATATATCTCCATTTGAAAAGAAACGGATTTGAGGTAACGGTCATCACATTGAAGCCGAGTTATCCTAATCAAAGTTTATATCAAGATACAAAGTTTTGGGATGAAGATAGCATTGAAGAAGATGTCATCAGGATTAAACCGGACAAAGTGAAGAGGTATACAAGCAATATGGGGAAGCGGTTGCTTCATTATCTTGAAGCAATGTGGCTTTTCATTTATACAATTATCCGTCTCGAAAAAAAATATGATTATGTGTTCGCCACGACCCCGCCGATCTTCCCGACATTTGCGGCATTGATCGCCAAGAAGAAGATGAAGGCGAAACTCATTACCGATGTCAGGGATTTATGGCCGGAATCGTTGATAGGAGTTGGGGTATTCACTAATAAGTGGGTTTTGAAAATCGCCTTCTTCCTGGAAAGGAAGCTATATCGGCATTCGGATTTTATTATCATCAATAGTCCTGGTTTCAGGGATTATATCGTTGCAAAGGGAGTCCAGGAAGAGGCCATCCAATTCATCCCTAATTCGCTTACTGCGGATGAGCTGACGTTAAAGAATTTGCTTACACCCGTATCGGAAAACGTAATCAAGGTCGTTTATGCGGGAAATATCGGACTGGCTCAGGACTTGAAAAAACTGATAGCCGTGGCTGAAAAGCTAAGGGAACATAAACAAATCGAGTTCTCGATGATTGGATATGGATATCGGATATCCGAAGTGGAGAAGGAGATAAGCTCTAGAGGGCTGACTAATATTAAGATGATTAATGCGATGAATCGAAGAGTGACCCTTCATGAAGTTTCAACATCCCATATTGCCTATGTGAGCTTGGTTGAAAAAGAAGTATTCAATAAAGTTTTGCCTGGTAAAATCATCGATTATATGTGTGTCGGAAAACCGATTGTCGGTGATGTGGACGGCAGGGCCAAGAAGATGCTCAGAGAGGCGAAATGCGGGTTGGTGGCAGAGAGCAGGAATGTTGATGAAATCTGTCAACATATCTTGACCATGGCCTCAGATCCAGCCCTTCGTGAAGAACTGGGGGAAAATGGTCATCGGTATGCTAAACAACATTTTCAATGGTCTAAAAATATTAAAGGTCTCATCAATGTGATGGAAGCGTCAGGCTGAAAAATCCGGAAGTGGAGGACAACATGGCGAAGAAAGTATGTATGTTCGTGTGGAATCACTTTACAAACGATGCGAGGGTTCTAAGAGAGTGCACAGCACTTACTGAAGCTGGTTATGAAGTCGATTTAATTGCCATTCATAACTGGAAAATCGAGGGCTTGCCCAAAAAGGAGAAACACCAAAATGGTTTCTCCGTCACTAGGGTGAATAACCGCTGGGAAGGGCTTCATAGGGTTCTCAGGATCGTAGGCAAATTGAAGAAAAAGAAGTTTGAAATCGTTCTATTGGCCTTATTGGTCTGGAATACGTTGTGGAACTTGAACTTGATCAACGGCTGGCTGGGATCGGGAATACTGTTCGGTTCCCTTGCACTCCTTGCGATGTGCACCATGATCATCACTAAAACGAAGCTGCCGACCCTATTAACAAGGAGCTATATTTTTGGTCAAATGATCTATCATGGCAGGAAAAGGAAATATGACTTTTATCATTCGAATGACTTGAATACGCTCATGCAGGGAGCGATCAGCAGTAAATGGTTGAGAAGAAAAAAGCTGATTTATGACTCGCATGAGGTGCAAACGAGCAGAACGGGATATAATAGCCGAATTTACGGGCTGATGGAGAAATTCCTATTAATGTTCGTCGATGAAATGATTGCCGAAAACCATACGAGAGCTAAGTATAACGAAGACTTATATGGTCTGTATCCCAAGGTGGTCCATAACTACCCGATACCAACCAATCCTGAGGAAAGTACGGCCGTGAATTTGCATGAGCTGCTCGATTTGCCAGAGGATGAACCGATATTGTTATACCAAGGCGGCGTGCAAATGGGAAGAGGATTGGAGCAATTGGTTGATGCTGTACCGATGATCGAAGGCGGGACGGTAGTTTTTATCGGGGATGGAAGAATCAAGGACGAATTAATGAAAAAAGTTAGAGACATGAATCTGGAGCATCGTGTGAAGTTCCTGCCGAAGGTTCCGGTCGACGAGCTGCTCCACTATACAAAAAATGCGTATTTAGGTTTTCAGATATTGAATAATGTCTGCTTTAATCACTACTCCGCATCCTCAAATAAATTGTTTGAATACATGATGAGCGGTGTGCCTGTGGTTGCCTGCAGCTTTCCTGAAATTCAAAAGGTTGTCGATACAGAAAAAATCGGTGTGTGTGTCGATTCACATGATCCAAAATCAATTGCCGAAGGCGTCAATTACTTATTGAAACATCCTGAAAAAAGGGCGGAAATGAGCAATAACTGCCTGGAGGCGCGACAAAAGTACAATTGGAAACAAGAGAAGGAAATCTTTATCGAAATCTATCAAACAGCCTAACGAATGTGAGTGTAGCAGAAAAATAGATAGGAGTGGTTTATATGAAACTTTGTACAATCGGACTTGGTTATATAGGACTTCCAACTTCTTTAATGTTTGCGAAACACGGTGTCGATGTTGTCGGCGTGGATATCCATCCTGAGATTATTTCCAATTTGAATAGCGGCAGGCTCCATATCGAAGAACCAGGTTTGGGAGAGGTATTGCAAGAAGTGCTTATTTCCAATAAGTTCAGAGCTGCGTTAAGCCCGGAACATGCGGATGTTTTCATTATCGCGGTGCCTACACCAAATAAAAAGGACATACATCAATCTTGTGATTTAACTCATGTCATGGATGCAACCTCCAACATTCTTCCTTTTATCAAAAAAGGGAATGTCATCATTATCGAATCGACGATAGCGCCGAGAAGCATGGATGATCATATTAAACCGCTGATCGAGAGGACGGGCCTTACCATCGGAAAAGACATTTTCCTCGTTCATTGTCCGGAACGTGTTTTACCTGGAAGGATTCTTGAAGAGTTGGTCCATAATAACCGTATCGTCGGAGGCATCACGGAAACATGCTCATATAAAGGAAGTCTTGTTTATAAAACCTTCGTTCAAGGGGAAATCATTCAGACGGATGCGAAAACGGCTGAAATGTCCAAACTGATGGAAAACACCTTCAGGGATGTCAATATCGCCCTTGCGAATGAGCTGACGAAAATCTGTTTCGAGCTTGACATCAATGTTTTGGATGTCATATCGATGGCAAACAAACACCCTCGTGTGAATATACACCAACCTGGGCCTGGCGTTGGCGGCCATTGTTTGGCGGTCGATCCATATTTCATCGTTGCAAAGGCACCAGAGTATGCGAGAATCATTAAATTGGCCCGTGATACCAACGTATCGATGCCTTATTATATCGTTAATTCCGTAAGGATGATGCTAGAGGGGATCCGGAATCCAAAAGTAGCTGTTTTCGGTCTTGCATACAAAGGAAATGTAGATGATATTCGAGAAAGTCCCGCCATTGATGTCGTCAATATCTTGATGGGGATGGACAACATGGATGTAGCCTTGCATGACCCGCATGTCCAATCCGGAAAGATGCCAGTCGTATCTGTCGAAGACGCTGTAAATGATGCCGACTTGATACTTGTCCTGACTGACCATGATGAATTTAAACGGATGGACTATGATAAGCTATCGGATCTCATGAGCAATAAATTGATTTTGGATACACGCAATTGCATTGATGCAACTAAAACAGAAGTCCCGGTGGCCAACCTGGGCAATATATATGAATACAAAACGATGTCCATGAAAAAAGCCAGGAATAAAGCGATCATCTAAAAACTTGGACAAACATCGTTAATGGAATAAGGATAAAGGAGGCGCTGTCTATGACAGTGCCCTTTTTCCAATGAAGAAAAGGACCAAGCAAGAGCTTGATCCTTTCAGACAAATTGTAGAAACATTCCTTTCCGCCGAGACTGTCTGTGTCTGCCAAGCGTCTCACAAGCGGGCATCTGGGGGGATGGGGAAGCCAGTTATTCGACTGCAAGCGCCGTTTTTCGCCCTGCCCAGCATTATATACGACCGCAGACGCCATTTTTCGCCCTATTTTGCTTAATAAAGAAACCATGAAGGAAAACATATTCTTGGTTCGGGAAGAGATACTTTCTTGTCGACAAACTGAAAGGACCAAGCCAAGAGCTTGATCCTTTTGTGTGAAATTTATTAAGCTGTCGGTCCGCCAAGTTCTTCGATTTCACTTGGAACGCTTTTGAATTTCTTGAAGTTTGCACGGAATTGAGCGGCAAGGTCTGTTGCTGCTTCTTTATAGGCTGCAGGATCTGCCCAAGTCTTGATTGGTTGAAGCACTTCATCAGGAACACCAGGAACATGAAGCGGGATATCCAAACCGAAGATATCATCTTTGATCGTTTCGATGTTCGCTAATTCACCTTCAAGTGCAGCTTGTACCATTGCACGGGTGTAAGCCAGTTTCATACGGCTTCCAGTTCCATATGCACCGCCAGTCCATCCAGTGTTGACAAGGTATACCTTTGCATTGTGCTCGTCGATTTTATCACCAAGCATCTCGGCATAGCGTGTAGCTGGAAGCGGTAAGAATGGTGAACCGAAGCAAGTGGAGAATGTAGCTTCCGGTGAAGTTACGCCTCTTTCAGTACCAGCCAATTTACTAGTGTATCCGCTTAGGAAGTGGAACATTGCCTGTTCTTTGGAAAGCTTGCTGATTGGAGGCAAAACGCCTGAAGCATCAGCTGTCAAGAAAATGATTGTATTTGGATGTCCTGCAATACTTGGGTTCACGATGTTATCGATCGCTTGCATTTGGTAAGCAGCACGAGTGTTTTCAGTCAATGAACTGTCATCATAGTTCGCTTCGCGTGTATCCGGATCAACAACAACATTTTCCAGTACGGCACCGAAACGGATCGCATCGAAAATTTGTGGTTCTTTTTCACGTGAAAGGTTGATTGTTTTCGCATAGCAGCCGCCTTCGATGTTGAATACGCCGTTAGAAGACCAGCCGTGCTCGTCATCGCCAATCAGTTTACGGCTCGTGTCTGCAGACAAAGTCGTTTTGCCTGTACCGGACAGACCGAAGAATAAAGCGACGTCCCCTTCACGTCCTACGTTTGCAGAGCAATGCATTGGAAGTATTCCAGCCTCTGGAAGTAAGTAGTTCATGATCGAGAAGATCGATTTTTTCATTTCTCCTGCATATTCCGTTCCGCCGATCAGGATGGTACGGCGTTCAAATGAAACGATGATGAAAGTTTCGGATGTAGTTCCGTCAACTTCCGGGTCTGCTTTGAAGTTAGGTGCAGAAAGGATTGTGAATTCAGCTTCGTGACCTCTCAATTCCTCTTCGTTTGGACGGATGAACAAAGTATGGGCGAAAAGGTTATGCCAAGCATATTCATTAACAACACGGATCGGAAGACGTGATGATTCATCTGCACCAGCGAAACCTTTAAAAACAAAAATCTCTTCTTTTGCTTTTAGGTAGTCAACTACTTTATTATATAGTTTATTGAATACATCTTCGGAAATTGGCTGGTTCACTGGACCCCAATCGATTTTATCTTTAACTGATGCTTCTTCAACGATATATTTATCTTTAGGTGAACGACCTGTATATTTGCCAGTTTCAGCTTTTACCGCACCGGTGGATGTTAGAACGCCTTCATTTCTGCTTAATACTTTTTCGACCAATTGAGGAACTGAAAGTTGAGTTTGCACATTGTTTCCTGTTAATAATTGGTGTAACTCATTAGAAACGTCTACAGAATTCATATATGAGGTACCTTCCTTTGTTTAAGTTTTTAGATTACAATTAGTATAACACATTCATTTAATTAGTCTATACTATTTCTTTTAATTTGTGATTATTTTCAGTTAGTTGCATTAATCATTTTAATCCGGCAGGAACCGATTCAGGATTACCGCATAAACTTTCATGAAGATAATTTTATTTTAATAGGAAGTAAGTAAGCAATATATGGCTAAAGGGAAAGTCAGGATGTCGTTCCTTTTCGGATGCTCATTACTTTATTATTAATGGCAATTTACAACATTTCTATTCGTATTTTGCATTGTAAGCCCTTCTAGGACGCTGCATCAACATGTTTTTTCAAATGAACGCCATTCTGGATGGATATCATCTTTTTAGAAAAGCATTGACAAGTTCCAGCCAGATACGATAATATCTTAAATTGTACGGATTCTCTTATCCCGAGTTGGTGGAGGGACAGGCCCTTTGAAACCCAGCAACCTGCCATATTGAACTTGACTCCAAGATCGATCGCCGAAAATAAAGCGAAGGTCTTCAAGGAATAGTGGTGATGGTGCTAACCTGAGCAAGGTAAAAAACCCTTGAACGATAAGAGTGAAAGGATAGAAGACAGAATGTTAAACCTTTCCTCATTTGCCAGGGAAGGTTTTTGTGTTTTTTAATAAGTAATTCTGTGTCTATAGTTGAAACTAATGAGGGAAACGAGTTCCGTAAAATTCAGGCTTTTGCCTGCAACATACTAACTTCCAAGGAGGAAATACGATGTCAAAGAAACGTCTATTTACTTCTGAATCTGTTACAGAGGGCCATCCGGACAAAATTTGTGATCAGATTTCAGATTCCATTTTAGATGCTATCCTAGCTAAGGATGCAAATGCACGTGTTGCGTGTGAAACTAGCGTAACTACAGGTCTTGTACTTGTTGCCGGTGAAATTACAACCTCCGCTTACGTAGATATTCCGCGTATCGTTCGTGATACGATTAAAGGAATTGGCTACACACGTGCGAAATACGGTTTCGATGCTGAAACTTGTGCAGTGTTGAGTTCCATTGATGAGCAGTCTGCCGATATCGCAGCTGGTGTCGATAAAGCATTGGAAGCTCGTGAAGGAAACATGTCAGAGGAAGAAATCGATGCAATCGGTGCAGGGGACCAAGGTCTTATGTTCGGATTTGCTTGTAATGAAACAGAAGAGCTTATGCCGCTTCCGATTTCATTGGCGCATAAACTTTCATTCCGCTTGGCTCAAGTCCGTAAAGATGAAACTCTTGCTTACCTGCGCCCTGATGGTAAAACACAGGTAACTGTGGAATATGATGAAAATAACGTTCCTGTTCGTGTAGATACGATCGTTATCTCTACACAGCATGATGCAGAAATTACGCTTGAACAAATTCAAGCCGATCTAAAAGAACACGTGATCGAGGCAGTCGTTCCAGCTGAATTGATCGATGCCGATACTAAGTACTTCATCAACCCGACTGGCCGTTTCGTAATTGGCGGACCTCAAGGGGATGCTGGTCTTACTGGACGTAAAATCATCGTTGATACTTACGGCGGATACGCTCGCCACGGCGGCGGTGCATTCTCTGGTAAGGATGCTACTAAAGTTGACCGTTCTGCTGCATACGCTGCTCGTTATGTTGCGAAAAACATCGTGGCAGCCGGACTTGCCGACAAAGCGGAAGTTCAATTGGCCTACGCAATTGGTGTTGCAGAGCCAGTATCTATCTCAATTGATACGTTCGGAACTGGTACAGTTAGCGAAGAAGTCCTTGTTGACCTAGTTCGCGCTAACTTCGACCTTCGTCCAGCAGGTATCATCAAAATGCTTGACCTTCGTCGCCCGATCTACAAACAAACAGCTGCCTACGGACACTTTGGCCGTACAGATGTCGATCTTCCATGGGAACGCACGGACAAAGCAGAAACATTAAAAGCACAAGCGTAATCCATATAAAAAAAGGTGTCCCGCAATTAGCGGGGCACCTTTTTTATGGATTAATTTTGCCGTCAGCGGGAATAATTCAAGAAATCCCAAAAAAATTCAACTTACGTGCAATACGCGTGAGTCAGGGGCGTTTACAAGTTTGTTTGGGTCAACTACTCGTGAGTTAGAGCGTTTTACTCGTGAGTTAGAGCAGTTTACTCGTGAATTAGAGCAGTTTACTCGTAAGTAGCGTTTTACTCGTGAGTTAGTAGAATTTACTCGTAAGTTTGAGCGTTTTACTCGTGAATTAAAGCAGTTTACTCGTGAGTAAGAGCAGTTTACTCGTGAATTAGAGCAGTTTACTCGTGAATTAGAGCAGTTTACTCGTGAGTTAGAGCGTTTTACTCGTGAGTTAGAGCAGTTTACTCGTGAGTAGAGCAGTTTACTCGTAAGTTAGAGCGTTTTACTCGTAAGTTAGAGCAGTTTACTCGTAAGTTAGAGCAGTTTACTCGTGAGTAAGAGCAGTTTACTCGTGAGTTAGTAGCAGTTTACTCGTGAATTAGAGCAGTTTACTCGTGAGTTAGTAGCAGTTTACTCGTGAGTAAGAGCGTTTTACTCGTGAGTAAGAGCAGTTTACTCGTGAATTAGAGCGTTTTACTCGTGAATTAAAGCAGTTTACTCGTGAGTTAGAGCGTTTTACTCGTGAGTTAGAGCAGTTTACTCGTGAGTTAGTAGAATTTACTCGTGAATTAGAGCAGTTTACTCGTAAGTAGCGTTTTACTCGTGAGTTAGTAGAATTTACTCGTAAGTTTGAGCGTTTTACTCGTGAATTAAAGCAGTTTACTCGTGGAGTAAGAGCAGTTTACTCGTGAATTAGAGCAGTTTACTCGTGAATTAGAGCAGTTTACTCGTGAGTTAGAGCGTTTTACTCGTGAGTTAGAGCAGTTTACTCGTGAGTAGAGCAGTTTACTCGTAAGTTAGAGCGTTTTACTCGTAAGTTAGAGCAGTTTACTCGTAAGTTAGAGCAGTTTACTCGTGAGTTAGAGCAGTTTACTCGTGAGTTAGTAGCAGTTTACTCGTGAATTAGAGCAGTTTACTCGTGAGTTAGTAGCAGTTTACTCGTGAGTAAGAGCGTTTTACTCGTGAGTAAGAGCAGTTTACTCGTGAATTAGAGCGTTTTACTCGTGAATTAAAGCAGTTTACTCGTGAGTTAGAGCGTTTTACTCGTGAGTTAGAGCAGTTTACTCGTGAGTTAGTAGAATTTACTCGTGAATTAGAGCAGTTTACTCGTAAGTAGCGTTTTACTCGTGAGTTAGTAGAATTTACTCGTAAGTTTGAGCGTTTTACTCGTGAATTAAAGCAGTTTACTCGTGAGTAAGAGCAGTTTACTCGTGAATTAGAGCAGTTTACTCGTGAGTTAGAGCGTTTTACTCGTGAGTTAGAGCAGTTTACTCGTGAGTAGAGCAGTTTACTCGTAAGTTAGAGCGTTTTACTCGTAAGTTAGAGCAGTTTACTCGTAAGTTAGAGCAGTTTACTCGTGAGTTAGAGCAGTTTACTCGTGAGTTAGTAGCAGTTTACTCGTGAATTAGAGCGGTTTACTCGTGAGTTAGTAGCAGTTTACTCGTGAGTTAGTAGCAGTTTACTCGTGAGTAAGAGCAGTTTACTCGTGAGTAGAGCAGTTTACTCATGAGTTAGTAGCATTTACTTGTGAGTCTGTAACGTTTACTGGTGAGTTTCAGTATAATACTCGTAACTTTCAGTCAATTGGTGGTGAGTTACTTTATTCGTTCCGCCGTTTTATAGTATTGTCCTTTTTCGGCGTATTCACGTACAATGCGTTCCATATCCTGGCGGTCTTCTTCGTTGATTTCGCGAATGACTTTAGCTGGACGTCCGAATGCCAGCATGTTCGGTGGAATGACTTTACCTTGGGGAACGAGACTGCCGGCACCGATGAAGGCCCCTTCGCCGATTTCGGCTTCATCTAGCACGATCGATCCCATGCCGATCAAAGCTCCTTTGCGGATTTTACAGCTATGTAAAATGACCTGATGGCCAATGGTCACTTCATCCTCGATGACCAATGGATTATTTGGGCTTTGGTGCAGGACACTGTTATCCTGTATACTGACTTTTTTCCCGATGATGGTTGGGGATACATCACCGCGAATGACGGAATTGAACCAAATGGATGTTTCGTCGCCGATTTTGACATCACCTGTCACGACAGCATTCTCAGCGATATAAGCGCTTTCAGCGATTTCAGGTTCTTTGCCTTTATACGGATAAATAATCAATTTCAATCATTTCCTTTCCGAAGTGAATGTTTTTATGTATTATTTTAATATACCGTATGCAAATACACTTGGCTATTTATAATAGCAATGTACAACTTGTTAGATTTCTTTTTTGTCGAAAATCACGAATATGGTTATAATTTATATATATTATTTTGACTATCATGAATCGTACACAACAAGTGAAAAGCGAAAGGGGGATTTCGAATGTGGAAATGGGAGACAGAAGGAGACGCAAAAGGAGTCATTGTCATCATTCATGGGGCAATGGAACATCACGGACGTTATAAGTGGGTAACACAAATGTGGCTTTCAGCTGGATACCATGTCGTCATGGGCGACCTTCCTGGGCAGGGTATGACAACTCGCGCCTACCGGGGACATATCGATTCCTTTGATGAGTATTTGGACGAAGTGAAAAGCTGGATAGAAGAGGCTTACGAATATTCGTTGCCGGTCTTTTTGCTTGGACACAGCATGGGTGGTTTGATTTCGATACGCCTTCTTCAGGAAGAGGAATGGGACATTGCAGGGGTGATTCTTTCTTCTCCATGCTTGGGCCTCGTAACGAAGCCGCGGAAGTTCCTTACAACCATCTCGCATGGTTTGAACATCGTGATGCCTCAGTTCAGGGTAGATTCCGGATTGACACCTGAAATGGCAACGAGAAGTGCGGAAATCCGTGAATCCGATAGAAACGATACATTATATATCACGAAGGTTTCAATCCGCTGGTATCGCGAGCTTGCACAGGCCATGAAGGATGCTTTTGAAGAGATCCCTGAATTTCAGGATGTGCCGCTTTTGGTCATGCAGGGCGGAGATGACCGAATCGTGAATAAGAAGGCGGTTCGTGAGTGGTTTAATTATAACTTGGCCAGTGAAAAGCAATATAAGGAATGGCCGAAGCTTTATCATGAAATCTTCAATGAACCAGAGCGGGATGATGTATTTCAATATGCGCTGAGTTTTGTTGAAAACCGTTTAAAGATATTAGGGTATGTCGTTTGATCAGTACATACTTTCACGATAAATGAAAAAACTGCCGAATGTAAATCTCGGCAGCTTTTTTTTATTTGGTTCAGCCTGCGTTTTTAAGCATTTCATTCGATTTGATGACCGGTGCCCAGAAAGTAACCGGATACATAAATTGTTTTAAATGTGTAAGTTCTTTTTTATTGGATAATGCGGTCGATAGAAGATAAATGGATTTGAAGGTCAAGTCATTGGCGAATAGGTCCAAAAGAGTCGCTTTCATATTCATGATCGCTTCATGGTTTTGGGTGGAAATCATTAAATCGAGCTGTGGCAGGAACTTATCAAAATGATGATCGAATTGTTTGAGGTCCTCCATGTTTTTTTGTTTTTCTGTCAACGAGTTAAGCGAGCTGACAAAATCCCCGTATTGCTCATTTGAATCCCTTTTGATTTTTTCAGTCAATATATCCGTCAGTAATGAAGTAGGCAAATGTTCCATTCTCTGCACCCTCTTATCTATTTTCTATCATTATAATCATTATAGACGAAAAATTCAAAAAGTTATGATTGGTAATTCTGCTGCCTGCGAGTTGGGATTGAAAAAACACCGTTCGTGGCGAACGGTGTCAAAAGTCATCATCTTTTTTCAATCGCGACAATGAATGGCGGATTATTTGCTTGGTTGATGAACCCGTATTTCAGGATATGGGCTTTCTGTTGAGGGAAGTTCTCTACGTAATCCATCAATGCATCCCGTTCTTCCGATCCCCCCGGATGACCATGGTAAATGACGAGGATGATGATGCCTTCAGGCGCCATCAGTCCGAACAGCTGTTCAATGGCTGATATTGTCGTATCGGCTTGGGTAATGATTGATTTGTCTCCGCCAGGAAGGTAGCCTAGGTTGAAAATGGCACCTGTGATCTTTCCGGAATGTTCATTCTTGATGTATTTGCTTAAATGTTCATGCCCATCGTGAATGAGGGTGCAGCGCTCTTGTAAATTCTCGGCGTCCAGTTTCGCCGCTGTGGTTTGGATCGCTTCTTTCTGAATATCGAAACTATAGACATGTCCATTTACACCTGTAAGCCCTGCAAGAAAGGCCGTATCAAAACCGTTGCCCATCGTCCCATCCATGGTTATATCCCCGGGGCGGACCGCTTTTTCCAGCAGAATCCTGGCGAATGGCAAAATTCGATCAAGCTTCATGATTGTACCTCCGTGTGATGATTCTTCCCTGCCAGCTGTTGCGGCGTTTCAATTCGGCGTCAATGGCATTCAAGACATCCCATTTATTGACGCTCCACATTGGACCGATCATCAAACCGATCGGACCGTCACCCGTAATGCGATGGACGATCA